>NZ_JBFBJJ010000001.1:0-181488 GCF_040686055.1 Microbacterium sp. NPDC086615
CGCCGTCACCGCCGAGGAAGGCCTCTGGATCCGAACCGGATGGGCAGGACGGAGCTGACACGCCCGAGCCATCCACACGTTCTTGCCTATAAGCCGACCGTGGAGTAATGTCCGCCCGCACGAGAAAGGGCCCCCACCCGAAGGTGGAGGCCCGGTGCGTGCACCCCCTGGGACTCGAACCCAGAACCCACTGATTAAGAGTCAGTTGCTCTGCCGATTGAGCTAGAGGTGCAGGCTGATCCGCCTCAGATTTGCTTGGCGAACCGAGGGATTACGTTACCAGGCGTGACGCGACCGCGCCAAATCGGCCCGGGGTCGCCGGTTATCCTGGAGCCGTGTCCCCGACTCCCGACGAGAACCTCCCCACCCTCGCCGACGACCTCGCGCTCGCTCTGCGACTGGCGGACGCCGCCGACGCGGTCGCCATGGCGCGCTTCGACGCCGACGACCTGCGCATCGACACGAAGGCCGACCGGACGCACGTGACCGAAGCCGACCTCGCGACCGAGCGGGCGATCCGAGAGATCCTGGATGCCGAGCGCCCCGGCGACGCCGTTCTGGGCGAGGAGTACGGCACGTCGGGTGACACCGCGCGGCGTTGGGTGATCGACCCGATCGACGGCACGCACAACTACATGCGCGGCATCCCGATCTGGGCGACGCTGATCGCCCTCAGCGTCGGTGAGGTTCCCGTGGTCGGAGTGGTGAGCCAGCCGGCCCTCGGGCGCCGCTGGTGGGCCGCGACGGGCCACGGGGCGTGGACGAACACCCCGTCCGGCGCTCCCCGCCGCATCCGGGTCTCCGACATCGACGATGTGGCGAAGGCCAGTGTCAGCTTCCAGAGCGTCGAGCAGTGGCGCGACGTCGACCTCCTCCCGGCCCTGGACCGACTCACCCGCGCCGTCTGGCGCGACCGGGGGTACGGCGATGCCCTTCCCTACATGTGGCTCGCCGAGGGCCGCCTCGAGCTCGTGGCGGAGTTCGGCGTGAAGGAGTACGACGTCGCCGCCCTCGCGCCGATCGTGCGCGAAGCGGGCGGCCGCTTCACCGCCTTCGACGGATCCGACCGCCTCGACGCCGGCTCGTCGTTCGCGACCAACGGCATCCTGCACGACGACTTCTTCCGCCTCACGCACGACGAGGGCACCGCGTGAGCCGCCGTCTCGGGCTCGTCATCTCGACCGTCGCGCTAGCCGGCATCCTGCTCGCCGGTTGCTCCGCTCCGGCACCGACGCCGACCGCGGCCGCGCAGGTGCCGAGCGACGCCCCCGGCACCTCCACCCCGAAACCGACCTCCGACGGCACCCCCGAGCCCGCTGCCGACCCCACGTGCGACACGATCATCCCGAAGAGCACCGCCGACGACTTCCGGAGCCTCGGGTGGAGCGTGAGCTCCGAGCCGTTCCGCATCGGGGCGACCGAGATCGACGGCGGGATCCAGTGCAAGTGGGGCGACCAGCGGATCACGACGGACCGCGTCCAGGTGTTCGGCTGGGCTCCGATCGACGACGCCACCGCGGCCAAGGCTGAGCGAGAGCTCATCGCCTCCGGTTGGCGCCGCGAGGACGGGCCGGGCGGCACCTACGTGACGGAGAACTCCGCGTGGGTGGGTGGCCGAGGCGACAGCGAGGGGTATGGCATCACGTACCTCTTCGGCGACGGCTGGGTGAAGATGGCCGACACCCGTCAGAGTCTCGTGCTCGTCGACGGACCCTCCTGACCCGTCACCGGTAGGGGTTGATCGCTGCGGCATCCCTCGCGGCCACGAAACCCTCGTCCCACGCGTCCCCGCGCGACTCGCGCTCGCGCCACAACTCGTCGGCCCGGCGCACCTTCTCCGCGAACGCGACCCAGTCGCTCCACGCGGCAGTGATCCCGGATGCCACTCCCCCGTCCGCATCGCGCGGCACGGCGGTCCACATGCCGGCGTCGGGCGTCGGCTCCAGGCGGAACGGGCCGACATCGATGCGGAGTGCGCGGGGATCTGGCATCCCTCGACGCTATGCGCTGCGTTCGCGCCCCGACAAGCGCGCCACACTCGGCGACTCGCGCCGAATGTCCGCTCGGGAGGCTTCGCGGCGACCATTCGGCGCAACTCAACGGGGTGCGCGAACGCGCAGGCGAGCGCAGACGACGTAGGCTCGACCCTCGTGGCTATCGGCGCGACCATTCACACGTTCACGGTGCAGCTCTCCGACGTCGACCGCGGCGTCTACGACGAGCTGTCGATCCGCGTCGCTCGGCATCCGTCCGAGACCGACGCCTACATGCTGACCCGTGTGCTCGCCTACTGCCTCGAGTACGAGGACGGCATCGACTTCAGCGAGGGCATCTCGGCCACGGACGAACCCGCTGTGCTCGTGCGCGACCTCACGGGCGCGCTGGTGGCGTGGATCGAGGTGGGAGCCCCGGATGCCGCCCGCCTGCACACCGGCAGCATGAAGGCCGCGCGCACCGCCGTGTACACGCACCGCGACCCCGACAAGGTCGCCGCACCGTGGGCCGGAAAGCGGATCCACCGGGGTGAGGACGTTCTCCTGCACAGCTTCGACGCGGGGTTCGTGGAGCGCATGGCCGGTCACATCGAACGACGCAGCACGGCCACGCTCACCCGCACCGAGGGCCGGGTATACCTCGAGCTCAACGGCGTCTCGGGCGAGAGCGACATCCACACGCGCTCGGCCGCCTGACGACGGCGGAAACGACGACGCCCCCGCCCCACCGAAACGGGTGGGAGCGGGGGCGTCGTCGAGGTGACAGTGGCTCGTGGAGCTGGGGGGAATCGAACCCCCGTCCAACGCTGGGTCTCCGCGTTTTCTCCGGGCGCAGTCTGTGAAAACGTTCTGCTCGGCTCCGACCTTTGTCACAGACACCTAAGTCGACAAGCCCAGCCTGGGAAAAGTCCCGCGTGACGTCCAGACGCCGTCACGCAGCAAGACCCCTAAATGACGCCAGGATCCGTGGCGGGGTCACACACGGTCTGACGGACTATCGGGCTCGCTTACGCAGCGAGGGCGAAGTCAGTGCGCTTAGCATCGGCACTTATTGTTTTGCAGGGAGCGTTTACGAGATAACCCCACATCCTCGGCCCGCTTCTCGCGGGTTCGCAGGCGCTGTCGAAACCGATCAGCCCCGGGAACTCCGTTCGGAGTGGCCACTGTCACGCTGTTGAATTACCACCTCGGTCGCCGTCTTCATCAGCGGCACCCGAGCATCACAGTCTACAACGTATCGAGGGGCCCGGTGATTCCCACGGTGGGGCGGCGGGCCGTCGCGCGGGCCCGTGGACCGTTACGCGGAGTTCGGCCGCGACACACCGGTCGCCACAGCCCGCCCCACGGCGTGTCGGCCACAGGGTCCGCCTGACGGTCCGCCCCGCCGACCTCCGCCCCGCGGACCGTCACGCGGAGTTCGGCCGCGACACGCCGTGCGGGGCGGCCATCGACCGGCGTGTCCACAACGAACTCCGCCGGACGGTCCGCCCCGACCGCGCCCGCCCGGCCTCGGAGGACCGGCCTCCCGTAGGCTCGCGGCATGAGCGAGGTCGTCATCACCGTCCGCGGCGAGAGCAGCGCCCGCGTGCGCGCCGAGGAAGCCGCGGTGCGAGTCAGCGTCGTGACGGACGGACCCGCTCGCGGCCCGGTCGTCGAGCGTGCGCAGGAGCGCGCCTCATCCGTCCAGGACGGGCTCGTCGCGCACCTGCGCTCGGGCGAGGTGTCCGAGTGGTCGAGCGCGCGCGTGTCGGTCTGGTCCGACCGGCCGTGGAACAACGAGGGCGCCCAACTCCCCCTCGTCCATCACGCCGCGGTCGAACTGTCGGCCACCTTCACCGACGCCGGAGCGCTGTCGTGGTGGCTCGGCGACGTCGCCGAGTCCGACGACGTCCAGGTGACCGCGGTGGAGTGGCGCCTTTCCGAGGAGACACGCGCCCGCGTCGAGCGAGACGTCGCCGCCGACGCGGTCCACGTCGCGGTCGAGCGCGCCACCGCCTACGCGGATGCCCTGGGGATGGCATCCGTCACCGCCGTCGAGATCGCGGATGCCGGACTCCTGGCGGCGCGGCCCGAGAACCCGCCGGTGTTCGCCGCGCGCACGATGTCCGCCGACAGCGGGCCGTCGTTCAGCCTGCAGCCGCCCGAGATCGTCGTCAGCTCGACCGTAGAAGGACGCTTCCGCGCGGAGTGACGGGGCTCAGTCGCCGAGGCGGTTCTTCGTCCGCATGGCCCGCTCGGCCTCGCGCTTGTCCTCGCGCTCGCGGATCGTCTGCCGCTTCTCGAACTCGCGCTTGCCCTTGGCCACCGCGATCTCGACCTTCGCACGCCCGTCAAGGAAGTACAGACGCAACGGAACGAGCGTGTAGCCGCCCGCCGCGACGGCGTGCGAGAGCTTCACGATCTCTTCTTTGTGCAGCAGCAGCTTCCGCGTGCGCTTGGCCGAGTGGTTCGTCCAGTGGCCCTGCGAATACTCCGGGATGTGCACGGCGTCGAGATAGGCCTGACCGCCGTCGATGTACGCGTAGCCGTCGGTGAGGTTCGCACGCCCCTGGCGCAGCGACTTCACCTCGGTACCGGTCAGCACGAGACCGGCTTCGTACGTCTTCTCGATCGCGTAGTCGTGTCGCGCCTTCTTGTTGGACGCGATGAGCTTCTCCCCCTGCTCACGAGGCATGGTGCCACCTCCTCATGATCACGGGCACACAGAGCCCCTCAGTCTACGCGATCAGGCGCGCAGCCAACGCCGAATGGCGAAGCCGGCACTCAACGCGGCCAGGACGACGCCGATCACCACGATCACGGGGACCACGATCGCGACGTCCGAGAGACTCACCCACGAGGTGATGAAGCTGATCCGATCGCGCAGGTACCTCTCGACCCCGACCTGCACGATGGCCCACACGGCGACGCTCGCGAGAGCGGATCCGATCAGCGCGGCGAGCACGCCCTCGAGGATGAACGGCGTCTGGATGAACCGGTTGGACGCTCCGACGAGACGCATGATGCCGAGTTCTCTTCGCCGCGCGAAAGCGGAGAGACGGATCGTCGTGGCGATCAAGAGCACCGCGGCGATGAGCATGAGACCGGCGATACCGACGGCGACGTAGGTGGCGACCGTGAGCGACTGGAACAGCGGTTCCAGGTACTGCATCTGATTGGTCACCTCTTCGACGCCGGCCTGTCCGCTGAACGCCTCCGCAATCACGTCGGACTGATTCTGGTCGACGAGGTTGATGTTGAAGGTCGCGTTGAACTGGTCGGCCGTGACGACGCCGGCGATGTCGGACGACAGCAACCCCTGAGCGTTCTGGTAGGCCTCATCGCTGGTCGAGAAGGTGTAATCGCGGATGAGCGGCTTGAGCGCCTCGCCGTCGAGCGTCGCGCGCACCGCGTCGATCTGCTCCTGCGTGGCGGCTTCGCCGGCGTTGCATGTCGGCTTGTCGGAGACGGTGGAGCACATGAACACCGCGACCTGCGCGCGATCCGCCCAGTACGACTGCATCTTGCCGATCTGCATCTGCATGAGCATCGCGGCGCCGACGAACGTCAAGGACACGAAGGTGACGAGGATGACCGAGATGACCATCGACGCGTTACGGCGGAGACCCGTGAAGGCCTCCGAGAGGATGAGCCCGAACCTCATGACGTGGGTCCCACTTCGTCGTCGCGGTCTTTCTTCTCGGCGAGACCGAGCCTGTCGGCGAGGCCGAGCGCGTCGACCTCGGGGTTGCTCACCGGGATGGAGCGCGTGTTCGTCCCGGGCTCGCGGCGTTCCCCCGGAGCGGTGGTGACCGACGGCGACGTGGGCTCGACGGGGGCGGCGGAGACCTGCTCCGACCCCTCCGGTCCGCGCAGCGGCTCGACGGGCCCGGTGATGTTCGTGACCTCGCGCTGCACCTCGAGCACGGCCGTGAGCGCGGCGACCGCGGCCGCGCCCTTCTCGACCTCGGGTGCGAGCACGGGCAGCCCCGAACGGTCGCCATAGCCACCGTGGCGCTCGTCGCGCACCATCTCGCCACCGCGCAGCTCGATCACGCGGCGCTGCATCTGGTCGACGAATCCGGCCTCGTGCGTGGCCATGACGACCGTGGTCCCGCCGGCGTTGATGCGCGCGAGGAGGCGCATGATGTCGATCGACGTACCGGGGTCGAGGTTTCCCGTCGGCTCGTCGGCCAGCAGCACCTGCGGGCGGTTGACGAGCGCGCGGGCGATCGCCACACGCTGCTGCTCACCGCCCGACAGCTCGTGCGGCAGACGCTTCTCTTTGCCGTCCAGACCGACCAGCGCGAGGACCTCGGGAACCGCCTGCTGGACGAAGCCGCGCGAGGCGCCGGTCACCTGCAGCGTGAAAGCGACGTTCTGGTGGACCGTTTTGTTCGGCAGCAGCCGGAAGTCCTGGAACACCGACCCGATGTGGCGACGGAAATAGGGAACCTTGCGGTTCGACAGGGTGCGGAGGTCGCGGCCGAGCACGACGACACGCCCTTCGCTCGGGGTCTCGGCCCGCAGGATCAGCTGCAGGCACGACGACTTCCCCGAACCCGAGGCGCCGACGAGGAAGACGAACTCTCCGCGCTGCACCTCGAAGTCGACTGCGCTCAGCGCGGGCTTCGTGGTGCCGCGATACCGCTTGGTGACATTCTCGAACCGGATCATGGCTCGACGAGCCTAAGCGCGCGTTCCGAAGAGCCCGACAGGACGCGCCGTGTCGGCATCCGGGAAAACCCTATGGATGCCGAGGACCGCGGCATCCGTCTCAGTCGTCGTCGTCTTTGCGCTTGCGCCAGCGGATTCCGGCCGCGATGAGACCGTCGAGGTCCCCGTCGAACACGACGGCGGGGTTGCCGACCTCGTAGCCGGTGCGCAGGTCTTTGACGAGCTGCTGGCCGTAGAGGAAGTACGAGCGCATCTGGTCGCCCCAGCTCGCGGTGATCGTCCCGGCGAGCTCCTTCTTCTTGGCCGCTTCTTCTTCGCGCTTGAGCAGGAGCAGGCGCGTCTGGAGGACGCGCATGGCCGCGGCGCGGTTCTGAATCTGCGACTTCTCGTTCTGCATCGAGACGACCAGGCCGGTGGGGATGTGCGTGATGCGAACGGCGGAGTCGGTCGTGTTGACTGACTGGCCTCCGGGACCGGACGAGCGGAAGACGTCGACGCGGATGTCACCCTCGGGAACCTCGACCTCGACGGCCTCTTCCATGACGGGGATAACCTCGACCGCGGCGAAGCTGGTCTGGCGCTTGTCGGCACCGCCGAAGGGGCTGATGCGCGCGAGGCGGTGGGTGCCGGCCTCGACCGACAGGGTGCCGTACGCGTAGGGCACATCGACCTCGAAGGTGGCGGACTTGATGCCCGCGCCTTCGGCGTAGGAGGTGTCCATGACCTTGACGGGGTACTTGTGACGCTCGGCCCAGCGCAGGTACATGCGCAGGAGCATCTCGGCGAAGTCGGTGGCGTCGTCGCCGCCCGCTCCCGAGCGGATCGTGACGACGGCCGATCGGGAGTCGTATTCGCCGTCGAGCAGCGTCTGGACCTCGAGCTGACCGATCACGTCTTTCAGCGAGGCCAGCTCACGGCGGGCCTCATCGGCGCTGTCTTCGTCGTCCATCTCGATCGCGAGCTCGACGAGCACCTCGAGGTCGTCGAGGCGCTGCTCGATCTCGGTGATGCGCTTGAGCTCGGCCTGACGGTGGCTGAGCCGGCTGGTCACCTTCTGGGCGTTGTCGACGTCGTCCCAGAGGTCGGGAGCGCCCGCCTCTTCGCTGAGGCGGTCGATGTCGGCTTTGAGTGCGTCGACGTCGACCACGGCCTGGATATCGGCGAAGGTCGAGCGCAGCGCCTGGATGTCGGCGGTCAAATCGAGTTCGAGCATTTGGAATCAGCCTATCGTGGAGACGGTGACCGCCGACTCTCCCCGGAGCGTGCTGGTGCGCTTCGCACCCATGATCTACGGGCCCACCCTGCTCTTCGCGATCGGCGAGGGAGCCGTCATCCCCCTCATCCCCGTCATCGCGAACCGGCTCGGCGCGGACGTGGCCCTGGCCGCCCTGGTCGCGGCCGCCCTCGTGGTCGGACAGCTGTGCGGCAACATCCCCGCGGGGTGGGCGGTCGCGCGGTTCGGCGAGCGGATCACCATGGGCGTGGCGGGGATCGTCATCCTCGGCGGCCTGGTGGGCGTGGTCTTCGCCGGGACGCTCGCGATCTTCGCGGCCGCCGTTTTCCTCATCGGCTTCTGCGCCGCTTCTTTCGCGCTCGCCCGGCATTCCTTCATGACGACGCGCGTTCCCCTGCATTTCCGCGCCCGGGCTCTGTCGCTTCTCGGTGGGACCTTCCGGCTCGGGATGTTCGTCGGCCCTTTCATCTCCGCGGCGTTGTTGGGCATCTTCGGTGACGAGAAAGCATCCATCGCGTTCTTCGCCGTCTGCCAGGTGGCGACGATCCTGCTCGTCTTCTTCGGCCCCGACCCCGAGAAGGCCGTGCCGGTCGGCGGCGATTCCCGGGAGGCCGAGGACACGGGCGAACCCGTGACGGGCGCGATCCCCACCGTCGAGCGCGTCGGCGTCTTCCGCACGATGTGGAGATTCCGCGCGGTGCTGGCGCGTCTCGGCCTCGCCGCCGCCTCACTGTCGGCGGTGCGCTCGGCGCGACAGGTGGTCCTTCCCCTGTGGGGCGTGTCGCTCGGGCTGGACGCCTCGACGATCGCGGTGGTCGTCGGCGTCTCGGGAGCCATCGACTTCGCGCTGTTCTACGCGAGCGGACAGGTCATGGACCGCTTCGGCCGCCTGTGGGCGGCCCTTCCCGCGATGGTGCTGATGGGGGCCGGCTTCCTTGCCCTGTCGTTCACGCACGATCTCGACAGCTCGGCGATGTGGTTCGCCATGTTCGCCGCGGTGCTCGGGGTCGGAAACGGGCTCTCCAGCGGAATCCTGCTCACCCTGGGCGCCGATCTGGCGCCCGCCGACGAGCCGGCGGCCTTCCTGGGATCGTGGCGGACCCTGACGGATGCCGGAGGTGCGATCGCTCCCGTGGTGATCTCGGCACTGACGGCGCTGGTGTCGCTCTCGGGGGCCGTCGCCGCCATGGGAGTGATCGCCGCGCTCGGCGCCTTCGGCTTCGTCCGCTGGGTCCCGCGGTACGTGCCGAGATCGCGTTCCTGACGGATTAGGATCTTCCTGATTCGCCCGGGAAAGACGGGGCAAAACGCACCGCGGCGTGTTTCCGCGCCGTAAAAAATCCGGTCGGCTCTGGTCATTTGATGAGTTTGCCCTGAGAATCGATCACACGTCCGCCACCCTCTAGGCGACGTGTCATTTCCCCCGGATGAAGCGGGCGACGCCGCCCGCGGAGAGGTACCTTCACCGTGCCCCGTAACACCCCGCATTCCCCTGCGCCGCGCGCCGCTTCGCGCGCCCGGCGCGCCTCGGCCGTCCTGGCCACCAGCGCCCTCGTCGGGGGCGCGCTCCTGATCGCTCCGGCGGCGTTCGCTGCCCCCGCGCCGGGCGACGCGCCGAACGATCTCGGTCTGACCGGTGCCGACGTCATGACGCACCTGACGGAGTTGTCCGACATCAGCGAGTCGTTCGCCGACCAGGGGTACCGCTCCTGGAACTCCCCCGGTTACGAGGCCGCCGCGCAGTACGCCGAGCAGGTACTCGAAGCGACCGGCGCCTTCACGGTGTCACGGCACGCGTTCGACGTACCGTATTCGGAGTTCGGCGAGGCCTCCCTGACGGTCGACGGAACGACCTACACCGGCTCGCACTTCGACAACAGCGAAGGCACCGACTCCCCGGTGACCGCGGCGCTCGCCCTGCCCGAGTCCGCGGACGGCGGTCGGCTCGGCTGCGAACCCACCGACTTCGCGAACGTCCCCGCGGGAGCCATCGTTCTCGTCCAGCGCGGCGACTGCACGTTCGAGGCCAAGATCGACAACGCCACCGCGGCGGGGGCCGGGGCGGTGTTCGTCTACAACAACGAGCGCCCCGCTGAGGAGGGCGTCTCGCCGGACGATCAGCTGACCAACGTCGCCTCGGGCCCGCGCAACGAAGAGGACTCACCCGCCGCCACGCTCCCGCAGGCCAGTGGCGACGCCCTCGCCGCGCTCGTCACCGCGGCGCCGGTGGACGCTCCCGTCGAGGGAACCGCGGTCATCGAGAAGCAGTTCCTCGTCGGGCAGTCCTTCAACATCATCGCCGACAGCATCGCGGGCGATCCCGACGACACCGTCGTCATCGGCGCGCACCTCGACGGTGTCGCCGAGGGACCGGGCGTGAACGACAACGGCTCGGGCTCCGCAGCCGTCCTCGCTCTCGCGGAGAAGATCGCGGCATCCGAGGTTCCGAACGACAAGCGGATCCGCCTGGCGCTCTGGGGTGCCGAGGAGATCGGCCTGCTGGGCTCGACCGCGTACGTCAACGACCTCGTCGCGAACGACCCCGCGGAGTGGGACCGCATCTCGTCGTACCTGAACTACGACATGATCGGCTCCGAGAACTTCACCGTCGGCGTGTACGACGCCGACCGCTCCACCTTCCCGGCGGAGGGCGTGAACATCCCCGAAGGGTCCGTGGAGATCGAGAAGCTCTACACCGACTACTTCGACACCATCGAGCAGCCGTGGATCGACACCGAGTACTCGGGTCGCTCGGACTACCAGGCGTTCATCGACAACGGCGTGCCCGCGGGCGGACTGTTCTCCGGCGCCGATGACATCAAGACCGAGGAGCAGGCCGCACTGTTCGGCGGGACGGCCGGGGTCTACATGGACCGGAATTACCACACGATCAACGACAGCCTCGCGAACGTCAACCGCGACTCGATCGACATCTTCGCCCCGGCGATCGGTCACGCCGCCGTCGCCCTGGCCTGGGACGCGGCGGCCGAGCCGTCGCCCGAGCCGACGGAGCCCTCGCCCGAGCCCACCGTCGAGCCGACGACGGAGCCCACCGCTGAGCCCACCGCGCAGCCGACGGCGGAGCCGACCGCGCAGCCCGTCCCGTCGCCGAGCGCGACCGCGGGCCCTGGCTCCCGCAACGACCTCGCCAAGACGGGGTCGAACGCCGAAGGTTCCCCGCTCCCCGCGATCGGCGCGGGAATGCTCGTCATCGGCGCGCTCATCGCCGCAGGGACCATCGTCGCCCGTCGACGCCCGCAGGAGTAACCCCTGAGAAAGGCCGTCGGGGTCGGGTGCCACGCGCACGCGGCCCCGGCGGCCATTTCGCTCTCGAGAATTTGCTCGCGTGCGTCCCGCGCACGAAGATGCGATCAGCGAGACGCACGGGAGGGCGCTGTGAAAGACGTGGACCGCGGTTCGCTCGCCCTCTCGGCCGCTCTCGCCGGCGTCGCGGGGTTCGTCGACGCGATCGGGTTCCTCGACACGGGCGGCCTCTTCGTCTCGTTCATGAGCGGCAACTCGACGCAGGGTGCGGTGGACCTCTTCGACGGCGGAGCGCGGGTGGCGCTGATCTCGGCCGGGATCATCGCCGCGTTCGTGATCGGCGTGACGGCGGGGGCCACCGCCGGCATGCACGCGTCGCGCCCCCTCGCGCGCGTGGTCGCGGGCGCTGCGGTGGCCGTCGGGATCGCGGCCGGACTCGCCCTGGCCGGCGACGCGACGCTCTGGCGAGCAGGACTGCTCGCCGCCGCGATGGGGGCGCTCAACACGCTCTTCCTCGCGGAGGGTCGCGCGCGGGTGGCCATCACCTACGCGACGGGGACGCTCGTGAGCCTGGGACTGGGCCTTGCATCCCTGCTCACCGGGCGTTCGCGGACGGCGTGGCGACGCCCCCTGCTCCTGTGGGCATCGCTCGTCGCCGGAGCGGTGATCGGCGGGGTCGCCCACCGCCTCGGCAGCCCCGCCGCGCTCGCCATCGCAGCACTCGCGCTCGGCGCCGCCTCGACGGTGATCGCCGTCCGCGGTCGAGCGAGTGGCGTCAGTCCTCGTCGCTGACCCGGATCAGCACCTTCCCTGTCGCCCCCCGCGGCGACGGCGTCGTGCGCAGCCGACGTCTCATCGAGCGGGAACCACGTGACCGGGAGGCCCGCTTCCTCGCCGACGGGCAGGGCACCGTCCGCGACGGCCGCGGAGACATCCTCGGCGGCAGCGGTCAGGGCGGTCTCCCCCACCGTGTAGAGCAGCAGCCCCTGCCAGCGGACATTCTTGGCGAAGCTCGCCCGCACCGCCGCGGTGAAGCTGTCTCCGCCGTTGTCGGCGTAGTAGCCGATGCTTCCGTGGTTGGCGATGACCTCGACGTCGAGCGCCGCGTTCTCGGCGATCGCCACCTCGACGATGTGTTCGACGCCCTCAGGGGCCAGTTCCCGGATGCCGTCGGCCAACGTCTCGCTCGGGTACTGCAACACGTGGTGGGCGCCCGCCGCCCGGGCCAGCGCTTCCTTCTCATCGCTGCTCACGGTGGCGATCACGGTGGCACCGGCCCAGACCGCCAACTGGATCGCCGCGTGACCCACCGCCCCCGCGCCGCCCTGGACGAGAACCGTCCTCCCGGCGAGGGCTCCCGGCGCGAGGCGCGACGGGCCGTCCTCGTGGACGGTGAGCGCGCGGTGCGCGGTCATCGCGGGCACTCCGAGGCTCGCGCCGAGGGCGAAGGACGCCCCCTCAGCGAGCGGAACGGCGCGCTCCGCGGGGATCACCGCGAACTCGGCCGCCGTCCCCGTCGGACGCTCGTGCTGGGCGAGGTAGACCCAGACCCGCTGCCCCACCGAGACCGACGTCACGCCCTCGCCCACGGCATCCACTGTTCCCGCACCGTCCTGGTTCGGCGTCACCTCGGTGAACGAGAAGGGCCGACCACCCTCACGCGCTTTCCAGTCGGTCGGGTTCACGCCCGAGACGGCGATGCGCACGCGCACCTCGCCGGGTCCCGGTTCGGGAACGGGACGCTCACCGAGCGTCAGGACGGAGGAGTCACCGGTCTGGGAGTACGTGATCGCTCGCATGGAGAGGACAAGCGGGCTCGGCGCGCACGCATTCCCTCGGCGTGTCGACCCGCCAGCCGCCACACTGGGCGGATGAGCAGTCTCGTGGTCGCGAACGGCGTCCTGTTCTCCGGCGGATCGGTGCTCGAGGGCGACGCCGTCGGCATCCGCGACGGTCGTATCGTCGCGACCGGACCCCGACGCGACGTCCGCGACGCGATCGGACCGGATGCCGACGAGCTCGACGCGCGCGGAGGCCTCGTCACCCCCGGATTCGTCGACTCGCACATCCACCTCGGCGGTGGGTCCGTCGACGCGCTGCGCTGCGACCTCGCCGGGGCGGCCTCCCTCGCGGAGATCGACGAGCGCGTCCGGACGTTCGCCGCCGGGACGACCGCGGCATGGATCGTCGGCGGAGGATGGGACCCCACGCTGTTCCCGACGACTGGTCCGACGGCCGCCCACCTCGACGCGCTCGTCCCCGATCGGCCCGCCCTCTTCCTCGACGCCGATCACCACGGCGCGTGGGTGAATAGCGCCGCCCTGCGCGCGGCGGGGATCGACGAGTCGACACCGGACCCGTTCGACGGGAGGATCGAACGCTCGTCGAACGGCGCCCCCAGCGGGGCTCTCCGTGAGGGGGCGATGCAGCTCGTCGCCCCCCTGGTCCCGCCGTCCGCCACCGCCGACATCGCTCAAGCGCTCCTGTCGATCTCTCGCGACGTGCTCGCCGCGGGCATCACCGGCTGGCAGGAGGCAGCCCTCGGCACCTACGCCGGGTACCCCGACTTCTCCGACGCGTACCGCGCCCTCACGGAGGCCGGTGACCTCGTCGGCCGAGCCACCGGCGCGATCTGGGTGCCCCGCGACCTCACCGTGGACACCGTCGACGCGTTCGTCCGGGAGTGCGTGGAGCGCGCACGCGTGAACACGGCGGCCGGGTTCCCGACGCGAACCGCCAAGCTCATGCTCGACGGGATCATCGAGACGCGCACCGCTCACGTCTGCGCGCCCTACCCCGACGGCTCGCACGGCCTGGCCTACTTCGACCCCCAGATCGTGCGCCTGCTCGTGCCCGCTCTTAACGCCGCGGGACTCGCCGTGCACGTCCACGCGCTGGCCGACGCGGCGGTCCGCGACGCCCTCGACGGCTTCGCCGCGGTCCCCTCCGCCGATCGCGCCCGCGTGCGCAACCACATCGCCCACCTCGAGCTGATCACCCCGCCCGACCTCCCGCGGTTCGCGGCGCTGGGGGTGACGGCGAACTGCCAGCCGTACTGGGCGTGTCGCAACGACCTCGTCCGCGACGTGACGCTCCCGCTTCTCGGTTCCGAACGCGCCGACGAGCTGTACCCGTTCGCCTCCCTGCGCACCGCGGGGGCGCGCCTCGCGATGGGATCGGACTGGCCCGTCTCGACCTTCGACCCGTGGCTCGGCGTTCACGTGGCAGTCACCCGTCAGCCGCCGGGAGAATCGGATGCCGAGCCCCTGGGCGCCGCGCAGTCCCTGTCGCTCGGCGAGGCGCTCGACGCATACACGCGCGGCTCGGCCGACCTGCTCGGCATCGGTCCCGGAACCCTGGCTCCGGGCGCGCCGGCCGACCTCGCCATCGCGGATCGCAACCCTTTCGCGGGCCGACCCGACGGCATCCACGAGACCCGGAATGTCACGACCGTCGTCGCGGGTGACGTCGCCGGGGGTTGACGGCTGGTTCACATCGTGCGAGCCTCGCGCGCGCATAGACTGAACCCACTCGCGGGAGTGGTGAAATTGGCAGACACGCAGGATTTAGGTTCCTGTGCCTTCGGGCGTGGGGGTTCAAGTCCCCCCTTCCGCACGACGACTGCCGTACCCGAGCACGACCTCTCCGACCCGACGGGACCGATGTGATGCACCCCACCGCCCTGCTCCCGTGGCTCGACCCCGCGACGATCATCACCAACTCGCAGCCCTGGGCCCTGCTCGTCGTCTGCTTCATCATCTTCGCCGAGACCGGCCTGCTCATCGGGTTCCTGCTTCCCGGCGACACCCTGCTGATCATGGCCGGCCTGCTGTCGCACTCGACGCCCGCGGCGCCGAACGGCGTGTTCGGCATCAACGCGTGGTGGGTGGCTCTCGCTATCGGGTTCGCCGCCTTCATCGGCGGTGAGGTCGGCTATTACATCGGCCATAAGGCGGGGCCGTCGATCTTCGAGCGCAAGGACTCCGGCATCTTCAGCCGCAAGAACGTCGAACGCACCAACGCGTTCTTCGAGCGCTTCGGCGGACTGACGGTGATCCTCGCGCGCTTCGTCCCCGTCGTGCGCACCTTCGCCCCCATCGCCGCCGGTGTCGGCCACATGCCGTGGCGCAAGTACACGCTGTACAACTTCATCGGTGCCGTCATCTGGGGCATCGGTCTCACGATGCTCGGCTACGCCGTCGGCTACATCCCCTTCATCCGGGACATCGTCACCGAGTACATCGACGTGATCCTGCTCGCCGCCGTCGCGGGCACGGCACTCTTCATCGCGATCCACTACTTCCGTGAGCGGGCTGCTGCGAAGCGCGAGGGAACGGTCACCCACGACGAGGCCGCGTCGCTCGCCCTCGACCCGAAGACGCTCGAAGACGGCGATCAGCCCACGCGCTAAGACGCCTTCGAGCTCTTCTTCTTGGCGGGAGCCTTCTTCTTCGCGGGCTCGTCCTTCTCGGCGCGCGCTGCGCGGGTGCGCTCGACGCTCGCCCGCAGCGCCTCCATCAGGTCGATGACTTCGCCGCCGTCTTCGTCTTCCTGCGTGCCGAAGGTGGCATCCGTGTCGATCGCGTCGCCCTGCTCGAGCTTCGCGTCGATCAGGGTCCGCAGCTCCTGCTGATATTCGTCGGTGAACTCCTCAGGGTCGAAGTCCTTCGAGAAGCTGTCGACGAGGGATGCCGACATCTCGAGCTCCTTCGCCGAGATGCGCACGTCCTCCTCGAGAGCGGAGAAGGCTGCCTCCCGAACTTCATCGGCCCAGAGAAGCGTCTGCAGCACGAGCACGTCGTCGCGCACCCGCAGCGCGGCCAAACGGGTCTTCTGCCGCAGCGAGAAACGCACGATCGCGGTGCGATCGGTCTGCTCCAGCGTCTTGCGCAGCAGCACGTACGCCTTGGGCGAGGACGAGTCGGGCTCGAGGTAGTAGGCCTTGTCGAGCGTGAGCAGGTCGACCTGGTCGCTCGGCACGAACTCGACGACTTCGATCTCGCGGCTCCGCTCGCTCGGCAGCGAGGCGAGGTCGTCTTTCGTCAGCACGACCGTCTGTTCGCCGTCGTCGTACGCACGATCGATGTCACTGTAGGGCACGACCTCCCCGTCGATCTCGCAGATGCGCTGGTAGCGGATGCGTCCACCGTCCTTGTTGTGCACCTGGTGCAGCGAGACGTCGTGGTCCTCCGTGGCCGAGTACACCTTGACGGGCACGTTGACGAGGCCGAACGTCAGGGCGCCCTTCCAGATCGATCGCATGGGTCCAGTGAACACCGAAAGAGGGGTGGATGCCGAGACCCTTGCGCCGCGGCAGGGCACCGGTCCCTTCGACAGGCTCAGGGACCTCACGTCCGAGGCACAACACAGGTGGCTGAGCCCGTCGAAGCCACCGGAACCCGTCGACACGCTGAGGCGCGCGCGCGCCAGGTGGCTGAGCCCGTCGAAGCCACCGGCACCCGTCGACACGCTGAGGCACGCGCGCGCCAGGTGGCTGAGCCCGTCGAAGCCACCGGCACCCGCGGCCGCCGCAACCCCCTCGGCATCCGGCTCCCCCCTCGCTCTACGCTGGGGCGATGGCGGAGCAGACGGTGCGGATCGGCGGGCATCGCCTACGCCTGTCGAATCTCGACAAGGTGCTCTACCCCGAGACCGGGACGACCAAGGGCGAGGTGATCGACTACTACTCGCGCATCGCCGCGCGCCTGCTCCCCCACGTCTCCGGACGGCCCGTCACCCGCAAACGCTGGCCGGATGGCGTGGGCACGGAGGCCGATCCGGCTGAACCGTTCTTCGCGAAAGCCCTCGAGCCCGGCGCTCCCGCGTGGGTGCGCCGCTTTCCCATCGACCACTCGTCGGGCGCGAAGGACTACCCCCTCGTCGACGACCTCCCCACGCTCGTCTATCTCGCGCAGGTCGCGAGTCTTGAGCTGCACGTGCCGCAATGGCGGTTCTCGCCCGAGGGCGAACGACAGAACCCCGACCGGCTGGTGCTCGATCTCGATCCCGGTCCCGGCGTCGGTCTCGCCGAGTGCGCCGAGGTCGCCCGGTGGGCGAGAGCGATCCTGAACGACATGGGTATCGACCCTCTGCCGGTCACCAGCGGCAGCAAGGGGATCCACCTCTACGCCCACCTCGACGGTCGACCGACGAGTGAGGCGGCCAGCGCGATCGCGAAGGAGCTCGCGCGGGCGATCGAGGCCGACCACCCCGACCTCGTCGTGAGCCAGATGTCGAAGGCAGCACGTCCGGGGAAGGTGTTCATCGACTGGAGCCAGAACAACGGGTCGAAGACGACCATCGCGCCCTACTCGCTCCGCGGACGCGCCCAGCCGACGGTCGCCGCTCCGCGCACGTGGGAAGAACTGGACGATCCGGGGCTCCGACACCTGCTCTTCACCGAGGTTCTCGAACGCACGGGCGATCCGCTCGCAGCGGTCGAACGCGACGCCGGACCCCTGCGCTCGTACATCTCCAAGCGCACGGCGGCCCGGACCCCCGAACCCGTCCCGGACGCCCCGCACGCAGAGCCCGCGGCGGAGGGACTCCCCCGCTTCGTCATCCAGGAGCACCACGCCTCGCGCCTGCACTGGGATCTGCGGCTCGAACACGACGGCGTGCTCGTCAGTTGGGCCGTCCCCAAGGGCGTTCCACCGACGACGGCGAAGAACAGCCTCGCCGTCATGACCGAGGACCACCCGATGCAGTACCTCGACTTCGCCGGCGAGATCCCCCGCGGCGAGTACGGCGCGGGCATCATGACCGTCTGGGACACGGGCACCTACGAGCTCGAGAAGTGGCGTGACGACGAGGTGATCGCCACCCTTCAGGGCCGCGACGACGGTCCCCTCGGCCGGGTGCGCCTCGCGCTGATCCGCACGGAGGGGCGCGGCGAGAAGTCGCAGTGGCTGCTTCACCGAATGAAGACGGATGCCACGGGCCGGCCGCCGAGCGACGGCGAGCCGGTCGTCCCCCTCGACCACGGCGAGGGCGACGCACTTCGTTCGGAACCGACCGTTCCCGCCGCGGCGGATCTCCGCCCCATGCTCGCGGTGTCGGCGACACCCGGGATCGCCCGCGCCGCCGCCGAGCGGTGGGGCCGCGCGTGGGTGGAGATGAAGTGGGACGGCATCCGCGGGATCGGTCTCTGGGACGGCCATCGCCTGCGGTTGCGCTCACGCAACGGCAACGACCTCACCGCGACGTACCCCGACCTCACCGCCGTCGACCTCGACCTCGGTCCCGATCCTGCGATCCTCGACGGGGAGATCGTCGCCCTCGACGCGCAGGGGCGGCCGAGCTTCCCGCTGCTGCAGAAGCGGATGAACCTCGCCCAACCACGCGAGATCGAGCGCGAGGCGCACCGCACCCCCGTACAGCTGTACCTGTTCGACGTGGTCGCCGCGGACCGGCGCGACGTCTCGGTCCTGCCGCTCGCCGAACGCCGCGGCATCCTGGAGGAGCTCACGCGAGACGTCCGGCCTCCGATCGTCGTTCCGCCGGTGTTCGACGACGTGGCTGCCGCTGTCGCGACGAGCGGCCGATTCGGTCTCGAGGGGGTCATGGTGAAAGACCCGCGATCGACGTACCGCCGCGGCGAAAGATCGGAACAGTGGCTCAAGGTCAAGCACACCCGGACGCAGGAGGTCGTGATCGGTGGAGTGCGTCCGGGCAAGGGCAATCGCCGCGGCACGATCGGCTCGCTGCTCGTGGGCGTGCCGAGCGCGGACGGGCTTCGCTACGCGGGTCGCGTCGGATCGGGCTTCACGGAGCAGACCCTCGGACGGTTGAGCGAGCTCCTCGGACCGCTCGGGAGCGACACCGACCCGTTCGTGGGCGTGCCGGCGGCCGACGCCCGGGATGCGATCTGGGTGCGACCGCAACTCGTCGCCGAGGTGGAGTTCGCGGAGTTCACTCCGGACGGCATCCTCCGCCAGGCCCGCTGGCGCGGGCTGCGGCCGGACAAGAGCCCGGATGAGGTGGCGCGGGAGGGCTGAAAGGGGGTACCGGACCCTTCGACAGGCTCAGGGACCTCCGCCGCGGGAGGTCGCTGACCCTTTCGACAGGCGCAAGGGCCCTGCCGCGGAGAGGTGGCTGAGCCCGTCGAAGCCACCGGAACCCGGCCCACAGCGAGGTGGCTGAGCCCGCCGAAGCCACCGTGGCCGCGCGTGCGCGTTCTACGCGTGGCGCGAGTCGTGCTCGACGTGGCCGGCCGGCTCGAGCTGGAAAGTCGAGTGCTCCACGTCGAAGTGGTCGGCGAGGCACCCCTGCAGGGACTCGAGGATCCGCGCCGCGCGCCCGTCGGTCAGCGCCGCATCATCGACGATCACGTGGGCACTGAAGACCGGTGCCCCCCGCGTGAGCTGCCAGACGTGGACGTCGTGGACATCGACCACACCGTCCGTATCGCGCAGGTGCTGGCGGATCTCCGCGACCTGCACGTCGACCGGTGCCGACTCCGTCAGCACCACGACGACCTCGCGCAACAGGCCGAACGCCCGCGGAACGATGAGGATCGCGATGAGCAGCGAGGCGATGGCATCCGCCCGTGTGAACCCGGTGGTCACGATCACGATCGCTGCGATGATCACCGCGATCGACCCCACGAGGTCGCCGAGGACCTCGAGGTAGGCGCCGCGGACGTTGATGCTCCGCTTCTGCGCGCGGCCCAACAGCCACATCGAGATCGCGTTCGCGACCATGCCGACCGCGGCGACGACCAGCATGAGCCCGCCCCGGACCTCCGCCTCGGCGGGGGCCAGCAGCCTCTGGACGGCCTCGATCCCGACCCAGGCGCACAGGACGATCAGGATCACGCCGTTCGCGAGCGCCCCGAGGACCTCGGCGCGCTGATACCCGAAGGTGCGGCGGTCGTCGGCGGGGCGCGAGGCGATCGCCGTCGCGACGAGGGCGACGACCAGCGCCGCGGCGTCGGTGAACATGTGCGCGGCGTCAGCGAGCAGCGCGAGGGAGCCCGACAGGATCGCGCCGACGATCTGCACGACCATCACCGACGCGGTGAGCGTCAGGGCGGTGGCGAGCAGACGCCGGTTGCTGGCATCGCGGATGCCACCGGCGGGAGCGTGATCGTGCATAGCTCCAGGCTAGGTGGGAGGCGCGATCGCCCGCGTCTTTTCGCGGTAGTCGGGAATGAGAACGGGTGTCGCTCTCGGCTGGTCAGCGGCGCAGGCCCGCGAGCTGCGCCTGGATGCGCCGGTGCGCGTGCAACGCAGGGTAGACCCCGAGGAAGATCGCCATCGGCGCGCGCAGACGCATGTCACGGATGCCGTGAGCCGAGTACGTGTTCTCGAACCGATCGATGTAGCGGCGGAAATCGCGGGGCCGGTCGTCGAGACGCCGCGCTCCGATACCGGCCACCATGTTCGAGAAGTACCCGATGCGGCGGCCGGCGAGGGCGAGGTGCACGGCGATGTCGAGGTCTTCGTGCATGATGTCTTCTTCGTCGTCGCAGAGGTACTCTCGCACGTCGTGCCAGGCGTCTGCCCGCACGGCCATGTTGCTCCCGAAGAGGAAGACGAAGTCCCCCGCAAGACGCACCTGGAGGCGACGGAACGCATCGTCGACCTGCTGGCCGATCGCCCGGAGCGGCAGGTCGTAGTACTCCACCGGCCCCGAGGCGGCGTCGACCTCGCCCGACGCGAACACCCGCGACACCTGAGCGACCCAGTCGGGCTTGATCGCGGTGTCGGCGTCTATGCGTCCGAGGACGTCGCCGGTCGCGGCATCCATTCCCAGGTTCCGGGTCGGCACCAGGCCCTGCCGCTCGTCCTGACGCAGGAGACGGATGCCGGAACGCGGGTGCTCCGCGATGAACCGATCGACCACGGCCCGCGTGTCGTCCGTCGACCGGTTGTCGACGACGAGCACCTCGGTGGCGGGCACCGTCTGCCGGACGATCGCTTCGAGACACTGCGCGATCACCGCCTCCTCGTTGAAGGCGGGCACGATGATCGATACCGACGGGAGCGGCTTCACGCTTCCTTCCTACACGGTCAGAGTGTCTCCAAAAGGGGCACGAGGTGACGGAACGCCCGCGCGCGGTGGGATTGCGCGTTCTTCTCATCCGCGGACCACTCCCCCACGGTCCGCTCCTCACCCGACGCCTGCCCGTCGGGAATGAAGATCGGGTCGTACCCGAACCCACCCGGTCCGGCGGGCGCCGTCGCCAGGCGCCCGGGCCAGCGTCCCTCCACCGTGTCCTCGGGGCCGTCGGGCCGGACAAGCGCGATCACCGAGACGAACTGCGCCGTCCGGTGCGGGTCGGCGACGTCGGAGAGCTGGTCGAGGAGCAGCTCGAGGTTGGCGGTCGAGTCCTTCTTGTGCCCCGCCCAGTACGCCGAGAACACCCCGGGCGACCCGCCGAGCACGTCGACGGCGATACCCGAATCGTCGGCGAGAGCGGGCAGCCCCGTGTGCGCCGCGGCCGCGCGCGCCTTGATGAGCGCGTTCGCGGCGAAGGTCACCCCGTCCTCGACGGGTTCGGGCCCGTCGTAGCCGACGACCTCGAGGTCGGGACGCACCGCGGCGACGATCGCCTGGAACTCCTCGACCTTGTGCGCGTTGTGCGTGGCCAGAACGACGCGAGGCATCTCAGCCCTCGAGAGCGGCGATCTGGATGCCGCGGAGCTCGGCGCAGCCGTTCACACCCAGCTCGAGCAGACGGTCGAGCTCGGCCTTGTCGAACGGCGCGCCCTCGGCCGTGCCCTGCACCTCGACGAACAGGCCCCGACCGGTCACGACGACATTCATGTCGGTCTCGGCGCGCACGTCCTCGACGTAGGCGAGGTCGAGCATCGGCTCGCCGTCGATGATCCCGACCGAGACGGCCGAGACCGAGTCGATGAGAACCTCGGAGCGCTGCGCGATGAACTTCTTCTCACGACCCCAGGCGATGGCATCCGCGAGGGCGACGTACGCACCGGTGATCGCCGCGGTGCGCGTGCCCCCGTCGGCCTGCAGCACGTCGCAGTCGATGACGATCGTGTTCTCGCCGAGGGCCTTGGTGTCGACGACGGCGCGGAGGGCGCGGCCGATCAGACGCGAGATCTCGTGCGTGCGCCCGCCGACCTTGCCCTTGATGCTCTCGCGGTCGTTGCGGCTGTTCGTCGCGCGCGGGAGCATCGCGTACTCGGCCGTGACCCAGCCCTTGCCCTTACCGGTGAGCCAGCGGGGAACGCCGTTGGTGAACGACGCGGTGCACAGCACCTTGGTCCCCCCGAACGTGATGAGCGCCGATCCTTCGGCGTGCGCGGACCAGCCGCGCTCGATCGTCACGGGGCGGAGCTGGTCGGTGGTGCGACCGTCTTTGCGGGTCATGGGTCCTCCTGAGGAACGGGGAGTGGATGCCACGCCTCAGCGCGGCAGGTCGATGGCGCCGGTCTGCACGAGCTGTACCTCGCGCACCTCCCGGCCCATGAGGCGGTGCGCCAGGCGCACGAAGTCGTCGGCCGAAGAACCGGTCGCTTCGTAGCGGGAGGTGGGGACGGCATCCGGACTCGCGAGCAGGTCGCGCGAGACGAGCTGACGATAGACGTCCTTCGCCGTCTCGCTGTCGCTCGAGACGAGGCTGACCTCGGGTCCCATCACGTAGCTGATGGCTCCCTTGAGGAAGGGGTAGTGGGTGCAGCCGAGGACGAGCGTGTCGACGCCTGCGTGACGCAGAGGAGCGAGGTACTGCTCGGCCGTGGCGAGGACCTCGGGCGAGTCGGTGATACCCGCCTCGACGAACTCCACGAAGCGCGGGCAGGCCTCGGCGAAGACCGTCAGGCGCTCGTTGACCTCGAGCATGTCCTGATAGGCGCGCGAACCGATCGTGCCCACGGTGCCGATCACGCCGATGCGGCCGTTGCGCGTGGTCGACATCGCGGTGCGGACGGCGGGGCCGATCACCTCGACGACGGGTACGTCGTAGCGCTCGCGCGCGTCGCGGAGCATCGCCGCGGATGCCGTGTTGCACGCGATCACGAGCATCTTCACGCCCTGCTCGACGAGCGTGTCGAGCACCTCGAGCGCGTAGCGGCGGACGTCGGCGATCGGCTTCGGGCCGTACGGCGAGCGGGCGGTGTCGCCGATGTAGAGGATCGACTCGCGCGGCAGCTGTGCCGACACGGCCCGGGCGACGGTGAGACCGCCGACTCCCGAGTCGAAGATCCCGATCGGCGCGTCATTCATCGCGACTCAGCCTACCCGTCGGCCGCCGCGCGGCCGCGGCGCCCGCCCGCCCCGCGGGCGAAACTCCTGAGAATGGGGGCTCGATGCTGCGACGTTCCTGTTCTGCTCCACGAATCGATCGAGAACTCAGGAGTTTCGCACGGCGCCGCGGCGCGCCGACGCGGACGTACCGCGGCAATAGGCTGACGCCATGACGCGTAGCACCGCCCTGCACACCGACCGCTACGAACTCACGATGCTCGACGCGGCCCTCCGCGACGGCACCGCCGCGCGCCGCTGCGTGTTCGAGGTGTTCGGTCGCCGACTGTCCGGCGGTCGTCGGTTCGGCGTCGTCGCCGGCACCGGTCGACTCCTCGACGCCATCCGGGACTTCCGCTTCGGCGACGACGAACTCCGGTTCCTGCGCGACAACCGGATCGTGGATGCCACGACCATCGACCACCTCGCCGATTACCGCTTCACGGGCTCGGTGACCGGCTACCGCGAGGGCGAGGTCTACTTCCCGGGGTCACCGCTGCTGACGATCGAGGGCACGTTCGCCGATGCCGTGGTGCTGGAGACCCTCGCCCTCAGCATCCTGAACTACGACTCCGCCGTCGCGACGGCGGCGGCCCGCATGAGCGTGGCCGCCGGCGACCGCCCCCTGGCAGAGATGGGCTCGCGGCGCGCGAGCGAGGAGGCGGCGGTCGCCGCCGCTCGCGCCGCCTACATCGCCGGCTTCTCGGCGACCAGCAATCTCGAAGCCGGCCGGCGCTGGGGCGTGCCCACCATGGGGACCGCGGCGCACGCGTGGACACTTCTCCACGACAGCGAGGAAGACGCGTTCCGCTCCCAGATCGAGGCGCTCGGCACCGACACGACCCTGCTGATCGACACGTACGACATCGCGGAGGGGGTCCGCACCGCGGTCCGCGTGGCGGGAACGGAGCTCGGCGGCGTCCGCATCGATTCGGGCGACCTCCCGATCGTCGCGGGCGAAGTGCGCGCCCTCCTCGACGAGCTCGGCGCCACGGGAACCCGGATCACCGTCACGAGCGACCTGGACGAGTACGCCCTGGCGGCCCTCGCCGCCTCCCCCGTCGACGCGTACGGCGTCGGCACCTCCGTCGCCACCGGCTCGGGCGTTCCGACGGCGGGTCTCGTCTTCAAGCTCGTCGCCCGCGAAGCCACCGACGGATCGTGGGTCGCCGTCGCGAAGGCGTCGACGCAGAAGGCATCGCACGGGGGACGTAAGGCCGCCTTCCGGACGCTCGATCAGGGAACGGCCACGTCGGAACTGATCATCGTCAGCGACGGCTTCGAAGAACTCGCCACCGCCGCTGAGCACCCGGACGCACGATCGCTGCAGGTCGCGCTCATGGTGGACGGAGAGGCGGATGCCGCGGCCCTCGGCCCCGCCGGCGTCGAGGCCGCGCGGGCTCATCACGCGCGCGTGCGTGAAGAGCTCCCCGTGCGAGCACTCGCTCTCAGCAAGGCCGACCCCGCCCTGGCGACGGAGTATCGCGAGGCGACGCCCCGAGGCTGAGCCCCGGGTGAGCGAGTCGCTCAGCCGCTACTTGGTCAGCGACTCGTAGATCTCTTTGCACTGCGGGCACACGGGGAACTTCTCGGGGTCGCGACCCGGCGTCCACTTCTTACCGCAGAGCGCGCGCACCGGCTTGCCGGTGAGGGCGGACTCGAGGATCTTGTCTTTCTTGACGTAGTGCGAGAAGCGCTCGTGGTCACCCGGCTCGATGTTCTCTTCGCGGATGAGCTCCTCGAGCTCACGATCCAGGGTCGCAAGGCCCCCGCTGTCAGGACTGTCGAGAGGCGTGCTCATGGTCTGCCAGTGTAGCCGCGGAGCGCACCGTGCGGACCGGTCGCGATCGACGGCGCCCGATCACGTGGCTTCGGCGAACTCCATCAGCCGCGTTCCGCGGCGCTCGAACAAGAGCGCGCCGACCGCGATGCCGACCACCAGGACGATCCCTCCGGCCGCCAGGCCGGCCCAGAGCGCGCCGAGAGCATCTTCCGTGTCGGATGCCAACGCCCTCGCGGCGAGCCAGATCGCCGGTGACGCGGCGAGGAGCGAGCCGAGCATGACGAGCGCCTGCGCGATCACCCCGCCCGAGCCGGTCCGCTGAGGCTGCTGGAACGGGCTGTCGCCGGGTCGCGACACGGCGTACGGCGCGACGACCGAAGAGATGCTCGACAAGCCCAGACCAGAGAGGAACAGGGCAGCGCAG
The DNA here is from genome assembly GCF_040686055.1 of Microbacterium sp. NPDC086615. Lineage (NCBI taxonomy): Bacteria > Bacillati > Actinomycetota > Actinomycetes > Micrococcales > Microbacteriaceae > Microbacterium > Microbacterium sp. NPDC086615. The sequence continues at coordinate 25,566 of NZ_JBFBJJ010000001.1, forward strand.
ACGCCGATCAAGGCCGGGAGGAAGGCCCACCGCCCGTGAGCGACGATCGCGAGCGGGATCGAGACCGCGAGGATCGGGAGTCCGATGAGGAGCACGGGCACCAGTCGCCCGATCCGATCGGACAGCCCACGGACGCCGCTGGCGATGTGCATCCAGAGGGCGGTCGAATCGTACGCGAGGTCGTTGTGGGGCAGCCATCCGAAGAACAGCGCCATGATCGGCACCGGCAGGAGAGCCGCCATCTCGAGGGGGACACCCGCCACGACGAGAGGCACCATCGAGAGCACGGCCGCGATCGGCACGACCACGATGTTGACGAGGTATCGGCGATCCCGCAGCCAGTACGAGAGGCTGCGCGCGGCGACGGCACCCCCGGGCGTGCCGGGGAGCAGGGCGAACCAGCCGAGGCCGCCCCGCTCGCGCACGGCCACGGGCCGCGGCGTGGTCGTGAGCAGGATGCGGACGAGGATGAACCACACGGCCGTGAGAGCGGCGACCGTGGCGACAGCCACGACGGCGCTCCCGAAGGCGGCACTCGGCGTCGGCGCGAGAGCGATCCCCCAGGCGGCGCCCACGGGCGTCCAGGCCAGGGCTTCGGCGGCGGACACCAGCTGTGAAGGAACGGTCCCCTGCCACTCGAGAGAGCCGAGGAAGACCGCGACGGGCACGACCACCACGAGCACGGCGACGAGGTAGACCCCCGCGAGCTCACGCGACTGCCGGGGACGCTTCACCAGGGCTCCGAGCGCCATGCTGACGCGCGCGAGCAGCACGCACGTCGTGAGCCCGAGCGCGATCGACACGACGCTCGCGAGAGCCCCCACGCCCTGCTCGCTCCACGCGATGGCGACGCTGATGGCGAGCACCAGCACCGCGAACACCGGGACGCTCAGGAAGCCGGCGAGCAGCAGCGCACCGGCGAGGGGTCGAGGCTCCGGTCCGACGACGGCGAACCGACGCGGATCGAGGGGATCGACGGATGCCGTGACCGGCGGTGCGACCGCGAAACCGAGCGTGATGGCGGAACCCGCGAGGACCGTCACCACACCGGCGGTGAGGCGATCGACCTCGCCCAGACCGCTCGCGTTCACGGCCGCGAAAACGGTGCCCGCGACGAGCACCACGAGGCCCACAACTCGGCGGAGGACGTCGTCTCGGTCGCCCCGCAGGGCGCCGAGCATCATGGCCAGCCTCAGCCGGAGAACGTGTGCAACCACTCCAGGCCCTCCACGTCGCCGAGACCGCCCGCGAGCTCGAGGAAGCGCTGTTCGAGGCTGGCCTCGCCACGTACCTCGTCGACCGTGCCCTCGGCGAGAACCTGCCCCGACACGATGACCGCGACACGCGAGCACACGCGCTCCACCAGTTCCATTCCGTGGCTGGAAAGGATGACCGTTCCGCCGTGGCCGACGTAGGCGCCGAGGATGTCGAGGATCACCGCACTCGAGACCGGGTCGACCGCTTCGAACGGCTCGTCGAGTACCAGCAGTCGAGGCGAGTGGATCATCGCACCGGCGAGCATGACCTTCTTCGTCATGCCGGCCGAGTAATCGGACACGGGGCGCGCGAGGGCATCGACCAGATCGAAGGCACGCGCGAGATCGGCGGAGCGACTCTCGACGAGAGCGGCCGGCAGACCGCGCAGGGCACCGTAGTACGACAGGAGCTGTCGCCCGGTGAGGCGATCGAACGTGCGAAGGCGGTCCGGCAGCACGCCGATCATCTTCTTCGCCGCGCGCGAGTTCTTCGCGGCGTCGACGCCGTTGATCGAGACCGTGCCCGCGTCGGCACGCAGGAGCCCCGCGATGATCGACAGCGTCGTCGTCTTGCCGGCACCGTTCGGACCCACCAGGCCGTAGAACGATCCGGCGGGGATCGTGAGGTCGATGCCGTCGACGGCCCGCAGCTCACCGAAGGTCTTGGTGACGTTGCGGAGAGCGAGAGCCGGGATCGCCTCGTCCACGTCCGTCGACGAGGGGGCGCCGTCGAGCGCCGCAGCGCCGATCGCGGCGCCCGTGGACACCGCGGCGGTCGGCTCGTCGTCGGCGTGCGTAGCGTCCTCGACACGATCGGCGGAGGCCACGGGCTCGTCGGCCTCGGCCGTCAGCAGCTCGTCGAGGGCATCGCCCGAATCTCCCGAGGGCTCCTCGACGGTGTGCGACACGGCCTCCGCCCCGGCATCCGGGGCACCGTCGCCCTCGTCGACGAGCGCGGGTTCCTCGACGGCGACATCTGCGGGGGCGGGATCTTCCACGACCGTGTCGGCCGAGGTGTCGACCGGCTCGTCGACGAGAGCCTCGACGGTCGGCGAGGCATCGTTCGCCGACTCGTCGACGATCGGCGCGGCGTCAGCGACGACGGGCTGGTCGTCAGCGACGACCGGCTCGTCGATCGCGACGTCAGCGGGAGTGGGGTCTTCGGCCGCAGCGTCAGCGGGTTCCGGATCCGCCACCGCATCCCTCGAAGCCTGCTCAGTGGGTGCGTGCTCGTCGACCGCGGCGTCAGCAGGCACCGGGTCTTCGGCCGCGACATCCGCGGAGGTCTGCTCGTCGAGTGAGGCATTCGCTGCCGTCGCGGGCTCGACCGCAGCCCCGGCCGACGGCGACCGTTCAGCGACATCGCCCGCGGACGCTGAGTCGGCGGCGGAGTCCGCGTCCTCGACGCGGGGGGCCGCGACGGGAAGCGGCGGGCGCGGAGGAACGACGATGTCGTCGGGCAGGGCGGGAGTCGATGCGGTCTCGGCGGCAACCGCCGCCGTCGACGGAGCCGGCCGAGATGCTGCGGGCTTGCGCGGAGCCGCGGGCTTGCGAGGTGCCGCGGGCTTGCGCGGTGTGGCGGGCTTCTTCGCCGCCGGCTTCTTCGTCACGCGCGGCGCGACCGACGAACTACTGGTTTCGCCCGCCTCCGGCGTGTCGGCCGTCGATGTGGGCTTGCGCGGCGTGCGAGCGGTGGACGTCCGTGGTGCCCTCGGGGTGGTCGTGCGAGGCGCGCGCGGCGCGCGCGGCTTCGGCGTCGGGGGCGTGTCGGGCGTGGAATCGGCGCTCACCGCGTCGCCGTCCGACCGAGGGGCGGACGAGTCTTGGGGCTGCGGCAGCGACGCTGTCATCACTCCAAACTAGCAAGCCCCTCCGACACCGCTGTACGCGAGGCAGCGGGACGCAAGACGGTGTAACCGATCACGAAACCACAACGAGTGGGGCGAATCATGCCACCCCGGGCGGGGTCTTCGCTAGCATCATCAGCACACGAAGGCGTGACATTCCGGTGAACCGGACATGACGACTCATCCCCCCAGGAGCCAGCCTTGACTGTTCAGATCGTGATTCTCGCCGCGGGCATGGGCTCGCGCCTCGGCCGCAGCCTACCGAAGCCCCTCACCCCGCTCGCGGACGGCCGCAGCATCATGCAGCAGCAGCACGACAACATCCGTGCCGCGTTCGGCCACCACGCTCGCATCACCACGGTGGTCGGCTATCGCGCCGAGACGATCGTCGACGCCTTCCCCGACGTCGACTACGTCTACAACGACCGCTACGACCAGACGAACACCTCGAAGAGCCTCCTCCGTGCGCTCGCCAAGACGGGGCGCTCCGGCGTGCTGTGGATGAACGGCGACGTCGTCTTCGACCCGCGCGTGCTGGGTCGCGCGACCGAGCTGATCGAGGCGGACCGGTCGTTCGTCACGGTCGACACCGCGAGCGTGGGCGACGAAGAGGTGAAGTACACGGTCGACGCCGAGGGCTTCGTGAAGAACCTGTCGAAGACCGTCGTCGGCGGCGTCGGTGAAGCCGTCGGCATCAACTACGTGTCGTCTCGCGACAAGAAGGCGCTCATGCGCCAGTTGCAGCGCGTGAACGACCAGGACTACTTCGAGCGCGGCATCGAGCTCGGCATCGTCCACGACGGTCTGCGGGTCGAGCCGCTCGACATCTCCGACCTCTACGCGGTCGAGGTCGACTTCGCCGAAGACCTCGAGCGCGCGAACCTCTTCGTCTGATCCGTCAAGTCGCCGCGACCGCGGACGGTCTCGGGAGAAGATGACGTCATGGCTGAGAAGGTGCATCGCATCCACTCCCTCCCCGAGGACGCCCCGTGGAAGGGCGGGCTCCCGCCCGTGGGTTCCGAAGAACATCCCGCGGCGATTCGCCTGCTCGACCGTGCCCTCGCGGTGCAGCGTCCCGTCGTGCTCGCTCACCTGCGCAGCATCCGACTCCGGCACCGGGATGCCGACACGCAGGAGATCCTCGGAATCCTCGAACGTCGCTACCTCGCGGCCGTGACCACCGGCGGCGCGGCGGTCGGCGCGACCGCCGTCGTGCCCGGGATCACGACCGGGATCACCCTCGCGCTCAGCGGAGTCGAGACCCTCGGCTTCCTCGAGGCGACGGCGCTCTATGCCCAGTCGGTCGCCGAAGTGCACGGTGTCGCGGTCGATGACCCGGATCGTGCCCGAGCCCTCGTACTGACGCTGATGCTGGGCAAAGAAGGCACCGACCTGGTGGCCCAGTTGGCCGCGCAGGCCGCGGGCCGAGGCGCAAGTCGCTCGACGTACTGGGGCGATCTCGTCACCAAGACGCTCCCCCGCGCTGCGGTCGGCCCCCTGGTCGATCGGCTGAAGACCTCGTTCGCCCGCCAGTTCGCGGCGCGCGGAGGGGCGTCGTGGCTGGGCAAGGCGCTCCCGTTCGGCATCGGAGCCGTCGTCGGCGGCGCCGGCAACCACATTCTCGGACGACGCGTCCTCGCGAACGCGCGGCGCGCGTTCGGTCCCCCGCCGCCGACACTCCCGGCCGACCTCGAGCCACGGCCCGGCGCCGAGCGGCTCGAGAGGACCGCCGCGAACGGAGTGGCGCGCGTCGGCGACGTCCTCGCGGGTGCCGTCGGCGGCGCCGGCCGCCGGACGGGCGCGATCGCGCGCAAGGCGCTCCCGCGACGGAAGAGAGACGCCGAGGGCGTGGAATCGAGCACCGGAGACTCCTCGCCCGAGAACGCGGCATCCTGAGCCCTTCTCATCTCGCCGACCCGGGACGCAAGACCCGCGCGACGATCACGTCGGCGGGCTACTCTCGCCGCATGGGCGACCTCCTCGATCTCCTCGCGGTATGGATGCCGCGGCAGCGCTGGTACGGAACCAAGGGCCGCGACCCCCGGCTCTCCCTCGTCGCGTCGTGGCCGCTTGTCGAACCGGACATGCGGCTGCTCCTCGTGCGCGACGACGCCGCCGTTCCCGCGATCGTGTACCAGGTACCGGTCGTGAAGCGGCCGGCCGGCACCGTCCCGCCCGGGAGCCTGATCGGTGCCGAGATCGACGGCGGCGTGTGGGCGGATGCCACCACCGACGAGGCGTTCACCGATCTGCTCTACCGAGCTGTCACGGTCGGCGGCATCGACGTGTCGACCGAGACCGGTCTGGAGGCCCTCGCGCTGTGGTCTCCGCACCTCAGCACACCCGCCTCACGGGCGACGGCGCGGGTGCTGAGCGGTGAGCAGTCCAACACGTCGATCATCTTCCGCCCCGACGAGGACGGCCTCCCGGTCATCTGCAAGCTCTTCCGCCAGGTCAACGGCGGGCGCAATCCCGATGTGGAGCTCCCCTCCGCCCTCGCCGCCGGTGGAGCGACGTTCGTCCCGGCCGCGATCGGCGAGCTGCGGGGAACGTGGACGGCCTCGACGGGCGAGACGGTGACCGGCTCCCTCGCCTTCGCGCAGCAGTTCTTCGACGGTGTCGAGGACGCCTGGCGGGTCGCGCTGAACGCCGCGGGCGCCGACGAGGACTTCCGAGAACCGGCGCGCGCCCTCGGCGAGGCCGTGGCGGGGATGCACGTCGCGCTCGCCGCCGCGTTCCCCACGCGCGAGCCCGATGCCGCTGACCGTGCCGCCGTCACCGGTGCGTGGGAGCGTCGACTCGCGATCGCGGTGAGCGAGGTGCCCGCGCTCGCACCGCTGGTGGATCGCATCCGTGCCGTCTACGCCCGCGCGGCGGCGGCGCCGTGGCCCGCGCTTCAGCGCGTCCACGGCGATCTGCACCTGGGGCAGGTGCTGCACACGCCGAGCAACGGGTGGGTGCTGCTCGACTTCGAGGGCGAACCGTTGCGTCCGATGGCGGAACGTCTCCTCCCCGACCTCGCCGTACGTGACGTCGCGGGGATGCTGCGCTCGTTCGACTACGTCTCGGGAGCGATCGCCGACGACGACGGAGCGGCCGTCCGCGCGTGGGTCATCGCGGCACAGCAGTCGTTCCTCGAGGGCTACGCGGCCGCGGCCGGCGGCGAGATAGCCGGCGGTGGCGATCTCCTCGCCGCGTTCGAGCTCGACAAGGCCGTCTACGAAGCGATCTACGAGACGCGCAATCGTCCGGACTGGCTGGGCATCCCCCTCGCGGCGATCGGGCGCCTCACCCACGCCGGCTAGCCGCAGGGGGGCGGCGGCGGGCGGCGCCTGTCGGGCGCGTGCGCCGGGCCGGGCCCATAAACGCTGTTTGCTCACGTAAACGCGCTCTCCACGTGTTTCTGTGCGCGGATGGCGTTTATGAATGCCGCGACGCCCGATCGCCCTCGCGCGCGTGCCAGGTGTCCCAGCGGCGCATGAGCTCTGCGACAGCGGCGTGGAAGCGCGCTGTGGACGCGCCCGGCGTGGTGTCGCCGAAGTAGTGCTGCACCCAGTGCCGCAGGCGAGCGACAGCCTCGGGGTCACGGAGCACGCGATCCGTCTCTGCGACGATGTCGCCCGAGGAGGCGGCATCCAACCACTCGCACGCCGAGAGGTAGCCCGCCTCATCGACCTCGGCCTCGGGATCGCTCGGCCGCGTGATGAGCAACGGGGCGGCGAAGGCGAGTCGGTCATAGACCATCGCGGAGATGTCGAGCACGGCGAGGTCGGCCGACCGCAGCTGCCACCCGAGCGCGGGCGAGGTGTCGTAGACGTGCTGCGCCGACGGATCGGCCCGGTTCGCGGCGGCCAGGGCCGCGATGATGCGTGCGTTCGCGGCGCCGTACTCGGCATCCACGACTCCCGAGCGCGGGTGCGGGCGGTAGACGACGCGGTGACGACCCGTGGCGAGCAGGGCGGCGACCAATGCCTCGCCGTGCGTGCGGACCGAGCCGTAGTGTGCCGACCGGCGGTCGCCCTCCCAGGTCGGGGCGTACAGCACGACGGTGCGATCATCGTCAGCGAACGGCGCCTCCCCCACCGCGTGGTCGGCCTGGGGACGCCCGATCGAGAACGTCCGGCGGTCGAGGTCGTAGTCCCACAGTGCGCGTGAGAGGCGGGCGCGGGCGGCGTCTCCGGCGACGAAGGCGTAGTCGTACGCCTTGAACTGGTTCGTCGTCATGTACATCTTGTCGGACTCGCCGTGGTTGATGAACACGTGCCAGCGGCGCCCGTAGCGGAACATCTGGAAGTTCCGGGTGTTCTGATTGACATAGAACACGAGCCGGATGTCCTGCTCGGCGAGCACTCGCTCGACGTCGCGCACGGTCGGCGCGAACGCGACCGGGAGCTCGCCGTCTTTCAGCAACGCGTCGGAACCGCGGATCGTCCGGCTGATCACGACGACCGGCCAGGTGCGCGCCAGCTCGCGCAGCGGCGCGTACCACTGGCGCATCTGGTACATGTTGACCGCGCCGTCGGCGAAGTACACCGCGATGCGGAACGCGTTCTCGGGGAGGGGGCCCCGCGCGGCCAGCGCGCGGTGCAGGTCGCGTCGGGCACCCCGGGTCGCGACCGCCTTGCGCAGCAGGCCGACGGCGAGTCGGGCGTCGCGGACGAGGGGCATCGTTCCAGGGTAGCGGCCAGGTGCACCGTGAAAGGATCGAGGGATGCCCCTCCCGACCCCCGGCGGTAGAGACGCGCCCGTTCCCCCCGACGACGCCGGCGTGAGCTTTGTCATGCCCGTCCTCAACGAGGAGCGGTACCTGCGGCACGCCGTCGCATCCGCCCTCGCGCAGGACGTTCCCGGACCCGTGGAGATTGTCCTCGCCCTCGGCCCGTCGACCGACGGCACCACCTCGATCGCCCGTGAGCTGGCGGACGGCGACCCGCGCATCGTGCTCGTCGACAACCCGGATGCCGATATCCCGGTCGGCCTCAACCTCGCTCTTGCCGCCAGTCGCTACCCGACCGTGGTGCGCGTCGATGCTCACTCCGAGCTCTCTCCGGGGTACACCCGCCGCGCCCTGGCGACCCTCGCCCGCACACGGGCGGCGAACGTCGGCGGTGTGATGCGCGCGGACGGTCGCTCTCCCTTCCAACGCGCGGTCGCTCGCGCGTACAACTCGCGAGCCGGACTGGGCGGCGGTGCGTACCACGGCGGTGCGGTCGAGGGTCCGGCCGAATCGGCCTACCTCGGCGTCATGCGCCGCGCCGCGCTCGATGAGGTGGGCGGCTTCGATCCGTCGATCCGCCGCGGGGAGGACTGGGAGCTCAACCTCCGGCTGCGGCGCGCGGGCTATCGGGTGTGGTTCGACCCCGCCCTCTCGGTCGTCTACTGGCCTCGCGAGAGCTGGACACGGCTCGTGCGGCAGTTCCGTGCGACCGGAGCGTGGCGCGGCGAACTCGTCCGACGATACGGCCGGCGCAACTCGCTGCGATTCTTCGCCCCTCCCGCTCTCGTCGTGGCCGTCGTGCTCTCGACCACCGCCGGTCTGTGGCAGACGGCTCGTCGTACGCGCCGCCGCCGCTCGGCCGTGGCATCCGTCCTCCACCTTCCCGTCGCGGCGTATGCGCTGCTGGTCGCCGTGGTCTCGCTCGGGCGCGGCGGTGGTCGCGGCTGGCGCGACCGCGCGTGGACGGCAGCGGTCCTGCCTTCGATGCATCTCTCGTGGGGATCGGGCTTCCTGTGGGGAGTCGCGCGGGGCGCGCACGACACCGTCGACACCTCTCGGCTCGAGGGGCGCAACACGCCGCTGCCCTAGCGGTCGACGAACCCCTGATCGAGAATGCGCGCCACGACGCGCTCGCTCGCGCGGCCGTCGTCGCGGGCGTTGAAGATGCGCTGCCACCGGGCGTAACGCTCGGCGAAGATCGACGGATCGACCTCGTCGATCGCACGGGCGAGTTCGTCCTGCGTCCGGACGACGGGACCGGGAGCCGCGTCCACCAGGTCGAAGTAGAAGCCGCGGAGCGCTCCGCGGTAGTGCTCGAGGTCGGGCACGAGGAAGTACATCGGCTTGCCCGTGATGCTGAAGTCGAACATGACCGACGAGTAGTCGGTGATGAGCGCATCGGCGACAGCGAGGAGTCGCGCCGTGTCCGGGTATCCCGTGACGTCGATCACGCGCGGGCCGCGCGCGTCCTCCCCGGGGAGGAGCGTGCGGGAATGCCCGCGAACCAGCACGACGGAGTCCGTCGCCCGGGCCAGGGCGGTCGGGTCGACGAAGTCGACGATGGCCTCCCGGTCGTCGCGCCACGTCGGCGCGTACAGGAGCACCCGCTCGCCCGCGCCGATGCCGAGGGCGTGACGGGTACGCTCTCCGTCGTCCGTGCGGAGGACATCGTTCCGCGGGTACCCCTCGATCCACACCGGGCGGCGCAGGAAGGCATAGGCCTTGGTGAGGACGCGCGCCGCGTAGGGGCTCTGCGCGAGCAGGACGTTCCAGCGCAGCGCCTCGCGCACCACGGCGGCCGCGCGCCGAGGATCGAAGCCCGGGCGGTGCAGCGCCAAGCGCTTGAGGGGCGTGCCGTGCCAGGTCTGCAGCACCACCTGCCCGCGGCGGCGGACGAAGCGCCTCCGCAGCCAGTCGTTGACGACGAGCAGTCGCGCGGCGCCGCGGGCGCGCCACCACTCCGGGCTCCCCTCGACGACCGCGACGGCCCCCGGCGGGACCTGCACCGAGAGATCGACCACACTCCAGTACCGCGTCACCCCGGGAGCGACGCGCGCGAGCTCCCGATCGATCGCGAGCGGGTTGCAGCTCGCGTTGCGTCCGTAGAAGCTCTCGAAGAAGACGGCGTTCTCGAGCGGTTCGCGCCGCCGGGCGTACTCCTTCTCGAGCGCGGCCTGCGCTTCAGCGGTATCGACCGGCGGCCCCACGCGCAGAGTCGCCCCCGTCCACGCGGCACGCAGGCCCGGGAGGACCGTGAGGGAGATCGCCTCACCCGGAGGCGCGGCATCCGTCGCGTCCCCCGCCTCGATCGAGAGCCGGTACTCCCCCGTCGGCAAGGGCAGCTCGGGTCCGCCCCACCGCGCCGCACGCAAAGGCACCTCGGCGCGCCAGGTGCGCCCTCGTCCGTACAGCCGCGCCGAGACGCGAGCGCGTCGTCCGATGAGCGTGACGGATGCCGGACGGACTCCCGTGCCGCTGATCTCGAACACGGGAACACCCCCGTCGTCGAGGAAACGTGCGTCGGTCATCGCGGCGCCCTTCTCGCGCCCCACCGGGCGTCGGTCGGTTTCGCCCGCTCGAGGCGACGGCGGATCTCGCGGTACACGCGCTCGGTGTTCCGCCCGTCCCGGTGCGCGTGCACGGTCTCGCTGCGACGGCGGGAGGCTGTGAGCGCCTCGGTCGGATCGTCCAGGATGCCACCCACCCACGCGAGCACGTCCGTCCAGGTGCGCGCGGGGTCGGCGCCGGCGACGCTCGCGTAGGTCCCGTACAGTCCGCGCCGCGCGCTGTACGCCTCGAGGTCGGGCGCGAAGAACAGCACCGGCAGCGGAACGAGTGCGGCATCGAACGCCAGCGACGAGTAGTCGGTGACGAGGAGGTCGATCCCGGGGAGCAGCGGGGTGATGTCGGCCACCCGATCGTTCCCGAGTGCCCCGACCCGGTCGTGCGACACGCGCGGCGTGTAGTCGCCGGCACCGAGCGGGTGCGAGCGGATGAGCAGTGTGGCGTCGAGACGGTCGAGAGCGGCGGTGATGGCATCCCACTCCTCCGCGTCGGGCACCGCGGGGTCGGGCTCGCCGTCGCGCCACGTGGGTGCGTACAGGACGACCCGGGTATCGCCGAGCGGGCGGCCGCACGCCTCGTCGAGAGCGGCGCGGGCGGCGTGGCGACGCTCATCAGCGGAGCCTTGGGAGAGGACGTCGACGCGCGGTTCGCCCGTGACGGGAAGGCGCGCGTCGGGAAGGCCGAAAGCGGTCTCGAGTCGCCCGCGCACGAGGTGCGATGCGGCGGGGAGCATCGAGATCTGACGGGTCGTTCGACGGTACAGGACCGCCAGCACCCGACGCGCCACGGTGGACCCGGCGCGCGTCGACCCGGCGCGTGTGGTCTCGGGAGAGTCGAGGCCGATGCGCTTGAGCGGGATGCCGTGCCAGAGTTGCACGATGAACGCCCCGGTCACCGCGTAGCGCTGGACGTCGCCGAACCCATGGGTCACCACGATCACTCGGGCTCGCGCGGTGGCCCAGAGACCGCGGACGGAGTCTCTCCTCACCGACGGGATGCCGAGGCGTCCAGCCTCGCGCTCCTGAGTCTCATCGGCGACGAGCCAGAGCGCCCGTTCTCCGCGCTCGGCGGCGAATCGCCACAGGGCGAGAGCGCCGTCGGTCACGCCGACCGCGCACCCGAACACCCAGCGCTCGCGCGATCGCGGGACCAGAGCGGTGAGGAGACGACCCGCGAGGTAGAGCGGGATCCGGCGGAGTTTTCGCGCGTTTCCCGCCCCGAACGAGAAAGACGCCACCCCGCGAGCCTATCGCGGGGTGGCGTCCGACGCCGGAGCGTCAGGCGGAGCGTCAGTTGGTGGGCATCTGTCCGAGGGTGACCTCGGCGGTCTTCTCCTGCCCGTTGCGGACGTAGGTGATCTCAGCCTTGGTCCCGGCGGCGAGCGCCCGGACCTGTGCGGTCAGGTCGGCGGAGTTGGTGATCGGGACGCCGTTGAACTTCGTCACGATGTCGCCCTTCTGCAGCCCCGCTGCCTGAGCGGCACCGCCGTCGACCGCGACGGCGACGTAGGCGCCCGTGGTGGTCGCGCCCTGCATGCTGCCGGCATCCTGGACGTTGGCGCCGAGCAGACCGTGCGTGGCGGCGCCGTTGTCGATGATGTCCTGCGAGATGCGCTTGGCGATGTCCGACGGGATCGCGAAGCCCACGCCGATGTTGCCGGACTGACCGCCGGACGACGATCCACCGGCGTTGGCGATGGCGACGTTGATGCCGATCAGCTTGCCTTCGTCGTCGACGAGCGCGCCACCGGAGTTGCCGGGGTTGATCGCGGCATCCGTCTGGATGACGGCGATCTTGATGGAGTCGGTCGCCTGCTGCTGGCTCTGCTGTCCATCGCCGAAGTCGAAGTAGAACGGGTTCTGGTTGCCGCCCGAGCCCGAGCCGTCCTCCGACTCGGTGCCGTCCTTGGGGGCGGCCGACGAGGCGACGAGGATCGATCGGTTCAGCGCGCTGACGATTCCCGTGGTGACCGTGTTGGGCAGGTCGAGCGGAGCGCCGACCGCCGAGACGTTGTCGCCGACGTTGAGCTGCGACGAGTCCGCCCATTCGATCGGGGTGAGGTTCGAGGCGTTGTCGACCTTGATCACCGCGAGGTCGTAGGTCGCGTCGGTGCCGACGATCTTCGCGGAGAAGACGCGTCCGTCCGACGTGGTGACCGACACCGTCGGGTTGGCGGACTTGCCGCCGATGGTCACGACGTGGTTGTTGGTGAGGATGTAGCCGTCCTTGCTCAGGATCACGCCCGAGCCGGTGTCGCCGGTCTGGCCCTCCATCGCTTGGATCGTCACGACGCTCGGCACGACCTTGGCCGCGACAGCGGTGGTGTTGTTGACGTCTTCGGGGTTGTTGACCGTGACGGCCGTCGGACCCGCGACGGCGGCCGAGTTCGACCCGCCCCACAGCGACAGACCGGCGTACGTGCCACCGAGGCCCGCGCCGCCGCCGACCAGGGCTGCGGCGACGAGGAGAGCGGCGACCTTGGGGGCCGAGCTCTTCTTGCGCGGCTGCGTGGCGGTCGGCGTCCCGCCGAGGTTCAGCGTGGGGTGCTGTCCGTGCGGGTCGTGACCGCCCGCGGCCGGGCCGAACGCGTGGCCGGTGGGGCCGGTCGCGCCGGACGGCGCGGCGGCGTAGGCCTGCGGGCGGGTGGCTCCGTCGTGGGTGGAACCGGACGCGTGCGTCCCCGCGGCGGGGTTGTGCGCCGGCGGCGGCCACGCGGCCGCGGCGGCGGCGGGCGAACGCGTCGGCACGGGCGGAACGGCGCCGGGGGTGGCGGCGGCGTCGCTCGCGTTCCCGGTCGCGGTGTGGTCGGTGTTCGGCGAGGCGGGCACGGCGTTCTGCGCGGTCGCGTCAGTGTTCGAGCTGATGTCGTTACCCTCGGGGCGGTTGTCCGTGTTGTCGCTCATGTGATGCTCCTTCTTCCAGGCGCTTCAACGATGACCCCGAATGCTGTGCGCTGCCTATGACGCGGGTGAGCCGCCTCTATGGGTCTCACACCAACGCCCCGCAAGGCCGATGGCCTACGGTGAGAACCTATCGGCCCTCCGGCCCACGCACCCCTTCGAAGGCACTTCCCCGATGAACACCATCCCCGGCGCCTGGCAGCGCACCGCCCGAGGAGCCGGTCTCCTCTCCGCCGACGGCCGAGCCGTCCCCACGATCTTCGCCGAGATGACCGCCCTGGCGACCTCGACCGGCGCGATCAACCTCGGCCAGGGGTTCCCCGACGAGGACGGCCCCGAGGTCGTCCTCGAAGCCGCGCGGCGCGCCATCGCCGACGGGGTCAACCAGTACGCCCCGGGGCGCGGTTTCCCCGAGCTGCTGACCGCGATCGCCGAGCACCAGAAGCGCTTCTACGGTCTCGAGCTCGATCCCGCGCGTGAGGTGCTGGTGACGGTCGGGGCGACCGAGGCGCTCGCGGCGACTCTGCTCGCCCTCATCGACGGTCCCGACGACGAGGTCGTGGTGTTCGAGCCCTACTACGACTCGTACGCCGCGAGTGTCGCGCTGGCCGGAGCGCGGCTCGTCGGCGTCCCGCTGCGCTGGCCCGACTTCCAGCCCGACCTCGACGACCTGGCATCCGCCGTCAACGACCGGACGCGAGTCATCCTCGTCAACGACCCCCACAACCCGACGGGCACGGTGTTCTCTCGCGAGGTGCTCGACGAGGTCGTGCGTCTCGCCCACCTCCACGACGCGATCATCGTGACCGACGAGGTGTACGAGCACCTCGTGTTCGACGGACCGCACGTTCCGATCGCCACCCTGCCGGGCGCAGCCGAACGGACTCTGTCGATCTCCTCCGCCGGCAAGACGTTCTCGCTCACCGGATGGAAGACCGGGTGGGTGACGGGTCCCGCCGAGCTGGTCACCGCGGTGCTGGCCGTCAAGCAGTTCCTCACCTACGTCGGCGGCTCGCCGTTCCAACCGGCGATCGCGGCCGGCCTGCGACTGCCCGACGCGTTCTTCGCCTCCGTCGCAGCGACCATGGCCGCCAAGGCGAAGGTGCTGGGCACCGGGCTCCGAGCAGCCGGCTTCGACGTCTCGTCTCCCGGAGGCTCGTACTTCACGGTCGTGGATGCCGCCCCGCTCGGCGCCACGGACGCGGGAACGTTCTGCCGTGAGCTGCCCGCCCGTGCCGGGGTGGTCGGCATTCCTCTGACCGCGTTCGTCTCCCCCGCTCGGCGGGATCGCTACGCGACCCTCGTGCGCTTCGCCGCGTGCAAACGCGTCGAGGTGCTGAGCGACGCAGCGGAACGCCTGGCGGGCCTGTCGGGAGCCTGACCGGCCGAAGCGTGACACACGGCGGAGAACTCGCCGTCACACCGGCGACATACCATGTATGCATGGTATTGTTCGAGTGATCGCAAGCCGGCGATCGCGCCCGCGACTCCCGTCGCCCACCCTCCGGGAAGTTCCATGCCACGCCCGCGCCACCCGCTCGAATCCCGCCCGCCCCGCATCACGCACGTCTACGGGACAGCGTTGCGGTGGACGAAGGTGCCGGGACGGACGTTGCTCACGCCGGAGACGGCCATGCAGTTGCGCGCGGAGGGGTACACGATGGCACTCACCCGGTCGGGGTGGCGATCCGCCCGACCCATCTCGCTGATCCGGTACGTGCAGCGCATCCAGCCGTCGAGCGAGCTGCCCTGACCAGGCAGCGCCACCTCTCGACGTCAACCACCGGAACGGGTGGCTCGCGCCTCGCCCGAGGGGCGCGTCCGGCTCGTATCGTCGAGGACGTCCCTGCACGATCGTCACGAGGAAGACATCCATGAGCTGGCCCGACCCGCCACGCGCGCTGAAACCGTCATCCCCGTGCCCCTCCTGGTGCGCGGGCGAGCACGAAGACCATGCGGCGGCCGACGTCTCGCACCGCAGCGAAGGCATCACCGTCCCCGGCGTCGAGCGCAGCCTTCACCCGAACGGCGACATCCACGCGATCGGCGTCACCGAGATCACGATCGGACTGGAGCAGACCCGCGGCGAGACGTGGGTGTGGTTCGGTTCCGATCAGTTCGCGCGGCAGTCCACGGTGCTCAGCATCGAGACGACGAAGCGGTTGATGCGCGCGGTGACCGCGCTGTTGGACGACCTCCCCTAGACGTCGCTCGGCCCCGGCTCGCCCTCGCGGATCCGGTCGAGGTCGGGCACGAGGTCCTGAATCGAGACCTCGAGCACCGCCGACAGCGCCAGCAGCGTCTGCAGACGGGGATTGGCGGGCGTCCCGGGGTTCGATTCGCCCTTCTCGAGCTTCTGGTACGTGAAGAGCGAGATGCGCGCACGCACGGCGACGTCCTCCTGCGTGAGCCCCGTGGCGAGGCGCGCCGCGCGCAGATTCGCCCCGAGCTCGCTCATATACGTCATCCAGGGGTAGTCGAACGCGAGACCGGTCATTCTTCCAGCTTGCGTCATCGGACGGCCAAGGGCATCGAAACGGCGCAAAACGGTGCGCAGCCGAGACGAAACGTCAGCGCGGAGTCACCCGGAAACGTCGCAGATCGAGCGCGGGATTCACCCGGCGCACGCGGGCGATGGCATCCGGATCGATGTGAGCGACGGCGACGTCGGTCGTCGTGCCGACCGCCGCGAGGACGACACCCTGCGGGTCGACGATCATCGAATGCCCGACACCCAGCGGTGGCGGATGATCCGCTCCCGCGACGAAGAAGGTGTTCTCGATCGCGCGAGCCTGGACGAGCGTGCGCCAGTGATCCTCCTTGAGAGGACCACGAACCCACTCGGCCGGCACCAGGGCCACATCGACCTGGGCGTCCGCGAGGGTGCGCGCGACCTCGGGGAAGCGCAGGTCGTAACAGGTCATCAGACCGAATCGCAGTCCGTCGACCTCGAAGGTGTCGGGCGGAGCGATCTCGCCCGGCGCGACCCAGTCCGACTCGCGCTGACCGAACGCGTCGTACAGGTGCAGCTTGCGATAGACGGACCGGATGCCATCCCCCGCCACCGCCACGACGGTGTTGCGCACGCGCCGGCCGTCGTCGGCCCGCTCGAGGAGACCCGCCACGACGACGATGCCGTGTCGCGCGGCGAGGGACTGGAGCGCGGCGGTGAAGGGACCGTCGAGATCCTCGGCGTTCTGCGCGAGGGTGTCGTCGAAGGGGTCGACGAAGTAGCTCGAGTACTCCGGGAAGACGATCAGCTGCGCGCCGCGCGCGACGGCCACCCCGACAGCCTCCTCGATCGCCGAGAGGTTCGACTCCCGGGAGGCGCTGGGGGCGAACTGCGCGACGGCGAGTCCGAATCGGCGGTCTGTCACTCGTCATCCTTTCGCCCGCGGTGACGGAGGATCACCGGCACCATCACCCACAGTACGAGGATCGTCACCGCGAGGACGACCGCACCCGCGACGGCGGCGCCCACGCCGACCACGACACCGAAGACGAACCCGACCACGCCCGTGAGCAGCAACGAGACGAGCACCAGAGCGGCACGCAGCGCGCGATGACCGAAGCG
Organism: Microbacterium sp. NPDC086615; assembly: GCF_040686055.1. NCBI lineage: Bacteria > Bacillati > Actinomycetota > Actinomycetes > Micrococcales > Microbacteriaceae > Microbacterium > Microbacterium sp. NPDC086615. The sequence continues at coordinate 42,425 of NZ_JBFBJJ010000001.1, forward strand.
CACGACGGAGGGCTTGATCCCCAGTCGGAAGACGGCGCGGTGCAGAGCCACAGGGGCGAGAGCGACGACCGCGCTCAGCGCGGAGAGAGCAACCAGGCCGAGGTAGAACGCACGCCAGCCCGCGTCGAGGTCGCCGAAGGCCGGCTGGAAAGCGAGCGCGAGAAGGAACCCGGTGAGGATCTGCGTGCCCGTCTGCAGCACGCGAAGCTCTTGCAGGACGTCGGTCCAGTTGCGGTCGGCGCGCTGCGCGGGACTCTCGGGGCGTCCGTCGCCGCGATCGTCGATGGTGCTGCTCACCGGGCCATTCTGTCGCGACACTCCCGGGCGGTGTGCCCGGATTTGCGCCGTCGTTCATCTCGGCGTAATGTTTTCTCTTGTGCCGCGGGGTGGAGCAGCTCGGTAGCTCGCTGGGCTCATAACCCAGAGGTCGCAGGTTCAAATCCTGTCCCCGCAACAAAATGAAGGCCCCGGATCGATCGATCCGGGGCCTTCTGCTTTTCCGAAGTCCACGAGAACCCCGGCTTGATCGGCCGAAAGATTCTTCTCGCGCTCGCCGCATCTCGCCCCCTACACTGACCGAAAACTGGGGGACGACGAACAACGATGAATCGCGCATTCCGCGCGGTGGCGATCACCGCTGCCGTGATCTGCTCGCTGAGCACCGCCGCACTGCCCGCCTCGGCCCAGCCGAGCACGCCCGACACCACCGACATCCCGGCGGCCCTCACACTGACCCACGCGGTCGTGAAAGCCGTCGAGGCCGGGGCCGACTCTCCGGATGCCATCACCTCGGCGGTCGGCACGCCCGGCTCGGGCCGCGGCTCACTCCGCTTCGACGACCGGGGCCGCCTCTCCGTGACCATCACGTTCACGCGCAGCCCCGACACCGCACAGCTCGATGCGGTCGGCCGGCTCGCCGAGATCGTGAGCGTGCAGGAGCTGACGTCGTCGGCGACGGCGTGGGTCGCCCCGGACGCCCTGGCGGACCTGCGCGGCCTCGACGGCATCCGCGCGGTGAACCCCGTGGTGCAGCCGGTCGCCATTCCCGTCGTCCCGCCGGCGGTCGACGACATCCCCTCGGCGCAGCAGCGCGGGGCGGCTGAGAAGTCCTGTCGCGCCTTCCCGAGCACGGCCGACGCACCCCTGCACACCGCCGAAGCGCGCAAGGACTTCGGCGTCGACGGCACGGGCGTGACCATCGGCATCCTCTCCGACTCGTACGATGCCGCACCGGACGCGGAGACGACGCCCGAAGAAGATGTGAAGGCGGGCCTGCTCCCCGGCCCGGGCAACCCGTGCGGGTACGAGACACCCGTCACGGTCCTCTCCGACATCGAGCCCGACGAGGGCGGCGGCGACGAGGGACGGGCGATGGCCCAGCTCGTCCACGGCATCGCTCCGGGCGCCCGCATCGTCTTCTACACCGGCTGGCGCAGCTCTCAGGACATGGCGAAGGGCATCGTGGCTCTCGCGGACGCCGGGGCGACCGTCATCGTCGATGACCTCGGCTGGAGCGAAGAACCTCTGTACCAGCAGGGCTGGATCTCGACGGCGATCACGCAGGTTCAGTCACGCGGAGTCGCGTACTACACCTCGGCCGGGAACGGCTCCGAGATCGGCGCGAAGGGCACCGAGAGCGCGGGACTCCAGATCAACGGCTGGCGGACCCCCGCCTACCGCCCCATGGACTGCCCGAGCTGGGTCACCCCGCCGGAGGGGATGACCAGTTACGACTGCCTGGACTTCGACCCGTCAGCCGGTCAGGATGCCACCGACACGGCGACCTTCCCCGAGGACGGTGTGCCGAGTCTCGTCGCGCAGTGGGGCGACCCGTTGTTCGGGCTGACCACGGCCCTGGTTCCGCAGCTCTACGTCGACGAGAAGCTCGTCAGCGAGTCCTACCTCGACGGCATCACGCCGACCGTCTACACCACGGCGACGGACGTCGTCTCGGCCGGCGATCTCGACGTCGTCGTCCTCCGCGACACCTCGACGGGCTCGACCTCCACTCCGGCGTTCTCGATGTCGTTCTGGAGCCCCGGCCTGTCCGAGATCGAATACGACCGCTCGAAGGGCGGAGACGTTGTCGGTCTCACCTCGGTCGGACACCCGGCGGACGGCTCCGGTATCGGTGTGGCGGCGGCGTTCAGCCTCGAGCCCGATGTCCCGGAGCGCTTCACCTCGGCCGGCGACACCACCGTGCTCTTCGAACCGGTCCGGTTCGTCGACGGAACGCCCGTCGTGTCGCCCGCCTACCCCGAGCCGCTGCGGGTGATGGGTCCGCAGATCGCGTCGGTCGACGGCATCCGCACCAGTTTCTTCGCGCAGCGCGTGCCCTCGCTGGACAACGACTGGTACTTCTTCGGCACCTCCGCGGCGGCACCCACCGCGGCCGCGGTGCACGCGCTCGCCCTCGAGTACGCGCCGCAAGACTCCGCCGCCGACATCGCTCGCACCGCGTTCGCGACGGCCGGTCCCCTGAAGAACCCGACGTCGTCGTCGGTCACCGACCAACAGCTGTTCGGCGCCGGCCTCATCGACGCGCACGCCCTGCTGACGGCACTCCCCGCGCGCGCCGTGACCGACCTGCGGGCCACCGCACTGTCGCCGACGTCGCTGGCGGTGACGTGGACCAACGCCAAGGGTTCGACCGGAACGACCGTGCAAGTGCTCTCGGGGAGCGACGTCCTCGCCGCCGCCGACCTCGCCGAGGGAGTGGATGCCACCACCTTCCGCGACCTGCCCGCCGGTACGGCGCTCACCGTCACCGCGACCGCACGAGGGACCGCTGAGAACGGCCCGGCCGTCAGCGTCACCGTGGACACTCCCCCGCTGCCGGGGCCGTCGCCCACACCGACCCCGACGACGAGTCCCCGCGCCACCGCCACGCCGACCCCGGTTCCCGTCCCCGCGGGTGACGGTCGGCTCGCACAGACCGGCGCGGACGCCTCGCTCGCCCCGACTCTCGCCGGCGGCGCACTCGGGCTGATGGCGCTGGGGACGGCGCTCGTCCTCGGACGCCGCGTGCGGACGCGTCGAGCCCGCTGAACCGAGTACGAAGGGCGGCGGCGCGGATACCTTCGCGCCGCCGCCTCGTTCACGAGACGGGAACGTCGGTGGTCCGGCGAGCGAGCAGATCGCGCAGCGTGCGCTCGAGCCAGACCCGGTACCGCGCGGGCGACCATCCGGACCGCGTGACGAAGAACGCGTACGTCTCGGGGCCCACGAGGTAGCTGAGCTCATCCGCCACCTCGTCCGCGTCCTCCCCGTGCAGCAGGCCCCGACCGACGAGCCAGTCCGAGGCGACGCGGATGCCGACGCGGCGACGCGCATCGAAGTCGACCAGGGCCGCGGCCGCCACGGCATCCGTCTCCGCCGCGATGACCATCGCCCGTGCGAGCCCGGCGGAGCGCTCGTGGGCACGGGCGATGCCGTCGAGCCAGACGCGCATCGCCTCGTCGACCTCGAGTCGTTCCAGCGCGGCGACGATCAGCGGGGGGTGCGTCGGGGAATCCTGAGCCTCCGCGCCCGAGAAGGCGCGCTCGAAGGCGGCGACGAGCAACGCCGATTTCGATCCGGCCAAGTGGACCGACTGCACCGACACCCCGGCCTCGAGGGCGATCCCCTTCATCGTCGTCGCGGCGTAACCGTCGCGAGAGAACAACGCGGACGCCGCATCGAGGATCGCCGCACGGGTGCGAGCCGCCTCCGCCTTGCGCAGGGGGGAGGCATAGCGCCGGGGACTCATCTCGGGTTCTCCTCGATCGATTGGAGGGTCCATCCAATCATTCGTGTCCGAGCTCGGAAAGGGCTTGACGTTCGAGCGGGGATCCTCACCCGGCCGTCAACCCGTTCGTCCGAGTTCGCCGACCCGCGCTTGACTGGACGCATGACCGATGGAACCCTCCACTCCACCCGGGGCGACCGGGCCGCCACCCCTCCCGGACGGGGACCGGAATGACCGACATGGAGATGGCGAGAATCCCGGCCGGTCGCGTGCTGCGCGGCGACATGCGCGGTGCCGAACGACGCGAGATCGTCGTCGCCCCGTTCGAGATGGGCGTCTACCCGGTGACGGAGGAGCAGGTCGCGGAGCTTCTCGGGATCCCGGCTCGGCACTCTCGTCGGCCGGCCGTCGATCTCAGCTGGTTCCGCGCGATCCGCCTGTGCAACGCCCTGTCGGAGTGGGAAGGGCTCGACCCCGTCTATCGGTTCGACGGAGAAGAGGTGCACGCGGATGCCGAGAGCGACGGGTTCCGCCTGCCCACCGAGGACGAGTGGGAGTACGCCTGCCGCGCCGGCGCCACCGGGTCGACGTACGGACCCATCCGCGAGATCGCATGGACGGCGGCCGACGGTCTCCGCGCGCCGGTCGATGTCGGGGCCCGTCTGCCCAATCTCTTCGGGCTGTTCGACATCCTGGGCAACGTCGCCGAGTGGTGCGAAGACCTCGTCGATCCGGAACGGAGCAACGCCCGCGTCTTCCGCGGCGGAGGATGGAACGACGCCCCCGCCATCGTACGCGCCTCGACCCGCCGGGGCGGCGGCCCGCGAGACGGCTTCGACGACGTCGGGGTCCGCGTCGCCCGCGGAGCGCGCGATTCGTGACCGCCGGCGGCCACCGCTCAGTCCGTCGTCGTGATCGCCTCGGTGAGGGAGTGCAGGAAGCCGGAGATCGTGGCGAGCTCGTCATCGCTGTAGTTCGCGGCGACATCGCGCATCGCCCCGAGGTGCCCGCCGAGGTGGTGGAAGAACTCGCTCCGCGACTTGTCGGTGAGCACGACGACGCGCGCGCGGCCGTCCGACGGGTGGGCGCGACGCTCCACATGGCCGGACGCCGCCAGCCGGTCGATGAGCTTCGTCGTCGACGCGGTCGAGATGCGGAGGTGTCTCGCCACGTCGTGCGGGCTGACCATCTCTCCGCGCTGTTCGCGGATGATGAGCATGCGCAGGGTCGCGAGGTCGCTGGCGTTCATGTCCATGTCGCCCTTCATACCGCTGTGCATGCGGTCGAGGGCGTCGCTGAGGGCCCGCACGGCGGTCAGCGTTTCGACGACGGCGGGCCTTTTACCAGAACGAGTGGTGGTATCCGTCACGGTGGACACCCCCTTTCGGCGTCGGTATATTGAAGCTCACATCGCTAGCTAAACTAGCAAACAGGAGGCACGATGAGCGAGATTGAACACGTCGTCCTTCTGGGCGAGAACGGTGACGAGATCGGCGTCGCACCGAAAGCAAGTGTGCACGGTGCGGACACCGCTTTGCACCTCGCGTTCTCGTGCCACGTCGTGAACGCCGACGGACAGGTGCTCGTCACGCGGCGCGCGCTCGACAAGAAGACCTGGCCGGGCGTCTGGACGAACTCGTTCTGTGGACATCCCGCGCCCGCCGAGCCCCTGACCGACGCGGTCCATCGTCGCGCCGCATTCGAGGTGGGGCTGCGGGTCCGCGACCTCGAACTCGCCCTCCCCCACTTCCGGTATCGCGCGGTCGACGCGAGCGGCATCGTCGAGAACGAGATCTGCCCCGTGTACATCGCCGTCACCGACGAGGAGCCGCACCCCAACCCGAGCGAGGTCGCGGAGTACCGCTGGGTCGATCCTCTCGATCTGGCCGCCTCCCTCGAGTCCACACCGTGGGCATTCAGCCCCTGGCTCGTCCTGCAGGCACAGCAGCTCCACCTCTTCAGTCCCCCTCCAGCCATCCGGCGGGCATCGTGATCGCCTTGGCCACGACCCCGGCAGCGCGCCACGACATCGACTCCGCCATCGAGGGCGCCCTCGCGCGCCTCGACAGACGCCTCGGTGAACTCGGCGACGGCGCCCGGGCCCTGGCATCCGCCATCCGCCGTGCGGCGGAAGGCGGCAAACGCTTCCGTCCGCTCCTGGTCGTGTCGGCCTTCGACACGCTGGGCGGGCCCGACATCGCACGGCCGGCGCTGTACCAGGTCGCCGCGGCCTTCGAGCTGCTCCACACCGCCTTCGTCGTCCACGACGACGTCATCGACCACGACGTCGAGCGACGCGGAATGCCCAACGTCGGCGGCGAGTTCCGCTCTCGCGGGACCGAGCGCGGGGCGGATGCCGCGGGGGCGGCGCTCCTCGGCGATGCGGCGGCCATCCTCGCGGGAGACCTCCTGCTGCACGAGGCCGCGCGGCTCGTCGCGATGGCCGAGATCCCGGCGGACGTGCGCCGCGACCTGCTCCTGCTCGTCGAAGACGCCGTCCTCGTCTCGGCCGCCGGCGAACTGGCCGACGTCGAGAACGCGGTCTCGGCGGGTGACATCGATGCCGACACGATCCTGCGCACGACCCACGACAAGACCGCCGTCTACTCGTTCTCGGCGCCTCTCGAGGCGGGCGCGGTGCTCGCGGGCGCGGAGGCGCCCGTGCGGCACGCTCTGGAGCGGTTCGGTCAGCGTCTGGGTCTGGCGTTCCAACTCGTCGACGATCTGATCGGCGCGTTCGGAAGCGCCGCCACCGCCGGCAAGGACGAGGGTTCCGACCTCCGCGAGGCGAAGAAGACGCACCTGATCGTGCTCGCCCGCGAGAGCGAGCACTGGCCCGAGGTGAGCGACGCCCTCGCGAACGCCCACACCGGGCCGGTCGCGATCCGTGCCGCGCAGAGTGCGCTGTCCGCGTCGGGGGCGCGTGTCCGACTCGAGCACCTCGTGCGCGACACCCTCGACGAGGCACGGGGCATCGTCGCCGCCTCGACGCTGCCGGAAGAGTGTCAGGGTATGCTCCTCGACCTCGTCGACGCCGTGCAGGAGCGCGTTCCGTGAGCACCGGCCCCACCGGACTCGCCCTGTATTCGCGGACGGCAGACGACGCGGCCGCGGCCGTCATCCAGCGCTACTCGACCTCGTTCGGCCTCGCTGCGCGCCTGCTCGGCCGGCGCCCTCGCCCGCACGTCCGCAACATCTACGCGCTGGTGCGCGTCGCCGACGAGATCGTCGACGGGCCGGCCCACGACGCGGGCCTGACGGTCGAACGCGAGCGCGCCGTGCTCGACGCCCTCGAGACCGAGGTGATGGATGCCATCGCCACCGGTTTCAGCGCGAATCTCGTCGTGCACGCCTTCGCTCGCACGGCGCGGGAGTGCGGCATCGGTGCCGAGCTGATCGCGCCGTTCTTCGCCTCGATGCGCACGGACATCGACACCGCCGCGCACGACGAGCTGTCGCACGACGCGTACGTGTACGGCTCCGCGGAGGTCGTCGGGCTCATGTGCCTGCAGGTGTTCCTCAACGCCGGGATGTCCGCTCCCGCGCGCCCCGCCGCCGACCTCGTCGAGGGCGCACGTCGCTTGGGGGCCGCGTTCCAGGACGTCAACTTCCTCCGCGACCTCGCCGACGACGCCGACCGTCTCGGCCGCGACTACCTCGACGGCGCAGCCGACGACGAACGACGCATCGCCGTGCTCGATCGGATCGACGCCGACCTCGCCGCCGCGGCATCCGTCATTCCGCACCTTCCGCCCGACTGTCGGGCGGCCGTCACCGCCGCGCACGACCTCTTCGCCGAGCTGTCACGACGACTGCGCCTCTCGCCCGCCGGCGCTCCGCGCGTCCGCGTGCCCGACGGCGTCAAAGCCACCCTCGCTGCCCGCGCCCTCCTGGGGCGTCCACCGAAAGGTCCCCGCTCATGAGCGCCCAGCGCATCGTCGTCGTCGGAGGCGGAATCGCCGGTCTGGGAACCGCCGCATTGCTGGCCGACCGCGGCCACGACGTCCACCTCTTCGAGGCCCGCGACGCCCTCGGCGGACGCGCGGGGTCGTGGGAGGCCGACGGCTTCCGGTTCGACACCGGGCCGAGCTGGTATCTCATGCCCGAGGTGTTCGACCACTTCTTCCGGTTGCTCGGCACGAGTGCCGATGAGCAGCTCGATCTCGTCCGCCTCGACCCGGCCTACCGCGTCTACGGTCCTCCCGGGAAGGGCGAGCCGATCGACATCGTGTCGGGACGCGAGGCCGTGCGGGCGCTCTTCGAGGAGCACGAGCCCGGATCGGGCGACAACATCGACGCCTACCTCGATTCGGCGAAGGACGCCTACGAGTTGTCGACGTCGAAGTTCCTCTACGACCCGTACTCGTCCACGAGAGGGCTGCGCGACCCGGCGCTCGTGAAGCGCCTCCCCACGCTCATCCCGCTGCTCACGCGTACCCTGTGGAAGCGCGTCACGACGGACTTCCAGAACACGCGGCTTCAGCAGATCCTCGCGTATCCCGCGGTCTTCCTCGGCGGCTCGCCCTTCGAGGTGCCGAGCCTGTACCACCTCATGAGTCACCTCGACCTCGGCGACGGCGTGCTCTACCCGAAGGGCGGGATGACGGAGATCATCACCGCCATCGAGAAGCTCGCTCGCGAGCGCGGTGTGCAGATCGAGACCTCGGCCCCCGTCGACGCGATCATCACCGAGTCTGGTCTCGCCCGCGGGGTGCGGCTCGCGGACGGGCGAGTGATCGCCGCGGATGCCGTGGTGTCCGGCGCCGACCTGCACCACACCGAGAATCACCTGCTCGAGGAGAAGGACCGCCAGTACCCCGAGAAGTGGTGGAAGGACAAGGTCCCGAGCCCCGGAGCACTGCTGCTGCTGCTCGGGGTGAAGGGCGAACTCCCCCAGCTCACGCACCACACCCTGCTCTTCACCGACGACTGGCACACGAACTTCGACGCGATCTTCGGTGAGGACAAGAAGATCCCCGACCCGGCGTCCATTTACATCTGCCGGCCGAGCGCCTCGGACGACTCCGTGGCCCCCGCGGGGCACGAGAACCTCTTCGTCCTCGTCCCCGTCCCGGCGGACCCCGTGAGCGGCCGCGGTGGCGTCGACGGATCGGGCGATCAGCGCATCGAGCAGGCGGCCGACCGAGTGATCGCGCAGATCGCGGAGTGGACCGGCATCCCGGATCTCGCCGACCGCATCGTGGTGCGGCGGACGATCGCCCCCGAGGACTTCGTGAACGACCTGAACGCCTGGCACGGTAACTCGCTCGGTCTCGCGCACACGCTGAATCAGAGTGCGATCTTCCGGCCGAAGAACCGGTCGCGAAAGGTGCAGAACCTCTACTACGCGGGCACGTCGGTGCTCCCGGGCATCGGTCTGCCGATGTGCCTCATCTCGGCCGAGCTCGTCGTCAAGCGTCTGACCGGAGACACCTCCCCCGGCCCCCTGGCAGAACCCGTGCGCGCGGCGGTCTGAGGTGCCCGGGATCTACCTGGGCGCGATCCTGTTCTCGCTCGCGGGGATGATCGCGATCGATGTGAAGTTCTCGCTGGCGTTGCGCGTCGCGCCCGTTCGGACGATCGCCTCGGTCCTCGTCGCGACCGTGTTCTTCCTGGTGTGGGATGCCGTGGGCATCGTCACGGGCGTTTTCGTGAAGGGCGAGAGTCCGCTCTTCATCGGCGTCGAGCTGGCACCGCACCTGCCGCTCGAGGAAGTCTTCTTCCTCCTCTTCCTCAGCTACCTCGCGGTCGTCATGTACGCCGTGTTCGAGCGGCGAGCACGCGCCCGGATCCGTGACCGCGCCCGTGTTCAGGAGGACGCATGACCTACCCCCTGATCGTGCTTCCCTTCGTGATCCTCACGGCGGCGGTGACCCTCGCGACGCTCGCCCGTCCGCGCTTCCGGCAGCGCATGGCATCCTCGATGCTCGTCGCCCTGGTCCTCATCGCTCTCACCCTCGTCTTCGACAACCTCATGATCGCCGTCGACCTCTTCTCGTACCCGGAGCAGCACCTCAGCGGTCTGCGCCTCGGCCTGGCCCCGATCGAGGACTTCGCGTACCCGCTGTGCGCCGCCTTCCTCGTACCGGCGGTGTTCACGCTGCTGTCCCCTCACCCGTCCCCGAAGGATGTCGCATGACCGCCCCCGCCGCTCTCACTCCCGGCCGCGTTCTGCGGGAGCTGTTCGTGTCGTCGCGACCGGTCAGCTGGATCAACACCGCGTTCCCCTTCGCCGCCGCCTATCTGCTCACGACGCGGCAGATCGACGCGACGCTGATCGTCGGCATCCTGTTCTTCCTCGTGCCGTACAACCTCGCGATGTACGGGGTGAACGACGTGTTCGACTACGAGTCCGACCTGCGCAATCCCCGCAAGGGCGGAACGCACGGAGCCGTGCTCGACAAGCGGATGCATCCGATCACCCTCTGGGCGTCGGTGCTGTCGTGCCTGCCGTTCGTCGTGTATCTGGTGGTCGTCGGTTCGCCGCTGTCGTGGCTGGTCCTGGCGCTGAGCCTGTTCTTCGTCGTGCTCTACTCCGCGCCCCCGCTGCGTCTGAAAGAGCGCCCCTTCGCCGACTCGGTGACGAGCAGCATCCACTTCTTCTCGCCCGCCGTCTACGGTCTCGTGCTCGCCGGCGCGGCCTGGACCTGGCAGCTCGTGTTCGTGTTCGTCGCCTTCGCCCTCTGGGGAATCGCCTCGCACGCGTTCGGGGCGGTGCAGGACGTCGAGGCGGACCGTGCCGCAGACATCTCGTCGATCGCCACCGCTCGGGGGGCGCGCTGGACCGTGCGCTTCGCGCTGGTCGCCTACGCCCTCGCCGGCGTGGCGATGCTGTTCACGGCGTGGCCCGGACCTCTGGCAGCCGTGCTGGTGATCCCCTACCTCGTCGTCTGCTGGCCGTACCGGAACGTCACGGATGCCGAGAGCGACCGCGCGACCGCCGGGTGGAATCGCTTCCTCTGGCTGAACCAGATCGCCGGCTTCGGCACGACGATGCTGCTGATCTGGTGGTGGTTCCTGACGGCCTGACGGGCGGGTCGGGGCCGCCGAGCTCGCGTGCCCGGCGCTCGCGATGCCCGGCGCACGCGGCGCCCGACGCGTGCGGTGGCATCCCCGTCGAGTGTCCAAGACACGCCGTTATCCCGGTGCCGGTTACGGCGTGTCTTGGACACTCGACGGGAGTGATGGATGCCGGGGCGCGGCGCACGGGGCCGCGCGAGGCGGGGCGCGGCGCGAACGGCGAACGCCGGTACCCGCGGAAGCGGGGCACCGGCGTTCGTCGTGGACCGAAGGTCAGCCGCCCTGGTTCTCGGTGCTTCCCGAGGAGGGCGCCTGCAGCTCGAGCAGGCGCTGGACCGCTGCGGTGAGTCGCGCGTCCTGCGTGGCGAAGGCCGAGAGGTCTCCGCTCGAGAGCGCCTGCTGGCGCGCCGTCAGCGCGTCGCGCGCTTCCTGCAGCGCCGCGGCGTAGTCGCCGGCCGGGGCGGACGGGGTCGACGGAGTGGGGTTCTCCGCCTGATCCGTCGGGGTCACCGACTCGTCTCCCGTGTCGGCTCCCGAGTCTCCGCCGAAGAGGGCGTCGAGCGCCTCGCTCAGCGTGTTCTCGAACGCGATCTTGTCACCGAAGGCGACCAGGACGCGGCGGAGCTGCGGCAGCTTCGTGTCACCGGACGACTGCACGAACACGGGCTGCACGTACAGCAGACCACCGCCCACGGGGAGCGTCAGCAGGTTGCCGTTGAGCACCTGCGACTGCCCCTGCTGGAGGATGTTGATCTGCGACGACACGTTCGTATCCGAGTCGAACGTGTTCTGCACCTGGCCGGGGCCGGGCACCGTCGTCGCCGCGTCGATCACGAGCATGCGCAATCGCCCGTAGTCGTCGCGTTTCGTGCCCTTTTCGTCACCGGCGTTGGAATCGACCGCGAGGTAGCCCGTCAGCACGTTCCGCGCCTGACCGCCCTGGGACGCCGGGATGAAGCTCGTGAACATCGAGTACGACGGCGCATCCTGACTCGGCATCTTCATCGTCAGGTAGTACGGCGGCTGGAGCTCGTTCGCGTTCTGCGGGTCGTTCGGCGTCGCCCAACGGTTGTCCTGCTGGAAGAAGGACCGGGCGTCGTCGACGTGGTACACGCCGAGCATCGACCGCTGCACCTTCATGAGGTCGGTCGGGTAGCGGACGTGGCTCATGAGGTCGGCCGACATCTCGCTCCAGGGCTGGAGAGTCGACGGGTAGATCTTCTGCCAGGTCTGCAGGACCGGGTCCTGGTCGTCCCACGCATAGAGCGTCACACTGCCGTCGTACGCGTCGACCGTCGCCTTGACCGAGTTGCGGATGTAGTTGATGTCATCCAGTGCGTACGTCGGAGCCGGGTTGTTCGAGTCGGCGATCGCCCGAGAGAGCGACACACCGGTCGAGTACGGGTAGTTCGCGCTCGTCGTGTACCCGTCGACGACCCACTTGATGCGCCCGTCGACGACGGTCGGGTAGGGGTCGCTGTCGAGCGTCAGGTAGGGCGCGACCTTCTGCACGCGCTCCTTGGGGTTGCGGTCGTAGAGGATCTGCGAGTCTGCGTTGACGTAGTCCGAGAAGAGGATCTGCTCCGACTGGAACTTCAGCGCGTAGATGAGGCGGTTGAAGACGTTGCCGACGCTCGGACCGCCGTTCCCGCGGAACGTCGTGCGCGTCTCGGTGCCTCCGTCGGCGCCGAGCGGGTAGTCGAGCTCGATGTCTTCGCCCCCCTCGGGCCCGCCGACGATCGAGTACTGCGGCGACTGCTCACCGAAGTAAACGCGGGGCTCGTAGTTCAGGTCCGTGAGGAAGCCCGTTCCCGGGATGGCGCGTTCGAGGAAGACGGGGTCACCGTCGGCCGTGCGCTCGTTTCCCGCCGCGGCCACCATGCCGTACCCGTGCGTGTACACGAGGGTGGAGTTCTGCCACGAGTTGGCGTCGCCGAGCTGACTCGTGTTCAGCTCTCGGAGCGACACGACGGCATCCTGGCTCTGCCCGTTGATCTGGTAGCGGTCGACGTCGAGCGGCTCCGCGAACTGGTAGTACGAGCGGTACTGCTCGAGCTGGCGGACCGTGGGGCCGATGATGGCCGGGTCCATGATGCGCAGCTGGGCGGTGGATGCCGCATCGTTGCGCAGCTGACCGGCCTGCGCCGTCGTCGTGGCCTCGAAGTTCTCTTTCTCGACCTTGTCGATGCCGTACGCGGTCTTCGTGCTGTCGAGGTTGCGCTGGTAGTACTGGCTCTCGAGCGACAGCTGGTTCGGGCGCACCTGGAATGTGTTCACCGCCCACGGGATCGCAGCACCGACGACGATCGCCGAGACGACGAGCAGCGCTGTCGCGATCAGGGGGTAGCGCCACCGGCCGATGAACGCGGTGACGAAGAAGGCCAACGCCACGATCACCGCGGCGATCGCCAGGATCGTCTGGCCGGGGATCACCGCGTTCGCACCCACGTAACCCGGACCCGTGATGCGGTCGTCGGGCTGGATGAGCGTGCGGTAGCGGTCGAGCCAGAGGCTGGCGCCCTGCAGGAGCAGGTAGAGGCCGGCGAGGACCGCCAGCTGGATGCGCGCGGCCTTCGAGATGCGCAGCTCGCGCTGGCCCACCCGAACGGATCCGTAGAGGTAGGACACCACGGCGGTGAGGAGGAGAGAGACGAGGGCGACGGCGGACGCGAAGCCCAGGACCGCCGTGTAGAACGGCATCGCGAACATGTAGAACCCGGTGTCGAGCCCGAACTGCGGGTCGGTCACCGCGGTCTGCACCCCGTTCGCCCACAGCCAGGTCGTCTCCCACTGCGCGGAGGCCGCGAAGCCGGCGAAGAAGCCGAAGAAGATCGGGATTCCCCACATCGCCAGGCGCCGCAGGGGCTCGACGACCTCCTGGTAGCGATCGAGCTGGGAACTCAGCCGCGCGTAGACGGGACGCAGCCGGTACGCCAGCTGGATCGCCGCCCACACCGGGACGGCCATCGCGACGAATCCGACGGCGAACATCACGGCCCGCGCGATCCACTGCGTGGTCAGCACGGTCGTGAACCCGAGCTGCGCGAACCACATCCAGTCGGCGTAGAGGTTCGCGAACACGAAGAAGGCAACGACCAGCGCGGCGATGATCGCCAAGCTGATCGAGATGATTCGTCGGGAGCGGTTCGGCGGCGTGGCCTGGTTCGGCGCTGAGGTCGTGGTCACCACCTCATCCTAGGCGCGACCACTGTGGGTGAGCCGTGGATACTACGATCCCGTGCTGTTGCCCGCCTCGCAGGTCGGCAGAGCGTCGAGGTCGCCGCCTTCGCGAATCGTCTCCAGCACCTTCAGGGAGTCCGAGAGGGTCGACACCGAGAACACCCGGATGCCGTTCGGCACGTGGCCCACGACCTCGTTGCAGTTGGCCGACGGGGCGAGGAACCAGGTGGCACCGGCATCCCGAGCCCCGTAGAGCTTCTGACGGATGCCGCCGATCGCACCGACCTGACCCTGCTCGTCGATCGTGCCGGTGCCGGCAATGTGCTGTCCGCCGGTGAGGTCGCCGGGCGACATCTTGTCGATGATGCCGAGGGCGAACATCATGCCCGCGCTCGGGCCGCCGATGTCGTTGAGCTGGATCTTGACGTCGACGGGGAGATCGAAGCCGATGGCGAGCACGATACCGACGAGCCACTGCTGCTGCCCGTTGACCTCGCCCTGGCGCGGGGTGACGGTCACCGTCGTCTGAGTGCCGTCCCGGTCGACCCCGAAGGTCACGGGCTGACCTCCCGCGGCCTGGATGGCGGCCTTGACGTCGTCCGCCGTCGGGGTGGCGGTTCCGTCGACGGACTCGATCACGTCGCCGGCCTCGAGGAGGCCCGAGGCGGCACCATCACCGGTGACGCTCCCCACCACGATGCGCTGGGGGACGTCGTAGCCGAGTTGGCGCAGCGCGGCCGCGGAGGCCTCGAGCTGCGAGTCGGTCATCAGCGCGGCGTTCTCGGTGTTGCGCTGCTCGGTCGTCTGCCCCTCGGGGAAGATCCGGTCGATCGGGATGACCGCGCGGGAGGGGTCGAACCAGGCGAGAGCCAGCTCGATCCAGGTGGGCGTGCGGTCGCGGTTGCCGTTCACCTGAACGGTGAGCAGGTCGAGCTGCCCCGTCGTCGGGTCGCCCTTCTCGTCCGGCACCGAGATGAGCGGCACATCGACACCGTCGGCGTTCTTCGACGTTCCGAGCGTGTCAAGCACCGGTCCGGGCTGTTGGATCACGTACGCGGTCGGCAGGAAAGTCAGGACGAAGAGCACGACGACCGCGACGGCGAGCGACCACAACCCGAACAGGGTGGTGCGTGACCGTCGGCGTGCGGGAGCGGGCACGACGGAGACGTTCTCGTCGAACAGGGTCACGGGTCCTACCTTTACCGGGGATCGTTCGCGCGCGGCGTAAGCGGCGTGGAGCCGAGCCGGGGAGAGCGAGGAAACGTGCGACTAGCGTAGATCCCGTTCCCCTTGACCTGGCTGAGAGGCGAAGAAGTGGCAGACGACGACCGGAACCCTGAAGAAGAGTTCCAGGAGCTCATGCGTCGCCTGATGTCGGGCGACATGACCGGCATCGATCCCGAACAGCTCTCCCGGCTGTCGGGCATGCAGATCGACCCCGCGATGCTGCAGGCCGTGATGAGCCAGCTGCAGGGCGCGTTCGCGGGCACGCAGGAGGGTGTGGACTGGAGCCTGGCCGAACGCCAGGCGCTGCACATCGCCAATCAGGACGGTCTGGGCGTCACCGCGGGTCAGAGCAGCGACCTGTCTCAGGCTTTCGCCCTCGCGAACCTCTGGCTCGGCGAGGCCACGAACATCGCCGACCTCCCCCAGCCCGCACGCGCCGTCACGCGTGGCGCGTGGGTCAGCGCGACGCTTCCCGTCTGGCAAGAGCTCGCCGAGCCGGTGGCGACGAGTATCGCCGACGCGCTGACCGACGCCCTCGGTCAGCAGGCACCCGACGACATGCAGGAGATGATCGCGGGTGCGGGACGCTTGATGCGCACGGTCGGCGGCTCATTGTTCGCGACACAGCTCGGGCACGTCGTGGGTCGACTCTCCACCGAGGTCGTCGGCGGCGGAGATGTCGGCATCCCGGTCATGCCCGACGGCGAAGCCGCGATCCTGCCGCAGAACTTCGCCGATTTCGGCCGCGACCTCGAGATCCCCGACGACCAGCTCGCGCTGTACCTCGCGACGCGCGAACTCGCCCACGCACGTCTCTTCCGGCACGCGCGCTGGCTGCGACTGCACGTGATCTCTCAGGTGCGCGATTTCGCGCACGGTATCCGCGTCGACACCGACGCTCTCGAAGACCTCGCGTCACGGTTCGACCCCTCGCAGCCCGAGGAACTCCGCAGCGCGTTGGAGAGCGGTGCCCTGCTGCCGGCGCGCTCGGAGGAGCAGACCGCGGCGCTGACGCGCCTCGAGAATCTGCTCGCCACGATCGAGGGCTGGGTCGACGTCGTCACGGAGGACGCGACGTCCCGCCTCCCCGCCGCGGCGCGTATCGCCGAGGCGGTGCGACGTCGCCGCGCGGTGGGCGGTCCTGCCGAGCAGGCTCTCGGTTCGCTCGTCGGGCTGGAACTGCGTCCGCGCCGTATGCGCGAGGCCGCCGCGATGTGGCGCGCCGTCACCGACGCGGTCGGGGTGGCCGGCCGCGACGCCCTCTGGGACTACCCCGACCTCATGCCGTCGGCGGAGGACATCGACGATCCGGCACGCCTCGTGGAACGGGTCGTCGCCACGTCGCGCGGTGAAGCCGCCCCGACGGATGCCATGGACGACGCGCTCGCCCAGTTGCTGGCGGAGGAGAACCTCGCCGACCAGGACCGTGACGGCGCTCCGGGCCGTGAGGAGTCCGACGGCGACGAGGGGACACCGGGCGACCAGCGTCCGGTCTGACTCCTCCTCCCCAGCAGCCGCCGCAGTCCCGCGGCGTGTGGACAAGCGGGCGCGGCGCGGGAGAGCCCGAGATCATCGGTGGATGATCCGACTCGACCAGGCCGCTCCCCCGCTCTTCCGCTCCGACGGAACCGTGCAGTTCGGCGCGCCCGCCCGCGCTCGCGTCGAGTACTCGGCGCCGTGGGTGGAACGCGCGATCGACGCGCTCGAGGCGGGGACGACGCGCAGCGAACTCCGCGCACTCGCTCGCCTGCATCGCGCACCGAACGCGGACGCCGACGCCGATGCGCTGCTCACGACGCTCTCCCCCGCGCTCGTGCGCTCCCGACGCCCCGGGACGTTCGTGGTGCAGACCGCCGACGACCTGCCCCCGGCCGCCGTCCGCGCGGTGCTCGCCGCCCTACCGGCGCGGAGCCGGCTGGTCGCGTGGGCGGGCGCCGACACGGCGCCGGTCGCGGCCGGCTCGCGCGTCGTGCTCCTCGCGGCGCATCGCGTGGATCCTCGCCGGGCATCAGCCCTCCTCCGCGAGGGTGTCGTGCACCTGCCCCTGGTTCTCGACGGAGCCAGCGCGACCATCGGTCCGGTCGTCCACCCCGGACGCACGGCGTGCTTGTCGTGTCTGGATGCCACGGCACAGCGCCTCGACGGGTCATGGCCGCTTCTCGCGGCGCAACTGCTCGCCCGCCCGTGCGCGACCGCCGATGTCGCTCTGGCCGCGGAGGCAGGACGCGCCGCTCGGCACCTGCTCAGCGCGCGGCCTGCCGTCCCGTCCCGCTCGCTGCGCCTGCGCGTCGACTCGCTCCGGCGTGTCTGGGAAGACCATCGGCCGAGCGCAGACTGCCGGTGCCGATCTCTCGAAGGAAACGCGACGGCTCCCGATCCGCCCGGCCACGACCTCGAGCCCAGCTCACCGTCAGCGATCGCGCCGCTCTCGTGACACCGACGTACGCGAGACGACGCTCCTCGTCGACGGCTTCGAACGTGGTGGCATACGAAATCGGGAGAAGGCCCTCGCTCACGCCGATGAGGAAGACGTGCTCCCATTCGAGTCCCTTCGCCGCGTGCAGGGTCGAAAGGGTGACGGTGCGCGTCGCGGGCTCGTGCTGGTCGCGCGCCCGCGCCTGCAGATCATCGGTGAACGAACGAAGGTCGGTGCCGGGAGCCGCTTCCTCCGCGAGACGTAGCAGCGCCGCGCGGGCCTCCCAGCCGTCGCGGAGCGCCCCACCCGCCTGCGGCGGATCGTCCGTCAGACCGACCCCGCGCAGGACGTCGCGGACCGTCGCCAGGAAGCCCGTCTCCACGGGAGCGACGGAAGCGGCGCGCAGCGCCATCAAGGCCTGCCGCACCTCCGGCATGTCGAAGAACTTGCGGCCGCCGAGCACCGTGGCCGCAATCCCACGAGACGAAAGAGCGTTCAAGACGACCGCGGACTGCGCGTGCGAGCGATAGAGGATCGCGATGCTGTCGGGATCGGCACCGGCGGCGATGATCCCGGCGACCTCGGCGGCGATCCCGGCGGCCTCGGCTTCGTCATCCTCATACGCGAACACCGCGGGGACAGGGGCGTCGCCGTCGTGCGCCGCGACGAGCTCGAGCGCACCGGCACGGCCGCGCATGAGGTCGTTCGCCACCGCGAGCACCGCGCTGGTGGAGCGGTAGTTGCGCTCGAGCCGGACGACACGAGCGTCGTCGTACGTCCGGTCGAACTCGAGGAGGTAGCGGGCGTCGGCCCCGGTGAACGAGTAGATCGTCTGGCTCGCGTCACCGACGACGCACAGATCACGTCGATCGCCGAGCCAGAGTTCGAGCAGACGGTTCTGCAGGGGCGAGACGTCCTGGAACTCATCGACGGTGAAGTGTCGATACTGCTCGTGAACCGCCGCGGCCACACGGGGTTCCGCCTCGATCATGCCGGCGCAGGTGAGGAGGACATCCTCGAAGTCCATCTGCCGGCGCTCGTCCTTCAACTTCTCGTACGCCCGCTGAAGGTCGACGACCTGCTCCACGCGCAGTCGTCCGACCCCATCGGGACGCGCCGCGGCGTACTGCTCGATGGACCGCATCGTCACTTTGCGCCACTCGATCTGAGCGGCCACATCGCGCAGGGTCGCGGTGTCGGGCGCGAGCCCGATGCCGTCCGCGGCGTGAGCGAGCATACGCACCTTGTTGTCGATGATCGACGGTGCCTGATCGGCGGCCAGCGTCGGCCAGAAGTAGTTCACCTGAGCGAGAGCGGCGGCGTGGAAGGTGCGAGCGGACACCCCGTTGACCCCCAGGGCTCGCAGTCGTCCGCGCATCTCACCGGCGGCCTTCGCCGTGAAGGTGACGGCCATCACTCGCTGCGGCGAATAGGCACCCGTGTCGACACCGTGGGCGATGCGACGCGTGATCACGCGAGTCTTTCCGGTTCCCGCCCCGGCCAGCACGCACACCGGCCCGCGGAGAGCGCGTGCCGCCTCCAGCTGGTGCTCGTCGAGTCCGTCCAGCGCGTCGGAGGTCACGCGGCGCCCCCGTACCAGTCCTCGATCAACCGACGGGCGATGGAAGAGGTTCCGGGCAACTGCACGGCATCCTCCCCCCTCAGCGCCGCGCCGATCTGCTCCCGATCGAACCAGCGGACCTCGACGATCTCCTCGCCGTCGGCGCGGACCTCGGTGTCGTCGAGGATGCGGGCACGGAAGCCGAGCATGAGCGAGCGCGGGTACGGCCACACCTGCGAGCCGCGGTACTGAACGTCCTGCAGGCGTACTCCGGCCTCCTCGAGGATCTCGCGCGCGACCGCGTCCTCCAGTGACTCACCGGCTTCAGCGAACCCGGCGAAACACGAGTATCGACCCCCGCCCCACGCGGCATTCGCGCCGAGGAGGATCCGGTCGGGATCGGTCGCCGACGAGAGCAGCACGATCACCGCGGGGTCGGTGCGCGGGAAGTGTTCCCGTCCGCAGCGAGGACAGTGACGCGACCACCCGGCATGACGAAGCTCGGTGCGCGTTCCGCACGCCGGGCAGAACGGCGCGTCGCGCAGCCACCCGGCGAGGGCGACCGCGGTGGCGAAGATCTCCGACTCGTCCGCGGGCAGATCGCCCCCGACGCTGCGGAGTCTGCCCCACTCGACGGACGGGGAGAGGTGCAGGTCGTCGTCGTCATCGATGACGGCGAGAAGGAGGGCGTCATCGTTCCCGTCGCGCCCCAGAAAGGCCCACTCGATCGCCTGCCCGACCTCATCGGTGCGGAGCAGCGCCAGACGCCCGTCGTCGACGGGCGTCGCGTCTGCCCGCACGGCCAGGACACGGGTTCCGGATGCCGAGCGCTCGCGCGACAGGAGATCCTCGGCGGTGCGCTCGTCTCCGCGCCTGTCGAGCGCGCCGCCCGGCCATCGAGCGGGAGACGGGGAATCGGGCGGCACCGGAACGGGCAGCGGCATCGAACACCTCTCTCAAGGGCGTGGCGCAAGGGGAAGGAGCGAGCACGCGACCTACCCTGGGTGCATGGCCCGCTCGCCCCTCACTCTAGCCGCGTCGGTGACGGCGGCCCTCCCCCGGATCGGCGTGACGCGCGTCGGAGCGCTCACCGAGAACGCCGCGGGCCGCTTCGACGCCGCGCTCGTCCACCTCGACGACGGACGGACCGCTGTCGTGCGCCGCCCCTCCGCGGAGGAGTTCGCGTCGGACCTCGCCGCCGAGTCTCGCGCGCTGCACGCGCTGACCCCCGGGGTGCGGGCCCTCCTCCCCTTCGCCGTTCCCGAAGTGCTCGGCGAGAACGGATCCGGCATCGACCGCGTCCTCGTCACGACCCACCTCGAGGGCTATCGCATCGACCCCGCGCACCTGCCCAAGGGTCCTGGTTACGCTCCGGCCATCGGCGGCGCGTTCGCGGCCGTTCACGCGCTCCCCGTTTCGATCGTCCGCACCGACGGCCTTCCGGTCCGCTCCCCCGAGCAGGTGCGCGACGACACGGCCCGCCTGCTCGACCGCGCCGACGGTACGGACCGCGTTCCCGACGGTCTCATGCTGCGATGGCGGCAGGCGCTCCGCGAAGACGAGCTGTGGCGCTTCGAATCGGCCGTGGTCCTGGGGGGTGGGACGAGCTCCTCCGTGCTGCTGAAAGACGACGACGACGAGATTCCGCACGTGACCGGCGTGCTCGAGTGGTCGGGGCTGAGCGTCGGCGATCCCGCCGTCGACCTGCGGTGGCTGGCATCCGCCCCCCTCGCCGCCGACGATGTCTTCGCCGGCTACACCGCCGCCGGTGACCGCTCCCCCGACGCCCTTCTTCGCGAGAGAGCGCGCCTGTACGCCGAGCTCGAGTTCGCGCGCTGGCTCGTCCACGGGTACGACGCCGGCGACGCGGCGGTCGTGTCGGACGCCGTCGCCCTCCTGGAGGCGTTGGTCGAGGGCGTCCGCGGCGACCACATCGTGGCCGACTCGCGCACGGACATCGACGACGCGCTCGCCCTCGTCGAGAAGGTCCCCCCGGCGGTGATCGGGGGCGTCGACACGTCGATGCAGACCGACGCGTACGATCCCGAGGCTCTCTCGCTCTACCTCTCCGCGGAGCGGGACCGCGAGGCGGCGGCCGCCGGTCTCGCCGCCGCTCTGGCAGACGATGACTTCCCCCGGGCGACGGCCCCGTCCGACGCCGTGGATCTGCCCCCGGCCCTCAGCGAGGAACCCGGTCCGACCGCGCCGATCGACCTCGACGGGTGGACCGACGCGCCGTGGCGCACGGACCGGTCGGACGCCGAGTCTTCGGCCAAGGACGCCCCTGGACTCGACGTTCGCGGCGACGCCGCGGCTGCTGACGGCGCTGACGCCGCCGCCGCGGACGACGCCGTGGCACACGACGACGAGGAAGACGCCGCGCGCGCGAGCCGCGCGGCCCTGCGTCGCTGGGGCGTGACGGGCGACAACGTCTGAGCGCATCGCGCGCAGATCACCCGCGGAGGACCAGCTCGTCTCCGACGTAGAACAGCACGACGTCGATGGCATCGAATGGAATGCCGTGCTTCGCGTGATACGCCTCCCGATAGAGCTCGAGCTGGACCATGCGGGACCGCCGGTCCTCAGCCGTGGCCGGCGGCTTCCCCGTCTTCCAGTCGACGATCTCGTAGCGGTCGCCGCGTCGGTAGACCGCGTCGAGCTTGCAGATCACGACGTGTTCGCGGCCGTCGAGGCGCCGCGTGACGAAGTCGATCTCCGTCTCGACCTCGAGGGGCTGCAGGGTCGCCCACTCGGACCGTTCGAAACACTCGCGCAACCGCGCGAGTTCCGCCGCATCGGCGGCGGACGCTCCGAACTCGTCGTCATCCCACAGGGCTCCGTCGTCCAGGCCGAGGCCGGCACCCACGAGTCCTGAGCGCTGCTCGACCCAGGCGTGAAACAGCGTTCCGAGACGCGTCTGCCGGTACGGACGCTCGGGCATCGGCCGTCGGACCTCGTCGACGGCCGCGCCGTAGTCGGCGACGAAGTCCTTGAATCGCGACGCCGGGATACGCGTCGGCGCCGGGGCGTGGAGCGGCTGCAAGCGCGCGGCGCGCTCGGCGAGGAGTAGGGCGAGGTCCGCATCCGGCTCTGCCGGCGCCGCGCTACGCGCTGCTGCGACGTCCGCAGCCGCGGCCGTCACGGCCGTGCGCCGAGACCCGAGGGGGTCGAGCGGCCAGTGAAGCAGGCGCCGCTCCCCGTCGTACGGGTCTTCTCCCGCGTCGTCCACCGAGAGATCGAGCTCCAGGGCCTCCGCGGCCTCGTCGAGGAACACGCTCGGCCGGCGCGGCTTCTTCGTGCCCGACCACGTGGACCCCGACAGCAGCAGGTGATCGCGCGCGCGAGTGAAGGCGACGTAGGCCAGACGACGGTCCTCGTCGAGCTGACGAGCGCGATTCGCCGCGACGAAGTCGTCGATGGCCGCCTTCAGCTCCTGTTGTGTTTCGGCACCCCTCCACCCGAGAACGGGCAGCCACGCCGCATCGCCGCGGAAGTCGGAGGGCAGGATGCCGAACCCCAACCACCCCTTGGTGTCGCGCGGCAGCGAGGGAAGCTCGTCCGTGACCAGACGCACGACCGCGACGGCATCCCACTCCAGCCCCTTGGACCCGTGGATGGTCAGGAGCTGGACCACGTCGTCTTCGGGCGGCTCGGTGCGCGGCGCGAACTCGTCCGCCTGTTCGGCGTGGTCGAGCCAGGCCAAGAGGCTCGTCACCGAACCGGACTCGTCGGCGGCGAGGAACCCGCGGATCTCGTCGACGAACGCGCGCAACTGCGCCGAGGCGATGCGCGCGGGTCCGCGCGATTCGTTGGCGGCGAGCTCGATGTCGAGACGGAGTTCGGCTTCGATCAAGCGGATGATTTCGGGAATGGGGGCGCCGATGCTTCGCCGCAGGCCCGCGAAGACCGCCCCGGCCTCGCGCAGACGCGACCGCCCTTCGGGCGTGATGTCGGAGAGCCAACCGTGATCGTCACTCTGCCGGGCGATGAAGTCGAGCGCATCGACGAGAGATGCGCTGTCTCCACCGGGCGTGGCTCGCAGCCGCTCGACGACATCGCGCTCGAGCGGACGCAGAGCGACGTCGTGCGTCGCGAGACGCCGGGCGAGCTGGGCGAGCGCACGCAGGTCCGCCAGGCCCACCGCCCACCGCGGTCCGGACAACAGGCGGATCAGCGCGGAACCCGCCTCGGGGTCGCTGATCACGCGCAGGGCGGACACGACGTCGACGACCTCGGGCGTCGTCAGCAGGCCGCCGAGCCCGAGGATCCGGTGCGGGATGCCACGGCGTCCGAGCGCGTCGCCGAAACGCACCATGTGCTTCTTGCTGCGGAACAGGATTGCTCCGGTCGTGCCGAGATTCTGAGCCTGTCGGGCAGCGCGCACGCCGGCGAACCACGACGCGACGCGATCCGCCTCGGTGTCGAGATCGTTCTCGAAGACGAGTTCGACCAGGCCGTCCGGCGCACCCGGGCGCGCACGGAGCGCCTCGACCGCGATGGGCGATCGGTCCGCGAGCGGAGCGAGGACGGCGTTGGCGACGTCGAGGACGCGCGCGCTGTTGCGCCAACTGGTCAGCAGCGAGAAGTGTCGGCATCCCCCGTCCGGAGAGAACGCGGCGGGGAATCCGCCCAGGTTGCCGGCGCTCGCGCCACGCCACGCATAGATCGCCTGATGGGGGTCGCCGACGGCCATCACGCCCGTGCCCGCGAAGAGGGTCGAGAGCAGATCTGTCTGGACGACCGACGTGTCCTGGTACTCGTCGAGGAGAACGACGCGGTAACGCGACCGCAGTTCGGACACGACGGCGGGGTGCTCTCGGACGATCCGCAGCGCACCGGCCACTTGATCGGCGAAGTCCATGACACCCAGCCGGGTCTTCTCTCGGTCGTAGTCCGCGGCGAGGGTCGCGAGCAGACCGAGCGCGGACACGCGCGCGGCCGCGTCGGCGACGTCTTTGTAGACGGTGACACGCGCCGAAGTGGAGGGTCGCTCGACGATACGGCCGAACTCATCGGGGAAGGCGGCGAGGCGTTCGAGGTCGACGAGGTTGTCCACTCCGTCGCGCGCGATGCGTAGCGCGGCGTCGATCAGGGTGCGGGGCGACTCCTGCCGCTCCTCGAGTCGCGGGTCGTCGGACATGAAGACCACTCGTCGCATCAGAAGCCACGCCGCGGACTCGGAGAGGATCGCGGACTCGGCGTCGCGCCCGATCCGCAGCCCGTGCTCGCGAACGAGAGAATCGGCGAAGCTGTTGTAGGTCGAGACGGTCGGACGGTGCAGCAGCTGGTCGCCGTCGCCGTCGCCCGTGGCGGGTGCCGCGAACTCGTCGGCGAGGGCATCGAGGACCTCGCGTCGCGCCGCGTCGCCCCGCGCTCCGTCCCGAGAGGCGAGCTCGGCGAAGACCGCGAGGCGCCCGGCGGCATGCAGGTGCGGCAGCAGGGGCAGAAGACCGCGCGTCTCGAACTCCGAGAGCCTCTGGAGGCGCCGTTGGATGCGTTCGGCCAGTTCGCCCGCCGCCTTGCGCGTGAAGGTCAGGCCGAGCACTTCGTCACGACGGACGATGCCGTTGGCGACCAGCCAGACGACGCGCCCCGCCATCGTCTCGGTCTTTCCGCTTCCCGCTCCGGCCACGACGAGCGCCGGGGCCAACGGCGATTCGATGACGGCGGTCTGCTCGGGCGTGGGCGGAAACTGACCCAGCGCCGCGGCGATCGTCGCTGCGGAGAGTGTCGGGCTCACGAGGCGCTCACCGCCGACACCGTGTGGATGCGGCAGAGTCCGTACGAGAATTCATCGCGGCAGTGGACCTCGTAGGGAGCGGCGAACGTTCCGCCCCTCATCACGCCGACCGCCCTCTGCACCCGCTCGACGAACGCGGTGCGCGCCTGGTCGTCGAATGGCGGCTGAAGCGGCTCGGCGTAGTCCTTCGTGACCGCACTGGGTCGCAGGACGAGGAGTTTCGCACCTCCGGGCGCCAGACCTTCGGTGTTCTCGATCGCCCCCGAGGCGAACGCCAACTGGTACGCCGCCAGCTGCGGGTTGTCGGCGACCTTGGCATCCGTCTGCGGTTCGTTCTTCCCCGTCTTGAGGTCGACGATCACCACCTGTCCGGACGCTGACACCTCGACACGGTCGATATCGCCACTGACCACCGCACCGTGTACACCCGCATCGTCGATCGGAATCGGAACCTCGAAGTGGCGCTCCGCGCCGATGAGCCGACCCCCGGCATCGTCGAAGCGACGAAGATACGTCGCAAGGCGCCTGACGAGGTCGCGTGCGCGCGTCCGCTCGGCGCGCTCCCGCCAGGCGGCATCGAAGACCAGCTCTCCCCACCGCTCCTCGACCACCGCCCAGAGATCGTCCTCGGACGTGGATGCCGCCGTCTCGAGGGCCGCGTGGATGATCGTGCCGATGCCCGCCGTCGTGCCGCTGCGGTCACCGCCGAGGTCGGCGATCACCCAGTTCAGCTCGCACTCTTCGAGCGTGTGCAGCCGCGAGGGCGAAACGCGCACGTCTTCGCGCGTGAGGTCTCGCAGGGGTGCCGTCGAGGTGGGCGCGGCGACGCCGTACCACTGTTCCGGCGCGGCCCCCGCGACATCGGCGGCGGCGAGCAGCGCGAGCTGACCGGCGGCGTGGCGACGTTCCGCGGCCGGGACGCGAGGCACGGTCAGCGCCCGACGGTGCCGGGCGACGAGTCCCCGCAGCGACAGCGGATGCTCGGGGATCGCGGATGCCGGCTCCGGCGTGGGCAGCATCTCGAACAACACGCTCGGCCCGGTGTCGTCGTCGTCGACGGCGGTCACGATGAGCTGGGTCCCGGCGCGGGAGATCGCGCGGACGAACAGCCGCAGTTCGTCGTGCATCGCCGACCGACGGCGGTCGAGCATGCCCGCCGCGGGCAGGTCGGGGAACTGCACCGCTTCGGCGAGACGCCACGTCTCCAGCAGTCCGCCACGCAAACGCGTGTTCGGCCAGATCCCGTCCTGCACGCCGGCCACGATCACGGTGTCGAACGCGGTTCCCGCGGCGGCCGCGGGCGTGAGGACGCGCACGGCGTCGATCACCGCGGGCTGCTCGATGCGGTCTTCGGCGACGTCGCTGTCGAGGATCGCCCGGAGGAAGACGGCCGCTTCTCCGTCGGGTTCGCGTTCGGTGAAGCGTTTCGCCGCTTGGAACAGCGCCACCACCGCGTCCAGGTCGCGATCCGCCTGCTCCGCGAGCGGCCCCTGCCCGCGCGCCGTCTCGCGCCACGAGCGCGCGAGCCCACTGCGCTCCCACGCCGTCCACAGCAGCTCGTGCGCCGTCGCGTGCTCCGCCGACTGTCTCCGCAGGACCGCGAGCGTCTCCGCGAGCCGGGCCGCCCGGCGCGCCTCTCGCGAGTCGATCGACGCGAACTCGAGGGGATGCCGAAGGCCCGACGCGAGAACCTCGCCCGCCGAGCGGGTACCGCCCTTCTGCAGCTCCCGGTGCCGGAGTTCGGTGCGCAGTCGACGGAGTTCGATGGGGTCGAAGCCGCCGAAGGTCCCGAGCAGCGCATCGCCGATCGACTCCGGCGACCAGTCGAGGGGGTCCGCCGCACCCAGCTCGACGAGTGCGACGAGATCGCGTACGGGCCGCTGGGCGCCGAGAGCGACGCCCGGGCCGCTCGACCGTGCCGGCACCTCTCGAGCGGCGAGTTCTGCTTCGAGTGCGGCGACCTGCCGCGAATCGTGGGCGATCACGGCGCACGCCCCCCACGGCACTCCGCCGAGCACATGACGTTCACGAAGGAGGCGCGCGATCGCGTCGGCCTCTTCAGCCGGGGACCGCAGGAGGAATGTGCGGACGGAGCCGGTGGGCGCAGCACCATCAGGGGCGCGCCGGTGCGCCACGATGCCCGCGGCACCGATGCGCGCGGCCACCGTTCGCACGAGATCGACCTGTTCGGGGGTTCCCCTGTGCACCGTCCCGAGCGTCGCGAGGTCTCCCAGCTCCCGGGTGAGCCGCGCGAAGTTCTCGGGCGTCGCGCCGCGGAACGCTCCCGAACCGACATCGGGATCGCCGAACGCGACCACGCCGATCCCGAGCGCACGGCACACCCGCAGGAGGTCGACCCCGCCGCTGGTGAGCTCCTGTGCATCGTCCACGAGAATGCATCGGAGCGCCGCGAACCGCCCCAGCATCTCGCGATCGCGCACCGCCTCGCTCAGGATGCCGACGGCTTCGCGCGCGAGATCCGCGGCGTCCCGGTGCGCACCGCGCATCCGTCGCCGGACATGGCGATACTCACGCGTGAACGAGGCCAACGACTCCCACACCTCCACGTCGTGATGCGCGGCCAGGGCCGACAGGTCGTCGGGGCTGAGACCGAGATTGGTGCACTCCGCGAGGAAGGCACGGAGGTCGCCGCGGAAGCCGCGGGTCGCCCGGATCGCGGGTCCGAGCCAGTCCGGCCAGCGCGAGAAGCCCTCGGCCTCGTCTGCGGCGTCGCCGTCGAGCAGGTCTTTCACGATCTGGTCTTCGTCTCCGCCGGTCAGCAACTGCGGCGGCTCATCGCCCCGGCGCACCTCTGCTCCGCGCACCAGCTGGAACGCGAACGAGGCCAGCGAGCGCGCCAGCGCTCCCGAAGTCGCTCGCCCTACCGCGAGGGCGAGGGGGTCACGCAGCGCCGTCGCTGCGGGCCGTGTCGGCGTCAAGACGAGGATGTGATCCGGATCCACCCCGGATTCCACGAGGTGCCGCACGCGCGCGACGAGCGTCGAGGTCTTGCCCGATCCGGGCGCACCGACGACGACCCCGCTCCGCGCGGCGTCCCATTCGACGACCTCACGCTGATCCCGGTCGAGGACGGGCGGCGAGGTGTCGCGATCGAGCATGTCTTCCACGCTAGCCGCGGCTTCCGACATCGACTTTCCCCCACGCTCCGGACCGGGTCGCACGCCCGCACCCCGCGTCTTCACGAGCGTGCGTTCGCCGTCCGCGAAGCGACGCCTCGGGCGCGGCTCCCTGTCGGAGGGCTGCCCTAGAGTCGAAGAGCACGCCGGGCCGACCGCGACCCGGGTGGAAAGGACGCATCGTGGAGATCCGCATCGGCATCACCAACACCGGCCGCGAGCTGAGCTTCGAGACCAACGAGAGCTCCGATGTCGTGAAGTCGTCGGTCGCTTCCGCCCTCGACAGCTCCGCGAGCCACGTGACGTTCACCGATGTCAAGGGCAACTCCTACATCGTGCCGACCGCGAACCTCGCTTTCGTCGAGCTGGGCACCGAAGAGTCCCGCCGCGTGGGCTTCGTCGCCTGACACCCGCCGCATGCAGATCCTCCTCGGCCTGATCATCGGAGCGGTCGTCGGCCTCGGCGTCCACTTCGCGCTGCCGCACCGCGACGTGCGGGGTGTCGCCCTGGCGCCCCTCGCGGGTGCGGCGGCATCGGGTGTGACGTGGACCGCGCTCACATGGGCGGGGCTCACCGT
Source organism: Microbacterium sp. NPDC086615 (assembly GCF_040686055.1). NCBI lineage: Bacteria > Bacillati > Actinomycetota > Actinomycetes > Micrococcales > Microbacteriaceae > Microbacterium > Microbacterium sp. NPDC086615. Next base: position 71,011 of record NZ_JBFBJJ010000001.1, read on the forward strand.
CGAGTCACCGATCCTGTGGCTCGCCGCGATCGCGGCACCCGTGCTGACGACCATCGTGCTCGTGCCGTTGGTGTCTCGCATCCGCCTTCGGCGCGACGACGCCGATCGCGCCCGCCTGGGCATCTGACTCGGCGTCGCAGGCGTCTTCTCGAAACGTCGACCGAAGCCGGATCTCCCCGCCTCAGGCCGCCAGGCCCATGGCATCCATTCGTCGCGCGTGGGCGCCCATGAGCTCGGTGAACACGGGTTCGACCTTCGCTTCTTCGGCCCGGTCGAGTCGCGGATGCCGCAGCGCCGCCCGCGCGACGAGCAAGGTGTCCCCCACCAGGCGCCGCCCCCAGAGCGCGAGCAGCCAGCGCCACTCTTCGTCGCTCTCGATCGCCGCGCCGAGGATGTCCACGATGGCCTGCCGGTCGTCGTCCGCCTGCAAGATGCGCGCGACGCGGCGGCCGGTGTCGCCGTAGCTCGATGACAGCGCGAGGTAGAAGTCGTCGAGCATGCCGGCCGTGATGTGGACCGAGAGCATCGTCTCCTGCGGACGCACCCCGTGCGTGTTGCGCCGGAAGGCGTCGAGCGACTCGCGGAACGGCAGCATGAGCTGCGTCGGGTCGGCTCCCCGCTCGCGGATCAGCCCCACGAGCTCCTGATGCTTGATCAGCGCCGCGCCGGCTGCACGCGAGAGCGACTCCTTCTCGGCGAGCTCCGGCGTGAGCGCGATGAGCTCGCTGAGCGTCTCGAAGAACCCGAGCTGCAGGTACGCGGCCTGTCCGAGGAAGGTCTCGATCTCGGGAGCGAGCTCCGCGAAATCGACGCGCAGGGCCTCGCCGAGGTCTCCGCGCGAGCGCAATTGCAGCGTTCGACCGACCGGGCGCTGACGACGACGGAACCACTCGAACACGCCTACAGCCTAGGCGTCGGGGGCGTGCGAAACACTGTTGGGTAGAGTGGACACGCCCCGGCGATGGATCGGGGCCCCGCGCCTGTGGACGAGTGGAGGGCGTGGATCCGACTCCCCAGGCGGTTTCTCACCGCCGGAACAGGCACGCTCATGACGACATTCGCCGACCTCGGCGTCGATCAGGACATCGTCGATGCCCTGGCATCCAAAGGCATCACCGAGGCCTTCCCGATCCAGGAGCAGACGATCCCCCTCGGCCTCCCCGGCCAGGACATCATCGGTCAGGCCAAGACCGGTACGGGCAAGACGTTCGGATTCGGCATCCCGGTCGTCCAGCGCCTCGGGCCGAACCCCGAGCCCGGTGTCAAGGCGCTGATCGTGGTCCCGACGCGTGAGCTGGCCGTCCAGGTCTTCGAAGACATGGACATGCTCACCTCGAACCGCCCCACCAGCGTCGTGGCGATCTACGGCGGCAAGGCGTACGAGGGCCAGATCGACCAGCTCAAGGCCGGCGCGCAGATCGTCGTCGGCACCCCGGGCCGCCTCATCGACCTCGCCAACCAGCGCCTGCTCGACCTCTCGCACGCGACCGAGGTCGTCCTCGACGAGGCCGACAAGATGCTCGACCTCGGCTTCCTCGCGGACATCGAGAAGATCTTCTCCAAGGTTCCGGCCGTGCGTCACACGCAGCTCTTCTCGGCCACCATGCCGGGTCCGATCGTGGCGCTCGCCCGCCGCTTCATGTCGAACCCCATCCACATGCGCGCCAACGACCCCGACGAGGGCCTCACGCAAGCGAACATCAAGCACCTTGTGTACCGCGCGCACTCGCTCGACAAGGACGAGGTCATCGCCCGCATCCTGCAGTCCGAGGGGCGCGAGAAGGCCGTCATCTTCACGCGCACGAAGCGCGCCGCACAGAAGCTCGTCGATGAGCTCGGCGACCGCGGCTTCAACGCCGCGGCCGTCCACGGCGACATGAGCCAAGAGGCTCGGGAGCGCTCGATGGCCGCGTTCAAGGCGGGCAAGAAAGACGTGCTCATCGCCACGGACGTCGCCGCCCGCGGCATCGACGTCAACGACGTCACCCACGTGATCAACCACACGATCCCCGACGACGAGAAGACCTACCTGCACCGCGCCGGCCGCACCGGCCGCGCGGGCCGCACCGGCATCGCCGTGACCTTCGTCGACTGGGACGACGTGCACAAGTGGGCGCTCATCAACCGCGCGCTCGAGTTCGGTCAGCCCGAGCCCACCGAGACCTACTCGTCGAGCCCGCACCTTTACACCGACCTCAACATCCCCGAGGGCACGAAGGGTCGCCTCGTGACGGCTCCCAAGGCCGTCGCCCCGAGGGCCGAGAAGAAGAACGACACTCCGGATGCCGAGGGCGAACGCGCTCCGCGTCGTCGCCGCCGTCGCGGCGGATCGTCCGGCGCAACGGCTGCCGCTGCGGGTTCCGACTCCGAGGGTGTGTCGCGCGCCGACGGCGGAGCCGGCACGCACGACGGTGCTGGCAAGGAGCACCACGACGGCAACGCGGCTCCGCGCCGCCGCCGTCGCCGCCGCAGCGGCGGCGGGAGCTCCGGCGCTCCGTCCGCCCCCGTCGCCTGACGCCCCGACACGGCGCCGGTCCCTCACGAACCGGCGCCGTTCGCGTGCCCGGCCCCTGGCATCCGCCCGCCGCGCCGCAGGCGCCCCGCCATGCACCCATAAACGCGATCCACTCACAGAAACACGTGCTCCACGCGTTTCCGTGAGTGAACGGCGTTTATGCGTGAGCCGGGCCGGCCAAACCTCGACGGCTACGGGAAGACCGGCGCCGTGCCGCGACCGAGCGCGAAGATGCGCGCGACCATCTCGTCGGAGGTGGTGTTCTCCCCCGGGACGTTCGGCTTGCCGAGGCCGTGGTAGTCGCTCGAGCCGGTCACGATCAGATCGCGCTCGGTGGCGAGCTCGGCCAGCAGCGCGGTCGGTTCGGGGAGGTTCTCGCGATGGGCGAGCTCGAACCCGGCGAGTCCGGCGTCGAGCATCGCCGCGGTGACGCTGTCGGGCAGCAGTGAACGACCGGCCGGGTGCGCGACGATCGGCACCCCGCCCGCGGCGACCACCAGTTCGACGGCGGTCACCGGGTCGGGTGCGTACAGAGCGACGTAGTAGTCGTTCGCGGGATGCAGGATGCCCGCGAACGCCTCGGTTCGATCGGCGACGATTCCCCGGGCCACGAGCGCATCCGCGATGTGCGGTCGGCCCACCGTCGCACCATCCGTCGTCTGCGCGACGATGTCGTCCCACGCGATGTCGTAGTCGCGCGAAATCCGCTCCGCCATGATCTGCGCGCGGTCCAGACGCGACGAGCGGATGCGATCGGTCATCGCCCGCAGGTCCGCGTCGTCGGGGTCGACGAGGTAGGCGAGCACGTGGACGCTGCGCCACCGATGACGAGCCGAGAGCTCCATCCCCGGCACGAAGGTCATCCCGAGCGAGGTGGCGGCATCGGCGGCCTCCGCCCATCCGGACGTGGTGTCGTGATCCGTGAGCGCCGCGGTCCGCAGACCGTGCCGGTGCGCGGCCGCCATGACCAGAGCCGGTGACTCCGTGCCGTCGGAGTGCGTCGAGTGGAGGTGCAGGTCGCTCGGCCCCTCGAATCGACGCTCATGCTCCACCCGTCGAGCCTAGCGCGGCTCCGCGCTGCGGGCCGGGCGCGACCACGCGGGCGAATGCACGGGCGAAACCGCGGGCGCGAACGATGCGCCGGTGCCGTGGCATCCGTGGATCTCTCAGGCGCTTCGCCTAGGGTCGAGCGCGTGCGTCGCCTGTTCGGAGTCATCGTCGCGCTCGTGTTCGCTGCGGGTGCCGCGGTGCTCACGTGGCCCGGCGTGTTCGGTCTTGAACGCACCTTCCCGCTCGCGCAGATCATCTCCTTCCGCGCCGCTCTGGGCGCCGCTCTCGCCGCGGCCGCCGTGCTGGCGCTGCTGTTCGCCCTCATCCGCCCGCTCCGCGCGCTCGCCCTCGCCTCGGTGGTGATCTTCGGCGTGGCCGCGGCCGCGAACGGCCTGATGATCGTCCAACGCGGTACGGGAGATGAGACCCTCCCCGACAAGACCGCGACGAGTCTGCGCGTCATGACGTGGAACACCGCGGGTGCCGCGACCTCGGCCGAGTCCATCGCGCAGTTCGCGGTCGACATGCAGGCCGACGTCGTCACGCTGCCCGAGACGACGATCGACACCGGCACGCGCGTCGCCGAGCTCATGCGCGACATGGGCCGGCCCATGTGGGCCCATCACGCCGAGTACGGCGGCACCGGCTGGGGCGCCACCTCGACCACCGTCCTCATCCGGCCGGAGCTCGGCGACTACTCCGTGATCGACTCCTCGCTCGACGGCTCGAGCAACACCTCGACCGTCCCGAGCGCCGTCGCGATGCCCGTCTCCGGCGACGGTCCCATCATCGTCGCGGCGCACGCCGTCGCCCCACGCGAGGACTACATGACGCAGTGGCGTTCGGATCTGACCTGGCTCGCCGACCAGTGCGCGAGCGACAACGTCATCCTCGCGGGCGACTTCAACGCGACGATCGACCACATGAACGGGCTCGGGGTCGACGGCGGCACCCTCGGCCGCTGTCGCGACACCACCTCCGCAAGCGGCAACGGCGGCGTGGGCACGTGGCCGACGGACATCCCCGCGATGCTCGGCGCCCCGATCGACCACGTCATGGCGACGCCGGACTGGACCGTCTCGGGTTCGATCGTCATGCGCACCCTCGACGGTTCGGGCAGTGACCATCGTCCGCTCGTCGTCCAGCTCGAACGCACCGCCGGCTGACGGACGATTCCGGATGCCGCGCACCCGGCGCCGAGGACACGCTGGGCGCAGCCCGAGCGGACGCCCGCGAGCGGTGCGAAACTGGAGGAATGGACACCCCCGCCACCGGCGACACGATCGCCCCCTCCGAGCAGTCCGTCACCCCCGTCACCGCGGAGCCGCAGGCGACCGACGCACCCGCGAACTCGACGACGAACCGCAAGGCCCCGTTCCCGAAGGGCTTCCTCGAGACCATCTCGACGGGCTGGGCCGAGCGTGAGGACTCGCTGCCGAGCCCGCGCGAGCAGGCGGCGTGGGCGGCACGCCGTCGAGCGAAGGTCTCTGCGGCCTTCCCCGGCCAGAGGCTCGTGGTCCCGGCCGGCGGACTGAAGCAGCGCAGCAACGACACCGACTACCCGTTCCGCGCGCACTCGGCCTTCGCCCACTTGACCGGGTGGGCATCGGATGCCGAGCCTGATTCCGTGCTCGTCTTCGAGCCGCGTGACGAGGGTCACGAGGTCGTGCTCTACTTCCGCGAGCGGGCCGACCGCACCACCCCCGAGTTCTACGCCGATGCGTCCGTGGGCGAGTTCTGGATCGGGCCACGCCCGGCCCTCGACGGCGTCGCGGCCGACCTGGGTCTGGCGACGGCGCACGTCTCCGATTTCGTGGCCTCCGACGCCGACCGCACGGTCGGCGAGGACGACGAGCTGACGCGTTTCGTGTCCGAGCTCCGTCTGGTCAAAGACGAGTTCGAGCTCGCCGAGATGGCCCTCGCGGTCGAGGTCACCGCTCGCGGCTTCGACGACATCGTCGCGGAGCTCCCGCGCATCATCGAGCATCCCCGCGGGGAGCGCGTCGTCGAGGGGGTCTTCCATCAGCGCGCCCGCGCCGACGGCAACGCGGTCGGGTACGACACGATCGCGGCATCCGGCCCCCACGCGTGCTACCTGCACTGGACACGCAACGACGGCGCGGTGAAGCCGGGGGACCTCATCCTCGTGGACGCCGGCGTCGAGGTCGACAGCCTCTACACCGCCGACATCACCCGCACGCTCCCCGTCTCGGGGCGCTTCACCGAGGTGCAGCGCCGGGTGTACGAGGCGGTTCGCGAAGCGGCCGACGCGGCGTTCGAGGCAGCGCGACCCGGTGTGCCGTTCCGCCGCGTCCATGAAGCCGCGATGGAGGTCATCGCGGCTCGCGTGGCCGAGTGGGGCCTGCTCCCCGTCACGGCGCAAGAGGCCCTGGATGCCGACACCGGCGGCCAGCACCGCCGCTACATGGTCCACGGCACGAGCCATCACCTCGGCATCGACGTACACGACTGCGCTCAGGCTCGTCGCGAGATGTACTACGACGGTCTACTCGAGCCGGGGATGGTGTTCACCATCGAGCCCGGGCTCTACTTCCAGATCGACGACCTCACCGTCCCCGAGGAGTATCGCGGTATCGGCGTGCGCATCGAGGACGACATCGTCATGACCTCGGACGGGCCCGTCAACCTCTCGGCCGGTATCCCGCGGACCGCCGACGAGGTCGAGGACTGGATCGCTCGGCTGTCGCGGTGACGTTCACTCCCCCGGCGTCGTTCACCACGCGCCCGACCCTCCGGGGAACGTTCGGGATGTCGGCATCCACCCACTGGACCGCCACGGCGACCGCGCAGGCGGTCCTCGAGCGCGGGGGCACGGCGTTCGATGCCGCCGTCGCCGCCGCCTTCGTGCTTCACATCGTCGAGCCTCATCTCAACGGACCCGGCGGTGACCTGGTCGCGCTCGTTCGTCCCGCGGGGGCACCTGAGCCCGTCGTCCTGATGGGTCAGGGGCCGGCCCCCGCCGCCGCCACGATCGCCCACATGACCGGTCTCGGCCTCGACCTCGTCCCCGGCGCCGGCGGGCTCGCCGCGACGGTGCCCGGTGCCGTCGACGCATGGCTCCTGCTGCTCCGCGACCACGGAACGTGGGAGCTCGCCGATGTGCTCGCCTACGCCCTCGGCTACGCCCGCGACGGTCATCCTCTGGTCGCGGGCGCGGCCATGACGATCGGCCGCGTCGCCGCGCTGTTCCACGATCACTGGCCCTCTTCCCTCGCGCGATGGATGCCGAACGGCGAGGCTCCCGCGCCGGACACCGTCGTGCGGAACCCGGCGTACGCCGGCGTCCTGGAGGCACTCGTCCAGGCTGGTCGCTCGGGCGACTCCCGGGAAGAGCGCATCGACGCCGCTCGCGACCGATGGGCCGGCGACGTCCTGCCCGCGGCCGCGGCGTTCCTCTCCCGACCGCACGCGCACTCCGACGGCGGAGAGCACCGCGGTGTCCTGAGTGCCGACGACGTCCGTGACTGGCGCGCCGACTTCGAAGCCGCCGTGTCCGCTCGCTTCCGCGGGTGGGACGTCTACAAGCCGGGGGTGTGGACGCAAGGTCCCGCGCTGCTGCAGACCCTCGAGCTCCTCGAGCCGTTCGACGACGACGCACTCGACATCGGCACGGGGCTCGGTGCGCACACCGTCCTCGAGGCGCAGAAGCTCGCCTACGCGGATCGCGATGCGTGGTTCGGCGACGGCGACGGAACGGTCTCCCCCGCTGCCCTGCTGGCGGACGACTACGTCACGCAGCGGCGGGGTCTGATCGGCGACGAGGCGTCGCGCGAGTTCCGTCCCGGGGCGCCCGAGGGACGGCATCCGGTGATTCCTCCTCTGCGGACCGAAGCGGGTGTCGCCGCCGGAGCAACGGGTGAACCCACGGTTGATCGTTCAGGGCAGACGCGCGGGGATACCTGCCACATCGACGTCATCGACCGCTGGGGAAACGCGGTCTCGGCGACGCCGTCGGGCGGGTGGTTGCAGTCATCTCCGACCGTCCCCGAACTCGGGTTCTGCCTCGGTACCCGCCTGCAGATGACCTGGCTCGTTCCAGGTCACCCCGCCTCGCTCACCCCGCGGCGACGGCCCCGAACCACTCTGACGCCGACCCTTCTCACGCGGGGAGACGAGGTCACCGCCCTCGGGTCTCCGGGTGGCGACCAGCAGGACCAGTGGCAGTTGCCGGTTCTCCTGCGCATGCTCGTCGGCGGATACACGCCGCAGCAGGCGATCGACGCCCCCACCCTGCACACGACGGCGATCGCCGACTCGTTCTGGCCGCGCACGTGGACTCCGGCGGGGGCGATGGCCGAGAGGCGGATCGGCGACGCGGTGATCGAGGAACTCGAGCGCCGGGGCCACCGGGTGACCGTGGCCGGCGACTGGGCGTTGGGCCGGGTGAGTGCCGTCGGTCGGGACGCGAGCGGACTGCTCTGGGCAGCCGCCAACCCTCGCGGGATGCAGGGCTACGCCGCCGGACGATGACCGTCCGGCGCGGCGGGTGAAACGTCGTCGAGCTGTCCACAGGGTGAAAATCGCGCGCCGCGAAAGTCCCTAACATCCCGGCATGTCCTATGCGCTGCAGCCCGACCAGGTCATCGGGATCGCCGACCGACTGCGACGTGCCCTCGACGAGACGCTCGCGTGTTCCGATGCGCTCCGAGACGCCGTCGACACGCTCAGCACCGCCCTGTCGGGAGCGACGTCGGCGCACGCGGCGTTCGGCGACGGCGCGGAGCCTCGCGTGCGGCTGTCGCGCGGGATGGTCTCGCACGGTCTCGCCGCCGCGGCGGCTCTTCGCCGGATCATCGCCGCCTACGTGACGGCCGACGACCAGATGGCGACGACCACCTCCGCGGCCGATGGAGGTACCGCAGCACCCCTGTTCGACCCCTCGCGATTCGGTGCGCACCCGTCATGACCATCGATACCGCAGCGATTCCGGTCGGCCCCGCGAGCCCCGGAGAGCTCCGCCGCTGCGCGGAGGCAGTGCGCCACGCGGTCGCGCCTCTGCGACTGACCACCGAGGACGTCCTGCTCGCCTGGGGGATGCTCCCCGCGGTGTACCGCGCGCCGGAGGCACAGGATCTGCAGGACGCGCTGATCACGATCGGCCCGGCGGCGGTCGAGATCGCGACGGGACTCGGCCTGGCTTGCACCGCGATCGAAACGCTGGCGGACGAGCTCGAGGCGATCGAACGCGAGCGCGATGCGCTGGTCGAGCGCATCGCGCGGCGCTCGGTCACCGGTCTGCACCAGGCACCCCTTCCCGATGATCGCTTCGGTCGGGCCGTGGCGGACGCCGTGCGCGCAGACGAGGAAGCCGCTTTCCGTCGCGACTGCGCGTCCCTCGTCGACAGATGGGACGCTGCGGTCGAGGCATGCACGGCGTCGCTGCGGGCGATCCCCGAGATTCCCTGGTCGCTGTCGAATGTTCTGAGTATCGATGAAGAACTCGTCGCCGAAGCGTCGACATCGATCACGGATGCCGCGGCCCTACCGCTTCTCGCCCGGTTGGCGGAGCACGGGGGCTCGGGCGCAGCCGCTCTCCTCACCGCGCACCCGGAGTGGATCGGCATCCTTCATCGCACCCGCCCGGCGGCCGTGGCCGCCTGGTGGAATGCCCTGCCCGTCGCCACGGCCGCACAGCTGACCGCAGCGATCCCCGCGGTGATCGGGAACCTCGACGGCGTGGCGATCGCGGCCCGCGTCGCCGCCAATCGCGCGCGGGCCGCGTCGCGGGTCGAAGAACTCCGCCGCCAGCGGCTGGACGCCGTCGGCGTCGTCGATGACCTCGGACACTCCCTTCGGATCCCGCTTGCGGAGGCGAACCGCCGGGTGAGCGACCTCGATCGGGAGATCGCCTACTTCCAGGCTGTCCAGGACGGACGGAAGCAGCTCTACGCGTGGAACCCCGACCATGGCTCGCTCATCGAGATGTCGGGCGATCCGGCGACAGCGACCTCGGCGCTGTTCGTCGTACCGGGGACGAACACGCGGGCGGAGTCGTTCTTCGGCGATGAGCCGGTGACGCGGTTCGCGAACTGGCAGACGAGAGCCGGGCAGGGATCCGTCATGAGCTTCACCGTCATGACGGGACCAATGCCGCAACTGAGCGAGATCCCCCTCGGGGGTGGGCCCCAGCTCAGCACATACGCTTCGCAGCGGGCGCCGGAGTACGCGAACTTCGTCCAAGGGGTCGAGGCCACGGCACCCGGTGTGTGGACCATGAGCTATGAGCACTCGTACGCCGGTGCCATCGGCAGTGCAGCAGAGGCATACGGCGGAACCGTCGATGCGCGCTTCATGGCCGCGACAGTCGGCGCCATCGGACCGTACACGCCCGATCCGCAAACGCGTTACTTCGCCGCGCAGGCACCGGACGATATCAACCGCTACTACGCGGGTTTGAGCCTCGCAGATCTCGGGTTCAGCGTGCCCCCGGAGTCCTTTCCGGGCGTACAGATCGTCGACACGGAACTCCCGGGGCTCAACCCGCGGAACGTCATTATCGGCGGCCCAGTGGGCATCCTTTCGGACAGCGTGGAACATCACAACGCACTGATGAGCGACGACGAGTCGATAAACGGACCGGTTCTCTATTCCGTTTACTCGCTCCTCCTCACGCAAGGGAAGCAACTATGAAAGCGGCTCTCGCTCTCCTCGCCTTGACGACCGCCGGCGCGCTGATGCTCAGCGGTTGCGCAGACTCTCCCCCTACGTACGATCAGGTGCGCGCTGAGACGAATGACGTTCTGAGGCAAGTGGCAGATCTTGTTCCCGACCCGAAAGAGATCGTTCCAAATGAATCCTTCGAGCCGTACAGTTGTGGCGACAACCTCACGTTCGGAGCTGGCCGCGGCAGCTTTTACACAGGTCAGTGGGAGGTATACGTCGACGACTCGTTTGACATTTCCTCATTCATCGCGCGATTCCCCGACGCAGTCGGTGACGGTTGGCGAGCCCACGATCTGGGCGTGCCCGTCAACTTTGCGCAAATCTATATGGTCCGTGACTCCCCCCGGATGTCGCTCGGCATGAGCGAGAGAACAATCGACGGCCGCAAAGCCATCGACCTCCTCGCCATCTCCCGCTGCGGCACCCTGTCCGAAGACCAGCGCCCATAACCCTCACAGCGACCGGACGAACTCCGCCAGCACCGGCGCCAATCCCGCACCGATCGCGTCCGCCGGGCGCCGCGCGCCCTTCACCTCGAACGAGTGGTTCGCGCCGGCGATCCAGTGCACGCGGGCATCCGAGCACGAGGCCACCGCCTCCATGAGTTGCTCGTGAGGGTCGACGAAGGGGTCGTTCTCTCCCTCGACGAACAGCTGCGGCGGTTTCACCCGAGGCAGGTGTTCGACCCGCGGCTTGTCCGGTCGACCGGGAGGGTGCAGGGGATAGCCCAGGTAGACGAGTCCGGCGGGGCTCAGCAGTCCTTCACTCGCGGCGACGGAGGCCATGCGCCCGCCGTACGACTTCCCTGCCGCGACGAAGATCCCCGGTGTCGAGGCCTCGGCGCACCATGACTGCACACCCACCCAGGTGCTCGTGGCCGCGGCGACGGGTCCCGGCATCCGTCGTCCCGCCTCGACGTACGGGAAAACGAACCGCAGCACGGCGAATCCGTCTTCGACGAGGGCCGCGGCAAGGCCCTCGAGGAATGGGTGCGTCATTCCCGCGCCTGCCCCGTGGGCGACCGCGATCGTGGCGGACGCGCCGTCGGGCGCTTCCCAGAGCCCCGACACGCTCGACGCGCCGCCCGGCAACTCGACCGGGATCCGGACGTGCTCGGCGGTCACCGCTCGTCGCGCGGAGCCTCGGGGGCGGCGCCTCGCGGCTCCCCGGCGGCAGCATCCGCATCCGCGGACCCTGTGCCTGCCGACTCGTCCTGGAGGGCCTGCGGCGTGGGCGGAACGATGCGTTCCCCGTAGCGCGGCGGTTCGTCCGACGCGGGCGCAGAACTCGGAGCGGCGGGACGCGGGGTCGACGGCGAGGCGGTACCCGGGGCCACCCGCTCGCCGTACTGCGGCGGGGCGTCGTCCACCGAGACGGGCGGACGCGCGACAACGGTGCGCGAGGTGCCGGTGGGTCCGAGCACTCCGCGGGCCTTGTGGAGGCTGGGGGCCGCCACGCAGACGTCGTAGTGGTCAGCGGTGACCTGCATGACCGAGGCGAAGTCCCGTCGACGGCGGATGATCGAGTAGGTGCCGAGGCTCAACAGCATCCCGAGCGCCATACCCACGAGCAGCACGCCGAGGAAGGTCGCGACCTGCGCCGTGGGCTGACCGAGCACGAAGATGAAGGCGAAGAGCAGACCGATCATCAGACCGTTCAGCGCCCCGGATCGCGCGGCCGTGGCGTATCCGAGACGGCCCGTGATGCGTTCGACGGACCGGAGCCCGGTCCCCACGATCGCGATGTCGCGCGCGGGTACCTCGCCGGCGATGAGGGAGGACACGGCCTTCTGGGCCTGCTCGTACGTCGGGAACGACGCGACCTTCTCGCCGACCTCGTCGCGCCCGGCTCCCGGCCGCCCCGTCAACATACTCATTTCACCATCTTGTCACGCGCTCCTGAGGCGTCACCGAGGTGTTCGCGATGAGCTGCGGACTACGCTGTACCGGTGAGCACGCAAAGGGTTTTCGTCGCCCGCTTGGCGGGCTGCACGGTGTTCGATCCGGCGGGCGACCGCCTGGGGAAGGTGCGAGACGTCGTGGTGATCTACCGCGCGTCAGCCGCGCCGCGCGTCGTGGGGCTCGTCGTCGAGATTCCCGGGCGCCGACATGTGTTCGTGTCCATCGGGCGCGTCACCTCCATCCAGGCCGGTCAGGTCATCACGACCGGCCTCATCAATGTGCGCCGATTCCAGCAGCGCGGCGGCGAGGTCCGCGTCATGGCCGAGATGCTCGGCCGCCGCGTGAGCCTGGTCGACGGCTCCGGCACAGCCGTCATCGAGGACGTCGCGATCGAGCGCAACCGCCTCGGCGAATGGGACGTGGGCCAGCTGTTCCTTCGTCGCCCGCGAACGAGCGCCTCCCCGTTCGCGAAAGGGGCCACGACGTTCGCGGCGTGGACCGAGGTGCGCGAGAACCAGACGCCGGGCGAAGCGCAGTCGGCCGAGCAGCTCGTCGCGACGTACTCCGAGCTCAAGCCGGCCGATCTCGCCAACACCCTGCTCGACCTGCCCGAGGAGCGCCTCATCGAGGTCGCTGAAGAGCTCAGCGACGACCGTCTCGCCGATGCCCTCGAAGAGATGCCCGAAGACGAGCAGGTGCACATCCTCGAGCAGCTCGGCGACGAGCGCGCCGCCGACATCCTGGATGCCATGGAGCCCGACGATGCGGCCGACCTCCTCGGCCAGTTGCCCGAGTCCCGTTCGGAGCAGCTGCTCGAGCTCATGGAGCCCGAAGAGGCCGACGACGTGCGCGCCCTTCTTCAGTACGGCCCCGACACCGCCGGCGGTCTCATGACCCCGGAGCCCATCGTGCTGTCGGCGGATGCCACCGTGGCCGAGGCCCTGGCCCTCATCCGCCGCCACGAGTTGCACCCCGCTCTCGCGGCATCCGTCTTCATCACCCTGCCGCCCTACGAGACGCCGACGGGGCGGCTCCTCGGCACCGTGCACTTCCAGCGGATGCTCCGCTACCCGCCGCACGAGCGCCTCGGCGCCATCATCGACGACACGCTCGAGCCGGTGCCCGCCGACGCAACGGCCGCCGAGGTCGCGCGACTGCTCGCGAGCTACAACCTCGTCTCGCTGCCCGTCATCGACCAGGCGCACCGGCTCGTCGGCTGCGTCAGCGTCGACGACGTCCTCGACTACCTCCTGCCCGACGACTGGCGCACCCACGACAGCGATGATCCGACGCCCAAGGTCACACTGAGACCGACCGCGACGCAGAGCATCCCCGTCCAGACCCCACCGACCCCGAGGAGGCGCTGATGGCTCGGAACAACCGCCAGCCCGCTCTCGACGCGCCCCGCGGTCGCGGCCGCGTTCTCGCCCCGCGTACGCCGCAGCCGTCTCGCGATCGCTTCGGCCGATTCACCGAATGGGTGGCGCGCGCGATGGGCACGCCGACCTTCCTCCTGTCGCTGACGCTGTTCTGCGTGCTGTGGATGGGATGGAACTCCATCGCCCCCGACGACTGGCGCTTCGACTCCGCCGCGATCGGCTTCACCGCTCTGACCCTCGTGCTCTCTCTGCAGGCGTCGTACGCGGCCCCCCTGATCCTGCTCGCGCAGAACCGCCAGGACGATCGCGACCGCGTGCAGATCGAACAGGATCGTCAGCGCGCCGAGCGCAATCTCGCCGATACCGAGTACCTCGCACGCGAGATCGTCGCCCTGCGCATGGCCGTCCGCGACCTGACGGACGAGGTCATCACGAAGGACACGCTGCGTGCCGAGCTGCGCGCCGCACTCCAACGACTCGACGACCACGACGAGCAGTCACGGCCCGCGCCGTGACGGTCGAACTCGCCGAACGTGTCCGCGCGGCTGTCGCCGCGGTGACCGATCCCGAGCTCCGGCGACCCCTCGGCGAGCTCGACATGGTGCGCGAGATCGACGTCCACGGCTCCACGGCCGACGTCGAGATCGCGCTGACGATCGTCGGATGTCCCGCCGCGGACCGCATCGAGCGGGATGTCCGGGATGCCGCGGCCTCGGTCGCCGGGATCGATGCGGTCGACGTGCGCGTCGGGGTGATGTCGCCCGACGAGCGCAGAGCCCTCACCGAGAAGCTCCGTGGCGGTCGGGCGAAGCGGGAGATGCCCTTCGGCCCGGACTCGCTCACGCGCGTCATCGCCGTCACCAGCGGCAAAGGCGGTGTGGGGAAGTCGACGTTGACGGCCAATCTCGCGGTCGCTCTCGCGGCCCGAGGCCTCCGCGTCGGCTTGATCGACGCCGATGTGCACGGCTTCTCGATCCCCGGGCTGCTCGGCCTGATCGATGCCGACGGCCTTCCGCCCGCCCCGACGCGGATCGACGAGCTCATCCTGCCGCCTGTGGCCTACGGGGTGAAGGTGATCTCGATCGGTATGTTCCTCCGTCGTCCGGGAGAGGATGCCGCGGGCGCCGTCGCCTGGCGGGGTCCGATGCTGCACCGCACCGTGCAGCAGTTCCTCACCGACGTGTTCTTCGGGGACCTCGATGTGCTGCTGCTCGACATGCCGCCCGGAACGGGCGACGTGGCGATCTCCGTGGGCCAGCTGCTCCCCCACGCCGACGTCCTCGTCGTGACCACTCCGCAGGCGGCGGCGGCTGATGTCGCGGTCCGTTCCGGAACGGTTGCCCGTCAGACGGGGCAGCGCGTGATCGGGGTCATCGAGAACATGGCCGCGATGACGCTCCCGGACGGCAGCTCGCTCGACCTGTTCGGCTCCGGCGGCGGCGAGGCCGTGGCTCGCGCCCTGTCGACCGCCGACTCCGACGTGCCCCTCCTGGCATCCGTGCCGTTGAGCCCGGCACTGCGCGGAGGCGGAGACGACGGCCACCCCGTGGTGCTCGGCGCACCCGACGATCCCGCGTCGCGTGCCATCGACGCGGCGGCGGCGGCTCTCGCGGTCAACCCGCGCGGGCTCGCGGGACGAGCGCTCCGCGTCACCCCGTCGGCGTGACCACTGCCCGCTGACGGGCGGCGCGTCTCAGGTGGACTCGTCGTCGAACGGGGGAACCGACCCGGGAACGAAGGGCGGCTTCTCGGGTGTGACACGCGCGGCGACGGCGGCGGCACCGGCGGCGCGCATCGTCGCCGTCGGGGTGTCGTCGAGGAGAGCTTCGCGGACGATGCGACGCGGGTCGTACTGACGCGGGTCGAGCTTGCGCCAGTCGACCTCGTCGAACTCCGGCCCCATCTCCTCGCGCATGCGCGATTTCGCTCCCTGCAGCGTCTCTTTCGCGCGACGGGTGAGCTTCGCGAGGGCTTCGGCGTACTTGGGGAGGCGCTCGGGGCCGATGACGAGTGCGGCGACCACACCGATCAGCATGAGCTTCTCGATGGTGAGCCCGAAGAACATGAGTTCAGATTACCCGCCGCGCCTCGGCCTCCGGCACGACCCCGCCCTCTAGCCTGGGCACGGAGGTCCAGGTGAGTGGTTACGAGGCGAACGAACGGTTCGTGCAGGAATCGACGGTGGAGCCGGAGCACATCGCCCGGGCTCGCGCGCACGCGCTCGAGCTGGGTGCCGCCCCGATCAGCCCCGCGGTCGGCGCGCAGACGGCGCTTCTCGCGGCCGCGACGCGCGCGCTGAACGTCGTCGAGGTCGGCACGGGCGGCGGCGTCTCGGGACTCTGGCTCTTGCACGGTTCTCCGCGCGCCACGCTGACCACCATCGACAGCGAGCCGGAGCATCTCGGAGCCGCGCGTGCCGCGTTCGCCGATGCGCGGATTCCTGCGGCTCGAGCACGCTTCATCACCGGTCGTGCGGCCGAAGTCCTCCCCCGCATGAACGAGGCGTCGTACGACATCGTCTTCATCGACGCCGACCCCGACGGCGTCATCGAATACGTCGAGCACGGCCTGCGCCTCGTGCGCGCGGGCGGCACGGTGCTCATCCCGCGCGTCCTCGCGGGCGGCGCCGTCGCCGATCCCGTTCGCCGCGACGCGGTGACGACGGCGTACCGCTCCCTCATCCAGGAGGTGCAGGCCTCACCCGCCGTCTTCGGAGCCCTGTCCACCACGGGCGAAGGGCTCCTTCAGCTGACGACCGTCTCGCCGACGTCCTGAGCGGGCATAACCCCGCGATTCATCCGCTGCACCGCGACACTCACCAACGAGAGAAGGCCGGCCCCGTCAGGGACCGGCCTTCTCTCGTGAAGTTCCGTCAGGATGCGTTGACGACACCACCGAGCACGTCGTGCAGTTCCTTCGCCTCGGCATCGTTCACCGAGACGACGAGTCGCCCGCCACCCTCGAGCGGCACGCGCACGATGATCAGCCGGCCCTCCTTCACGGCCTCCATCGGTCCGTCACCGGTTCGCGGCTTCATGGCTGCCATCGCGGCCCCCTTTTCGTCGTTGGTCTCCTGACAGTTTACCGGTAGCGCGCGTCGCGCGTCGTCCGGCGCGGCGAGCGGCGGCACGGCATCCGTTCAGGGGATCTGCCAGTAGGTGTTGGCCAGTGCGTACATGTTGTAGATCCACCACCACTGCCCGAGCAAAGCCAGGGCGAGGACCCCGATGCGCCAGGCGGTGGACCGAGGCACCGCGAGAGCTCCCCACAGGGGCGACACGGGAAGAAGCAACCGGAAGATGCTCGACTGCGGGAAGAACACGAGGAGCAGGTAGATCAGATAGCTGGCCGACCAGAGGCGCACCTCGACACCGAGCCGTCGAACCGGACCGAGGAACCACAGCGCGAGAGAGACCCCCACGACGAGGACCACCAGCGCGACGTAGCCGAGCCAGGCCCCGAGTCCCCACTGGGTGAACCAGAACGCGGCAGCCTGCACCCAACCCTCGATCGGGATGAAATGGCCGCTCGCATCGGCGATCCAGTTGCGGCGCCACGCGAGCTCCGTCGCGAGGTACGCGCCCGCGTCGCCCGTGACCATCGCCGCGATGGTCTGCCACGCGAAGCCGACGACCACGCTGACGAGCCCGAGGGCGACGATGTGCACACTCTCGCGTCGCGGGAGCGGATCGCTGCGACGCCGGACGAAACGGTGGATGCCGTACAGGGCGAGGAACAGCGCGAAAGCGAGGATTCCCGGCCGGGTGAACCCCATGACGGGGACGAGGAGGTACAGCCACCCCCATCGCCGTCGCTGTACGCAGCGCAGCGCCATGAAGAGGAGGAACAGGAACAGCGATTCGGCGTATCCGACCTGGAAAAGCGCGGCCAAGGGACCGGCGGCGAAGAAGACCACCGCCCAGGTGGCCGCCGCATCGCCCACGCGATCACGCAAGAGCGTGTGCAGCGTCAGGCTCGCGCCGTAACCGGCGAGGAGCGAGATCGTGACCGCCCCGGCACCCCAGGACCCCAGAAGAGCCCCCAGCCCCGCCGAGAGGTACGGGTACAGCGGAAGGAACGCCCACGCGTTCTCCGACACCGCCCCCTCGGCGTTGACGGGCAGCACGGACGGATACCCCGACACGGCCGCAAGCCAGTACCACTGCGCGTCCCACCCGAGGGCGAGCTCCCCCAGCGACGGGTCGACGCCGTAACGCGATGCCGGTCCCGACATCCCCGCCGCGAGCAGGAAGAAGACCGTCGTGACCACGCGGGCCGCGACGTAGATCAGGGCGATACGCCACGGCACGGGCAGACGAGCCCATCCCCGGACGGTTCCGGATGCCGCGACCTCGGTGGTCACGACCCGCTCAGCCACGCTCGCAGGCCGTGTTCCACGGCGTCGATCTGCGCCACGGGAACGCGCTCCTCGTCGTGGTGCGCGAGGTGCGGATCGCCCGGGCCGTAGTTGACGGCCGGGATGCCGAGCGCCGAGAACCGGGCGACGTCGGTCCATCCGTACTTCGGACGGGGTGTGGCGCCGACCGCCGCCACGAACTCCTGCGCCAGCGGCGCATCGAGACCCGGACGCGCGCCCTCGGCGACGTCGACGATCTCGACGTCGAAACCGGTGAACACATCGCGGACCACTCGTTCGGCACCCGCGGCGTCGCGGCTCGGGGCGAAGCGGTAGTTCACCTCGACCTCGCACGCGTCGGGGATCACGTTGCCCGCGACTCCCCCGGAGATCTTCACGGCGTTGAGACCTTCGCGATAGAGCAGCCCCTCGACCTCGATCTCACGAGCGCGGTACTCGGCGAGGCGCGCGAGAATCGGCGCCGCCTTGTGGATCGCGTTCTCACCGATCCACGACCGAGCGCTGTGCGCGCGGACGCCGTCGGTTCGGATGACGGCGCGAAGCGTGCCGTTGCATCCCCCCTCGACCTCGCCGTTACTGGGTTCCCCCAGGATCGCGAAGTCTCCGACGAAGAGATCGGGCCGGTTGCGCGAGAGTCGTCCCAGACCGTTCAGCGACGAGTCGACCTCCTCGTGGTCGTACCACATCCACGTGATGTCGACCGGGGGCGCGACGAGCTCTGCGGCCAACTTGAGCTGCACGGCGACCCCCGCCTTCATATCGACGGTCCCGCGGCCCCAGAGCACGGCTTCGCCGTCGACGTCGCGGTCCTCGACGGGGAGGTTGCGGTTGATGGGCACGGTGTCGATGTGCCCGGCGATCACCACCCGACGTGCGCGGCCGAGGTCGGTGCGCGCGACGATCGTGTCCTCGTCCCGGATGACCTCGAGGTGGTCGTAGTCGGCCAGGGCGGCGGCGATGGCATCCGCGAGAGTGGTCTCGTCGCCGGACACGCTCGGGATGTCGCAGATGGCGCGCGTGAGATCGAGCGAGGACGACGTGAGATCGAGCGACGGCATGCCCCCGATCCTATCCAGCGCGGTGCCGCCGGTAGCCTGGAGCCGTGAGCAACGAACGACGTATCAGCGCTGCCGGACTCTCGACCATCGCCGAGGGAGGGACCGTGCTCGACGCGTGGTTCCCGAAGCCGTCCCTGGGCGGCGAGCCCGAGGTCTCCACCGATCTCGAGGCCCAGGCCGGGGCCGATGAGCGCCGCAATGTCCGTATCGAGACGGTGTCACTGACCATCGATGCCGACGCGGCCCCGACGTCCACGGTCGACGCCTATCTGCGCCTCCACGCGCTGTCGCACCTGCTCGTGCGCCCGAACGAGATCAACCTCGACGGCATCTTCGGGCACCTCCCCAACGTCGCGTGGACCAACGCCGGCCCGATCCACCCCGATGACGCGGCGCGCCTGCGTCCCGCGCTCCAGAGGCACGGCATCCAGATCCAGGGGCTCGACAAGTTCCCGCGCCTCACGGACTACGTGTCGCCCGCCGGCGTCCGGATCGCCGACGCCTCGCGTGTTCGCCTCGGCGCGCACCTCTCCCCCGGCACGACCGTGATGCACGAGGGCTTCGTGAACTTCAATGCCGGCACGCTCGGCTCCTCGATGATCGAGGGGCGCGTGTCGCAGGGCGTCGTCATCGGCGACGGCACCGACATCGGCGGCGGCGCCTCGATCATGGGAACCCTCTCCGGCGGCGGGACCCACCGCGTCTCGATCGGTGCGCGCACGCTGCTGGGTGCCAACGCGGGCATCGGCATCTCGCTCGGCGACGACTGCGTCGTCGAGGCGGGCCTCTATGTCACGGCCGGTACGAAGGTGAAGGTCGGCGACGAGGTCGTCAAGGCGGGCGAGCTGTCGGGGCGCAACGGCATCCTGTTCCGGCGCAATTCGCTGACGGGCGCCGTCGAAGCCTCGGCGCGAGCGGGTGTCGGCGTGACGCTGAACGAAGCGCTGCACGCCTGAGCCGCGGCACTCCCCTCTCATAAACGCGATCCACGCACAGAAACGCGCTCTCCCCGTGTTTCTGCGCGTGGATCGCGTTTATGCGCGCGCTACCCGCGCTGGGCCTACCCGCGCTGGCCCGCAAAGCGGAACGCCCCGCCCCTCGCGAGAGGGACGGGGCGTGTCAGCGCCGGGGTCAGATGCCGGGGTAGTTGCGCTCGGCAGCCCCGGTGTACAGCTGCTGCGGGCGGCCGATCTTGGTCTGCGGGTCGGTGATGGCCTCGCGCCACTGGGCGAGCCAGCCGGGCAGGCGCCCGATCGCGAACAGCACGGTGAACATGCGCGTGGGGAAGCCCATCGCCTTGTAGATCACGCCGGTGTAGAAGTCGACGTTCGGGTACAGACGACGTTCCTTGAAGTAGTCGTCCTGCAGGGCGATCTGCTCGAGCTCTTTCGCGAGGTCGAGCAGTGGGTCGCTGACGCCGAGGGCCTCGAGGACCTCGTCCGCCGCTTCTTTCACGAGCTTGGCGCGCGGGTCGTAGTTCTTGTAGACCCGGTGGCCGAAGCCCATGAGCTTGACGCCCTCTTCTTTGTTCTTCACCCGCTCGACGAAGCGCTCGACGCTCTCGCCGGAGTCGCGGATGCGGCCGAGCATCTGCAGCACGGCCTCGTTAGCGCCGCCGTGAAGGGGGCCGGAGAGCGCCTGGATGCCGGCGGAGATCGACGCGAACTGGTTGGCGCCGGTCGAGCCCACCAGACGCACCGTCGAGGTCGAGGCGTTCTGCTCGTGGTCGGCGTGCAGCATGAGGAGAAGGTCGAGCGCCTTCGTCATCACCGGGTTGACCTCGTAGATCTCGCTCAGCACACCGAAGTTGAGCTTGAGGAAGTTGTCGACGAAGCCGAGCGAGTTGTCGGGGTACAGGAAAGCCTGCCCGATGCTCTTCTTGTGGGCGTAGGCCGCGATCACCGGGAGCTTCGCGAGCATGCGAACCGTGTTCAACTCGACGTGCTCGGGGTTGTGCGGGTCCGATTCGGACTCGTAGTAGGTCGAGAGCGCCGCGGTGGCCGCCGACAGCACCGACATCGGGTGCGCGGTCGGGGGCAGCGACGAGAAGAACCGCTTGAGGTCCTCGTGCAGAAGCGTGTGACGACGGATGCGCTCGTCGAACGAGGCGAGTTCGGATGCCGACGGCAGTTCGCCGTAGATCAGCAGCCAGGCCACCTCGAGATAGGTGCTGTTCTTCGCGAGCTGCTCGATCGGGTACCCGCGGTAGCGCAGGATGCCCTGGTCGCCATCGATGTACGTGATGTCGGACTTCGTCGACGCGGTGTTCACGAAGCCGTAGTCGAGCGTCGTGTGGCCGGTCTGCTTCGTCAGCGACGCGATGTCGATGCTCGGGATGCCGTCGGTTCCCCGGAGCACCGGGAATTCGGCGGTGGTGCCCCCCACCGTGAGGGTGGCCTTGTCGTTCTGCGTTCCCGCGTCGCTCACCGCGCCTCCTTGCGATTTCTGGTCGCCCATTTGTTCGGCCACGGGGGCGGAGGCACCCGCGGTCTTCTCGACCGGTGGATGCCACGAGTGCGGCCTCACGGTCGACACGCGCTCGGAGGGATGCCCGAGCACAGTGCTTTTACAGCCTAGTAGGCCGGGGCACGTACAGATGACAAGGCCAAAGGATGCCCCCATCGAATGGAGGGATCCTCCTCATCGCTCCCGTGATGCGCCGCGACGCCGTCCGCACCGGCATCCGGCGTCACAACAGACCCTTCGACGACAGCAGCTCCTCGAGGAGGTCGGCCTGCGTCTCCTCGTCGACCGGTGCCGCGAGCACCTCGTCGATCGCGGCCTTGAACGCGGGCCCTGCCGCGTCGAGACGGGCAGACCAGCGCTCGCTGTCACGACGCCAGTAGCCCATCGTCGTCCACCGCTGGGCAGGGATGCCGAGCTCTCGGCGCAGCCGCGCGCGAACAGCCCTCATGTCGGCGGCCTCTCCCGAGAACCAGACGTACGCGGTCGGATCGAATCCGCACCGGCGTCGCGTCTCGTCGACGAGGTCCTCCGACGAGCACCACAGAACGTCGTCGCCCGGGCGTACGGCCAGGTCGGAGCGGTCGGCGGGATCATCGACGCCGATGACGAGCGTCGCCGGGGGCGCAACGCGATGCGGTCGCCGTTCCTCGAGAATCCGCCCGAGCGCCGGGAGCGCCGTCGCGTCGCCGCAGAGAAGCAGACTCGACGTATCGGGCGGCGGGGCATAATGCCCGCGCGGGGCGTCGAAAGCGACGGTGTCTCCGACAGCGGCGCGGGCGGCCCACTCCGTCGCGGGGCCCGCGCCGTGCAGGAGCAGGTCGACGTCGATCTCGCCACGGTCCGCGCGGTGATTTCGCACGGTGTAATACCTCTTGACCGGGTGCGCGCCGGGAACGGGCACCCAGAGACCGAAGAACTCGTCCGCCGGCCCGGCATCCGGCAGCCGGGATCCGTCGAGACCGCGGATCGCTCCGAGGGTCACGCGCACCATGTGCGGCGTGACCCGGGACACGGCGACCACACGCGCCTCGTATCCTGGGCGATCGTCTCGAACAGTCATCGACGGGTCCTTTCTCGCGAGGTGAGCAGCCAGGCCAAATAGACGCCTCCGAGGCA
Organism: Microbacterium sp. NPDC086615; assembly: GCF_040686055.1. NCBI lineage: Bacteria > Bacillati > Actinomycetota > Actinomycetes > Micrococcales > Microbacteriaceae > Microbacterium > Microbacterium sp. NPDC086615. The sequence goes on from NZ_JBFBJJ010000001.1 coordinate 93,558, forward strand.
GACCGTCACGAGGCCCGTCGGCAGCATGACGGGGGCAAGCGCGCGGGAGGCGATCAGATCGCTCGCGCCGAGAAGCGCGGCCCCCACGAACGCCGAGGCGGCAAACGGGATCGTGCCGGTGAGCCAGACGCGACGCGCGATCTGGGGAGCGGCCAGGGCGATGAATCCGACGGGGCCGGCGACGGCGGTGGCCACGGCGATGAGCGCGACCCCGATCACCATGGCCGCCCACCGCAGCCAGGTCGGGCGAACGCCCAGACTCGTGGCCCGCTCGTCGCCGAATTCGAGCAGATGCAGGGAACGCGCCAGGGCCGCGATGACGAGGGCCCCGGACGCGAGGCTCAGCACCGCGGGGAGGATGCCGTCGGCGCTGACCCCGTTGAGCGAGCCCGTCGCCCAGACAGCTGCAGCACGGGCGCGCACGTCGTCGAGACGTACCACGAGGACCACGTTGACGGCGGCGAGCATCGCGCTGACGCCAATGCCGGTGAGCACGACCGCGACACCCCCGAATCCCGCACGCGCACAGAGGACGAAGACGAGGACGGCGGCCGCCAAGCCGCCCCCGATAGCACCGCCCGTCAACGCGAGGACCGAGGTCGCGCCCGCGAGGGTGACCGCGAGAACCCCGGTGAACGCGCCGACGGAGAAGCCGAGGATGTCGGGGCTTCCGAGGGGATTGCGCGTCACCGTCTGGAACAGCGCACCCGAGAGCGCGAGGAGGGCGCCGACCACGATGCCGAGCACCGCCCGGGGCAGACGCCACTGTTGCACGACGAGCACCGTGCCCGCATCGCCCGCGCCGACCAGTGCTGCCAGCGCTCCAGCGGGAGTAACCCCGAGGTCGCCGAGGGTCAGCGTGCCCAACACCGACGCGACGAGGACTCCCCCGACGACGACCGCGGCGAGCAGTCGCCGTCGACGCAGACGCGGGGGCACGCGCACGATGGCCGTCACACCGGTCTCCGATATCTGTGCACCAGAGCGATGAGGACGGGAGCCCCGAGAAACGCCGTGACAACCCCGAGGGGTACTTCCGCTGGCGCCGCGACCGTCCGGGCAAGGAGATCGGCGACCAACAGCAGCACGGGCCCGGCGGCGAGACTCGCCCAGAGAGCGCGCACCTGATCGGCACCGGTGAACGCCCGGACGGCGTGCGGGACGAGGAGCCCGACGAAGGCGACGGGCCCGATCGCCGCGGTGGCCGTTCCGCACAGCACCACGACGGCGACGAGACCCGCCACGCGCACGCGCGTCACTCGTCCGCCCAGGGCCTGAGCGGTGTCGTCGCCCAGCATCAGCAGGTTCAGCCCGGGCCCGATCGACAGAGCGAGGATCACCCCCGCAGCGATCACGCCCGTCACCAGCAGGGCCGTCGGTGTGTCGCGAGCCGCGAGCGATCCGGCCTCCCAGACGCGGATGCGAGCGTACTGCCCGGGGTCGACGAGGCTCACGGCCTGGGTGAGACCCGAGACGACGGCGGTGAAGGCGACGCCGGCCAGCACGAGCCGTGCCGCGGATGCCGAGCGCCCGACGCCGCCGAGCAGAGCGACGAGCAGGCCGGCCACCGCCGCCCCCACCGCGGCGACCGCCAATGTCACACCGAATCCGCGCAGGCCCAGGACGACGAAGGCGAAGGTCACCGCCAGCGACGCTCCCGCGTTGACCCCGAGGATGCCCGGCTCGGCGAGGGGGTTCCGCGTGAGCGCCTGCATCACCACGCCGGAGATCGCGAGAGCCGCGCCGACGGCGACCGCCAGCACGAGCCGCGGGAGCCGCAGCGTGTGCACGATGAGCGCGGTCTGCGATCCGTCGGGATGCACGAGAAGACCGAGCGCACGAGCCGGCGTCAGCATCGGCTCACCGACGCACAGCTCGGCCACCGCGAGCGCGAGACCGACCAGGACGATCGCGGTGCCGACGGCGACGCGCGCTGCCCGAGGGCGCCGAACGCCCGGGCGTTCCCGGACGGCCGCACCGGTCACTTCTGCAACGGCTCGAGCACCGTGTCGACGAGCTCGTGCACCCAATCCTGCGCGGTGACGTAGTCGGTCACGGTCGAGCGCATCCCGTACACGTGACCGCTCTGCGCGACGGGCAGTGTCTGGAAGAGCGGCGAATTCACGATCTCGCTGACGGTGGGATCGGGGGTGCCGTCCGCGGAGGAGAAGGTGAGTGCGACGGTCACGCCGTCGAACACCGTCGGCAGTTGCTCGAGCGGCAGAGCCGTGTATCCGCGGCCGTCGGTGTCGGGCAGCGAAGCCGCACCGGGGCCATACGCGAGTCCCATCTCGTTCACCACGAGATCGCCGGTCGAGCCGGTGGGCAGTTGGACCGAGAACTGCCCGGGCTCGTCGCCGAACGAGAAGTTGATCCAGCGGTTCCCCTCGATCACGTCGCGGTAGGTCTGCCTGGTGTCGTCGCGGAGCTTCTCGAACGCGGCCTTCTCGGCCTCCCAGGTCGCGGTCGTCCCGGTGGCGGCGGCGGTCTGCCGAGTGATGCTCTGCCAGTCGCCGCGATCGACGCCGCCGGTCACGACGGTCGGGGCGATGGCGCTGAGCCTCTCGTACGTCGCCTGATCGATCTCATCCGCCGTGCCGATGATGACGTCGGGGCGGGCGGCGGTGAGGGCCTCGAAGTTGATCTCGCCGAAAGTTCCCACGGTCGCGGCATCCGAGATCCAGTCCATCTGCGCGGTCGTGAAGCTGTCGGCCCACCGCGAGTAGTCGATCGTGGCGACGGGCTTCACGTCGAGCGACATCAGCTGCCACGGGGTGTCGTACGACACCGCGGCGATCCTCTCGGGCTGCTGGGGCACGGTGACCTCACCGTACGCCGACTCGACGGTGGTGGAGGCGATGGATGCCGAAGACGGAGCTGTCGCGGCGCACCCCGAGAGCAGGGCGAGGGTGAGCGCGGCGGCGGAGACCGACAGGGCGGCGCGGCGGCGTGTGAGCACGGAAAAGCTCCTCTTTTTTAGGTAAGGGATACCTAATTATCGCGAGGGGTCAACGGCGCTCGAGAGCACAAACCTCCGCAAATCAGTCGAGTTCTTTCGCAGATCGGTCAACGCGCGGCGAACTCGCGCGGACTCACCCCCGCCGCTTCCCGAAAAGCCGTCGAGAACGCCGCCGCCGAGTCGTACCCGACGCGATGCGCGACCACGCCCACCGCCTGCCCCGCCGCGAGAGCCGCCATCGCCGCCTGCATACGGAGCCGCGAACGCCAGCGAGAGAAGGGTTCGCCCGTCTCGTCACGGAAGCGCCGCGTGAAAGTCCGCGTGCTCACCGCACAATGCCGCGCCCACTCCTCCACCGTGCGGGGGTCGCCGGGGTCCGCGGCGAGCGCGTGAGTGACCCGCCGCAGCCAGGGCGTGCGAGGGTGCGCGAACCCCGCATCGGGCCGCGCGCCGACGGAGAGCAAGTCGAGCGCGAAGGACTCCGCCCGCGCGCGGCGTTCGCCGGCGCGCTCCGTCGTGCCGGCGGGGCCGGAATGCTCGACGTCGAGGTGCGTGAGGACATCGTCGAGCAACGTCGACGTGGTCAGCAGCGTCGGACGCACCAGGGCGTCGGGGACGGCACCGCGCGCGAACCACGTGCAGCGCATGGTGTTGCCCGCACTCGCATGCACCTCGTGGGACGCACGGGCGGGGATCCAGATCGCCGCGCCCCGAGGGACGACGAAGACGGCGCGCTCGGTCGAGACCGTCACGACCCCGGTGATGGAGGACAAGAGCTCATGGTCCGGGTGATCGTGCGTCGGCCACCGCTCCCCGGCGTCGGCAGGGGTCACGATCTCGATCGACTCCAAGCGCGGCGACTCAGACATCGATCTCCTGCGTGCGTCCGGCGTAGGCAGCCGGCGTCATGCCGAACCTCGAGCGGAACGCCGAGATGAAGCTGCTCACCGAGTCGTAACCGACCGCGAGCGCGACCTCGTGCACGGGCGCACCCTGGACGAGCAGCCCGACGGCGACGTGCAGGCGCGCCCGCACTCTCCACTCGCGGAACGTGCGCCCGGTGTCGGAGACGAAGGCACGGGCGATGGTCTTCGCACTGACCCCCTCCTGGGCCGCCCACGCGTCGAGGTCCCGATCGTCGTCGGGCGCGGCGAGGAGTGCGACGGCGATAGCGCGGGCGCGCGGATCCTGCGGAAGGGCGACGACCTCGCGCGAGACGGGCGCTTCGGCGATCAGATCGCTAAGGAGGCCGAAACACTCCTGCCGTCGCGTCTCGCGCCGCCCTTCGGCGGCGAGGTACCGCAGGAGCGCCCCGGCGAGCGGATCAAGCGTGAGCACGCGCGCCCGATTCCACCCCTCCGGACTCGGTCGGTGCCGTTGATCCACGTAGGCGCTGACGAGCTCCCCCGGCTCGGTGAAGCGCATCTCGTGCAGCACCCCGGTGGGGATCCACGCCGCGTGGTCGCGACGGAGGTGCCACCGATCGGAGCCGACCGACACCTCCATGGACCCGGATGCCATCCACGCGAGCTGGTCCTCCTCGTGACGATGCAACGTGAATCCACTGTCGCCGTCGACGAATGTCGACGTGACCGCGAACTCGGCGAATGTCCACTGGCGAACATGCGGCGGGGAGACAGCCGCATCCACGCGGTCAACGTGTTCGCCAAGCGACATGATCGTGTCCTCGATCAGCACGGAGTGTCTCCTCACGACGATGGCGAGCAAAGTAAGGCAAGGCTAACCTAGCGGCGCCCTTACCCGTCTACCCGAGAGCCTCCATGTCCGTCACCCTGCACCGCTCCCGTCCCGCGCGCCTCGCCGCGCTCGGCACCGTCCTCGCCGTCACCGCCGCCCTCCTCGCCGGCTGCGGCGGCACCGCCACGGCGGTCGCCGAGAACACGACCTATTCGACCGAACCGAGCGACACGTTCCCCGTCACCGTGACCCACCAGTTCGGCGAGACCACGGTCGAGGCGGAACCCCAGCGCGTCGTCGTCGTGGGCCTCACCGAGCAGGACATCCTCCTCGAACTCGGCACACCCCCCATCGCCACGACCGAGTGGTACGGGGAACAGCCGTACGCCGTCTGGCCATGGGCGACCGATCTGCTCAACGGCGCCGAGCCGACCGTGCTGTCGGCCACCGACGGCTTCGAGTTCGAGAAGATCGCCTCGCTCGAGCCCGACCTCATCGTCGGCACGAACGCGAACATGACGGCCGACGACTACACCAAGCTCAGCGCGATCGCTCCCACGATCGCGAGCGTCCCCGGCAGCGAGCGCTACTTCTCCGACTGGAAGGGTCAGACCCGGCAGATCGCGCAGGCGATGGGACGCAGCACCGAGGGCGAGAAGCTCATCACCGGCATCGAAGAGCAGTACGCGGCGGCCGCGGCCGCCCACCCCGAGTTCGCCGGCAAGACGGCGTCGTTCTCGCAGGGCGGCCCCTGGGAGGGCAGCATCTACGTGTATCCCGACGGCCTGAACACCGACTTCCTCACCGACCTCGGCTTCGTGATCACCCCGGGGCTCGAGAAGTACGTTCAGCAGAAGGGCGCGCAGGCGCTCATCTCGGGCGAGAACATGTCGCTCATCGACGCCGACGTCATCGTCTTCGCCACCGAGAGCGCCGGCTCGCTGCCTGCGCTGCTCGACTTCGGAACGACGCGGTCGCTGTCGGCGGTCACCGGAGGACGCGCCGTCTACACTGACGCCGAGCTCGCGGGCGCCATCTACTTCCTCACGCCGCTGAGCCAGAAGTACGTCATCGACAAGCTCGTCCCCCGCCTCGAGAAGGCCGTCGCCGGCACCTCCCCGCAGAGTGTCGAGGGCTGACCCGCGGTGATCTCGCCCCTTGCGGTCGCGTCGCGCCCTGCCGCGCGGCGCGACCGCCCCTCCGCCTCCCCTCGTCGCCGCGCCGCAGGTCTCGTCGTCGCCGTGATCGCCCTCGCCGTGGCGGCGGGCCTCAGCGTCGCGATCGGCTCGAACGCCCTCTCCCCCGCCGAGATCTGGCATGCCCTGGCCACCCCCGACGGAGCGGTCGCCGATCAGATCGTGCGTGACCTGCGCGTCCCCCGCACGATCGCCGCGGTTGTCGCCGGGGTCGCCCTCGGACTCGCCGGCGCGCTGATCCAGGCATTCACCCGGAATCCGCTCGGCGATCCCGGCATCCTGGGAGTGGATGCCGGCGCCGCCCTCTTCGTCGCGATCGGCGTCGTCCTGGGCGCTGTGACCGCCGTGCAGTTCCTCCCCTGGGCGTTCGGCGGCGCCCTCGTGGTCACCATCGCCGTCTACGCGATCGGCGGAGCGGGACGCGGCGGACCCGATCCCGTGCGGTTGACCCTGGCCGGGGTCGCCGTCGGAGCCGTGCTCATGGGCGTCACGAGCGCGATGATGCTCCTCGATCCGGTCACCTTCGCGCGCCTGCGGGGGTGGAACGCGGGTTCGTTCGTGGAACGCGGGTGGGACGTCATCCTCCCCGTCCTCCCTTTCGTCGGTTGCGGCGTCGTCGTGGCCCTCGCCTGCGCGCGGTCGCTCAACTCTCTCGGTCTCGGCGACGAACTCGCCTCCTCCCTCGGCACGAGACTCGCGCGCACCCGTGTGCTCTCGATCGCGGCCATCACCGTCCTCGCGGGATCGGCGACGGCGATCGCCGGTCCGATCGCCTTCGTCGGCCTCATGGCTCCGCACGTCGCGAGATGGATCGTCGGGCCGGACCAGAGGTGGATCCTCCCGTACACGATGGTGATCGCACCGACGGTGCTCCTGGTGTCCGATGTGATCGGTCGAGTGGTCCTGTGGCCGAGCGAAGTGCCGGTGGGGATCGTCACCGCCTTCGTGGGAGCACCCGTGCTCATCGCGCTGGTGCGTCGGGCGAGAGCGAGCAGCCTGTGAGCCTCGTCATCCGCCGCGGGCCGGTGTCGCTGCGTTTCCGCGGGCGCACGCTCACGACGGGGGTCGTCGTCGCCGTGATCGCGGCGATCCTCGCCGTCCTCGCCCTCTGTCTCGGCGACCTGCCGCTCACCCCTGCCCAGGTCGGGGGTGCCCTTCTCGGCGCTGACCACGGCTTCACGGCGACCGTCGTCCGCGAGTGGCGGCTTCCGCGCGTGCTCGCCGCTCTCGTCTTCGGCGCCGCTCTGGGCGTGTCGGGAGCGGTCTTCCAGTCGCTCACCAGGAACCCGCTCGCCAGCCCCGACGTCATCGGGCTCTCGGCCGGCTCCTACGCCGGCGGTTTGAGCGCGATCATTCTCTTCGGGGCGGCTGCGGGCACTGCTCCCGTCTCCGCGGGGGCGATCGCGGGAGGCCTCGCCGCCGCGGCTCTGGTGTACGCGCTCGCTTACCGACGCGGCATCCAGGGGTTCCGTCTGATCGTCGTCGGAATCGGTGTCTCGGCGATGCTCCAAGCACTCAGCACCTACCTCGTGCTGCGAGCCAAGATCGAAGTGGCGATGGTCGCCGCCGTGTGGGGCGCGGGCTCGCTGTCGCCGGTCGGATGGGGGCAGTTCCTCCCCGCCGCCGCGGTGATCGCGGTCTCCCTCGCTGCCCTCGCCGTCTTCACCGGTGCCCTTTCGCGCCTCGAACTCGGCGACGATGCGGCGCGGGCGCTCGGAGTCCGCGTCGAGAGGTCCCGGCTCGGTCTGGTCGTCTGCGCCGTCGCCCTGACCGCGGTGGTCACCGCGGCCGCAGGCCCCATCGCTTTCGTCGCCCTCGCCGCACCGCAGATCGCACGGCGGCTGGCCCGGACGGCCGGCATCGCCCTCGCGCCGTCGGCGCTCGTCGGGGCGGTCGTGCTCCTGGCATCCGACATCGTCGCTCAGCACACGCTGCCCACGCCGCTTCCCGTGGGCCTGGTCACCGTCGTCGTCGGCGGCCTCTACCTCGTCTGGCTCCTCATCCACGAAACCCGGAGACGCGCATGACCGCTCCCGTCCGCCTCGCCGCTCATGATCTGACCATCGGCTACGACCGCCGCATCATCTCGGAAAAGCTGTCGGTCGCCATTCCCGACGGCTCCTTCACCGTTATCGTGGGCGCCAACGCGAGCGGCAAGTCGACGCTGTTGCGCGCTCTCGCCCGCCTCCTCTCACCCGTATCGGGCGAGGTGCGGCTCGACGAACGTCCGTTGGGGGAATACCAACCCAAAGAGCTCGCGCGCGCCGTGGGCCTGCTTCCGCAGACGTCTCTCGCTCCCGACGGCATCACGGTCATCGACCTGGTTGCCCGCGGACGGTACCCCCACCAGGGGTTTCTGCGGCAGTGGTCCGTCGACGACGAGGCGGCGGTGCGGCAAGCTCTGGATGCCACCGGCACGGCGGATCTGTCGGGACGTCTCGTCGCGGAGCTGTCGGGCGGCCAGCGCCAACGGGTCTGGATCGCCATGGCGCTGGCGCAGCAGACGCCGATCCTGCTGCTCGACGAACCCACGACCTTCCTCGACATCGCCCACCAGATCGAGCTCATGGAGCTGCTCACCGACCTGAACGAGCAGGGCCGCACGCTCGTGGCGGTACTGCACGACCTGAACCAGGCGGCGCGATACGGGAGCCACCTCATCGCCGTGAAAGATGGGCGGATCGTCGCCGAAGGCGCCCCGGCCGACATCGTGACGGCCGAGATGGTCGAGGACGTCTTCGGTCTGCGCTGCGTGGTGACCCCCGACCCCGTGGCGGGGACGCCCGCGGTCTCGGCCCTCGGTCGAGACCGGGCGGTCCGTCCGTGAAGATGCTGCTCCAGGCTCCCGCCGACCCCGTTCGCACCCGAGATCTGTCGGTCACCGATCGAACGACCCCGCGCTCGCTGGCGCTGCGGGCGATGGGCGCCGCGCCGCGCTACACCGTTCCGGCCGCCGTGCTCTCGATCACCCACCAGGTGGGCGAAGCCCTCGTCCCCATCGTCATGGGGCTCGCGATCGAACGCGCGGTCACGACCGGCGATCCCGCTCAGCTCCTGCTGTGGCTCGGTGTGCTCGCGGCCGACTTCGTCCTGCTGTCCTTCTCCTGGCGTTTCGGATCGCGTCTCGCGGAACTGGGCATGCTGGCCGTCCAACACCGTCTCCGCATCACCGTCGCGACCCACCTTCTCGGGCGACCACCACGACCGGGGCGTCCGTCGGAGCAGCCGGGTGTCGCCCTCTCGATCGCCACGTCCGACGCCAACAGGCTCGCGGAGGCCGTGGAGATCGGCGTCTACCCCGTGGGCCAGCTCGCCGCGGTACTCTTCGGCGGAGCCGTGCTCGTCACCGTCTCGTGGCCGCTGGGCCTCGCCGTCCTGCTCGGCGCGCCGATCCTGCTGTGGGTCACGGAGCGCGCGGGCCGACGACTGCGCGACCGCAGCGGTGAGGAGCAGGAAGCCGCGGCCGCTGCGGCGGGTCGGGCCGCCGACCTCATGAGCGGATACCGCGTGATCCGCGGCATCGGCGCCGAAGCCGAGGCGAGCCGCCGCTACCGTCGCGCCAGCCGTGACGCCCTCACCGATACCATGCGCGCCCGACGTGCCGAGGGGGTCTTCGGCGGGGCCATGAGCGTCGTCACGGGACTGTTCCTCACCGCCGTCGCGGTCGCCGCGGCGCTGCTCACGCTGTCGGGAAGCCTCGGCCTCGGCGAGTTCATCGCGGTCGTGGGACTCGCGCAGTTCCTCCTCGAGCCGCTGCGCGCGCTCGCGCTGTACACCGGAGCGTGGTGGGCGTCGGCGACGGCCTCTGCGGCGCGGGTGCTCGATGTCCTCCGCGACGCCGAACCTGTCGCGGTCGTCGCGCCGCCGAGCCCGGCGGCACAGCGGGCGCCGGAGATCCGGCCCGGAGAGTTCGTGGTCGTCGCGTGCGGCGGCGACCGGGCCGCCGAGGTGACCGCGGCCCTGCGGGCACGGCATCCCGAAGCCCTCCATGCTCCGCACGCTGCGCACCTGTTCACCGGGACGGTCGCCGACAACGTCACCCCGCCGGATGATGCCACAGCCCTGTCAGCGGCCCTTCACGCCGCCGTGTGCGACGAACTCGCCACCGCGCTTCCCGCCGGACTCGACAGCCGCGTCGGCGAGAACGGCAGCGCGCTCTCGGGCGGTCAGCGTCAACGGGTCGCCCTCGCGCGCGCTCTCGCGCATGACCCCGAACTGCTGGTGCTGCACGATCCGACCACCGCCGTCGACGCCGTCACCGAAGCGCGAATCGCCGAGCGGGTCCGCGAGATGCGGCGTCATCGGCGCACCGTCGTCATCACACGCGCACCGGCCTTCGCCGCCATCGCGGATCGCGTGATCCGCATGCCCGAGGGAGCGGACGAATGAGTGTCGCCCTCCCGCTCGCGTCGGCCCGGGAGGTCGCGCACGAACTCCGGAGGTCCCTTCCGCGTGGATGGTGGCGTCTGCCGTCGCTCATCGTGGTCGTGCTCGCGGCTGCGGCGTCGGGAGTGGTGGGCCCGCTCGCCCTCGGGGTCGTCGTGGACGCGATCGGCGCGGGCGAGGACGCACCGCCGCTCGCGTGGACGCTCGCCGCCGTGATGGCCGGCGCGGTCGTGACCGGGGCCGTGCTCACCGCCGTCGGTATGGTCTCGGCCTCGCAGCTGTTCGAGACCGCTCTCGCCGACCTCCGTGAGCGGATGGTCGACACCGCCCTGCACCTGCCTCCGGCTCGCGTCGAGCGCGCCGGCACCGGCGATCTGATCGCCCGTGCCGGCGACGATGTCGCCCAGGTGTCGGATGCCATCCCCCGCGTCGTCCCGGCCCTCGTCGGTGCCGCGTTCACGATCGCCGTCACCGTCGTCGGCATGGCGGTCATCGATCCCTGGTACGCGGTGGCGTTGGTGGCCATCACGCCCCTGCACGTGTTCGCGGTGCGTCGCTATCTGCGTCACGCCCCCGGCGTCTACGCGGCGGAGCGCGCCGCGATGGCCGAGCGCGCACAGCATCTCCTCGACACGCTGCGCGGGCTGGAGACCGTCCGCGCCTACCGCACGGCCCCCTCGCACCTGGACCGTATCTCGACCGCGTCGTGGGCCGTCGTGCGGTGGAGCATGCGCGCACGCGGAATCCAGAACCTGTTCTTCGCCCGGCTGAACGCGGCGGAGTTCCTCGGCATGGCGGGTCTGCTCGTCGTGGGGTTCATCCTCGTCGCGAACGGGCACGGCAGTGTGGGTGGGACCACCGCCGCCATGCTGCTGTTCCTCCGCCTGTTCGGGCCGATCAACGAGCTGCTCTTCGTCGTCGACGACCTGCAGTCGGCCCTGGCGTCGCTCTCTCGCATCGTCGGCGTCATCCGTACGGCGGCGCCTCGGGATGCCGCGGGCGAACCGTCGCGCGAGCACAACGCGGTCGAGCCGCGCGACATCGAACCACGCGACATCGAACCGCGCGACGTCGACCTGCGCGGCATCACTCACGCGTACGAGGCCAATCACGCCGTGCTGAACGACGTGTCACTGCGGATCGCGGCAGGCGAGAGCGTGGCGGTGGTCGGAGCGTCGGGTGCGGGGAAATCCACGCTCGCCGCGATCGCGGCCGGCGTTCACGATCCCCTCGTCGGCCAGGTCGACCGACCGCGATCCGTCGCCCTCGTCACGCAGGAGGTACATGTCTTCGACGCCGACCTCCGCGACAATCTCACCCTCGCGGCCCCGCAGGCGACCGACGACGAGGTGCGTGCCGCCTTGCGGCGCGTGGGCGGCGAGAGCATCGCCGCGCGCCTGACCCGCGGCCTCGATGAACCGGTCGGGGCATCGGGCACTCCCCTCTCGCCCTCCGAGGCCCAGCATCTCGCGCTGGCGCGCGTGCTGCTCGCCGACCCCGCGTTCGTCGTGCTCGACGAGGCCACGGCCGAGGCCGGCTCCGCCGAGGCCGGACGGCTCGAGGACGCGGCCCTGGCGGCGATCGAGGGCCGGACCGCTCTGGTCGTCGCGCATCGGCTCAGCCAGGCCGCGGCCTCGAACCGTGTCGTCCTGCTCGACGCGGGTCGTGTGCGCGAGGAGGGCACTCACGACGACCTCCGCACCGCGGGCGGGGCCTACGCGCGCCTGTGGGACGCGTGGAGTCGTTCGCGCTGAATCAGGGCGCGAGCCGCTCTGCCGCCGCGGCGATCCGCTCATCGGTCGCGGTCAGCGAGAACCGGACGTGGTTCGGGAAGTGCGTGCCGTAGAAGTGCCCCGGGCCGACGAGGATGCCGAGGTCGGCGAGCCGCCCCACGCTCTCCCACGCGTCGCGCCCCTCGGTGGCCCACAGGTACAGACCGGCCTCGCTGCGGTCGACGGTGAAGCCGGCCGCCTCGACCGCGGGCTTCAGCACGGCCCGACGACGGGCGTACCGCTCGCGTTGCTCCGCGACGTGCGCGTCGTCGCCGAGAGCCACGGTCATCGCGCGCTGCACGGGAGCGGGAGGCATGAGGCCGAGGTGCTTGCGTCCGGTGAGCAGTCGCGCGACGAGCGCGGCGTCACCGGCCAGGAACGCCGCGCGGTACCCGGCGAGGTTCGACTGCTTGCTCAGCGAGTACACCGACAGCACGTCGGTTAGGTCGTCGCCGACCACGGCGGGATCGAGCACGCTCGGCACGCGCTCGACGTCCCAGGGAGCGTCCCACCCGAGTTCGGCGTAGCACTCGTCCGACGCCAGAACGGCTCCGAGCTCTCGCGCCCGGGACACGGCATCCGTCATCTCGGCCACCGACAGGACGCGGCCGTCGGGGTTTCCCGGCGAGTTGACCCAGACGAGCCTCGTGTTCGCGGGCCAGTCGGCCGGATCATCGGATGCCACCGCCTCGGCGCCCACGAGACGGGCACCCACCTCGTAGGTCGGGTACGCCGCGCGCGGGTGCACCACGACGTCGCCGGGGCCGAGGCCCAGGAGCAGAGGGAGCAACGCGACGAGCTCTTTCGAGCCGACGGTGGGCAGGACGTTCGCGGCTGTCAGGCCCGGAACGCCGCGTCGACGGGCGTACCAGTCGGCGATCGCCTCACGCAAAGCGGGCGTTCCTGCGGTCTGGGGATACGCGTGCGCGTCGGTCGCGTCGGCGAGAGCCTCGGCGACCACGGCGGGCGTCGGGTCGACGGGCGAGCCGATCGACAGGTCGACGATGCCGGCGGGGTGACGCCTCGCGCGCTCCGCGTAGGGGGCGACGGCGTCCCAGGGGTAGTCGGCGAGGTCGGCGACGCCCACGGGTCAGTGGCTCTGCGGGGGAAGAGCGGTGATGACGGGGTGGTCCTTGGCGATCACGCCGACCTTGGCGGCACCGCCGGGCGAGCCGATGTCGTCGAAGAACTCGACGTTCGCCTTGTAGTAGTCGGACCACTCTTCGGGCAGGTCGTCTTCGTAGTAGATCGCCTCGACCGGGCACACCGGTTCGCACGCACCGCAGTCGACGCATTCGTCGGGGTGGATGTAGAGCGACCGCTCGCCTTCGTAGATGCAGTCGACCGGACACTCGTCGATGCAGGCGCGGTCTTTGACATCGACACACGGGAGGGCGATCACGTAAGTCACGGGACCAGTCTAATCGCGCTCACCGGAAGGGCTTCGCCGCGCGCCGTCGGGCGTATGATCCCCGGCGTCAGCGGACGTGTGCGGGGGCGTCCGCCTCGGCGTTCGCGCTCGTCCCTTGCGGCAGATGCGAGAACGACGGCCAGAACGCCACGAAGACCATCAGCGCGGGGCCGACGATCGTCCACACCACCGGGATCCACTCCATCCCGGGGCTGGGGGCGGCCACGATCGCCGATCCACCGGGGCCGGGCTGAGAGAAGACGTAGGTCGCGAGCGAGATGCCGAGCCCGCCCGCGAGGGCGTTGACGCGGTCGCCCGTCAGCGTGCGCAGCGCGACCAGTAGCGCGGCGCTGCCGATCGTCGCGAGAAGCAGTCCGAGCGGCACCGGCCCGAGACGGAAGGCCTGGCCGATCGTGCCCGCCGCGCCGTAGAAGGCGCCGATGAGCAGCGCAACGACCCAGCCGACGACGCGCAGGATGCCAGAGCTCATCGGGTCAGTCTAGGCGCGGGTCGCTATGCGGCAGCGGAGAACCGGCATCAGGCCGCCCACCCCCACAGGCGCAGGAGGGCAGCGGTGAGCGCGGCGGCTGCCACCACGACCAGGAACGGTGCGCGCGCCCACAGCAGCAGCGCCGCCACCCCGACCGCCGGCACCCGCGCGTCGACGACGATCGCGGCACCCGCGCCGAGCGTCTGGACCATCACGAGCGCCGAGAGCAACGCCACCGTGAGCAGGTCGGCGATCCGCGCCGGCCGCGGGGCCTCGAGCCACCGGGCGGGAAGGAGATAGCCCACCGCCTTCAGCGCGAGGCAGAGGACGGATGCCAGGAGCACGGCGGTCCACAGGGTCATGGCATGCCCTTCTGCTCGGCGACGTCGACGGGTTCGGGTGCGGGCGGGCGCGGATCGAAGAGCCCCACGACCACGGCGACCCCGGCGGCGGCGATCACCGGGATGCCCGGCATCAGCGCCGGGGTCAGCAGCGCCGCGACGACGGCGGCCCCCGCCGCGACCGCGAGCGGCTGACGACCGCGAAGTCGGGGCCACAGGAGGGCGAGGAAGGCGGCGGCAGCAGCCGCATCGAGCCCGTACGCGCGGGGGTCGCCCAGCACGTCGCCGAGCAGCGCCCCCAGGAGCGTCGACAGGTTCCAGCCGACCCAGATCGCCACGCCGGTCACCCAGAAGCCCGCCTGCCGCGCCCGAGGCTCGTCCTGCGCGAGCCCGACCGCGACCGACTCGTCGATCGTGAAGGGCGTCGCGGCGGCCTTGCGCCAGAACCCGCCGGCGACGATCGGGGCCATGCGCATCGCGTAGGCCGCGTTGCGCACGCCGAGGAGGGCCGCCGAAGCGATCGCGGCGGGGGCGGCGGCGAGTCCCCCGGCCGCTATCACGCCGACGAAGGCGAACTGCGAGCCGCCGGTGAACATCAGGAGGCTCAGCACGCACGTCTGCCAGACATCGAGCCCGGATGCCACGGCCAGCGCCCCGAAAGAGATGCCGTACGCGCTGGTCGCCAGGGCGACGGCGAGGCCCTGTCGGGCGGCGACACCCTCGGGTGTTCGCGATAACGAACGCATGGACATCATGCTGAACGATGCTCGTTCGTTCGTCAAGTCGAACGATCGGCGAGCATAATGAACACATGAGTGATCTCGGCGACCGCATCGCGGCGAGCCTGCGGCGCGAACGCGAGCGTCGCGACCTCAGCGTCTCGGAGCTCGCGCGACGCGCCGGCGTCGCGAAAGCCACCGTCTCCCAGCTCGAGAACGGCGGCGGCAATCCCAGCGTCGAGACGCTGTGGGCCCTGGCTTCGGCGCTCGAGGTCCCCTTCGCGGTCCTCGTCGACGAGGGCGTCCGCTCCCCCACGCTGATCCGCGCCGGAGAAGCGGCCACGGCCGTGCCCTCGGCGGCATCCGAGTATCTCGCCGTTCTCCTGTCGGCGAGTCCACCGCACGCGCGCCGCGACATCTACCTGTTGAGCGCCGAACCCGGGACCCCGCGTGTCTCAGAGCCGCACCCGCGGGGCACGGTCGAGCATCTCGTGATGGTCACCGGCCGCGGGCGCGTCGGTCCCGCCGACGACCCGTACGAGCTGTCCCCCGGCGACTACCTCTCGTATCCCGGCGACGCCCCGCACGTGTTCGAGGCACTGACCCCCGGGATGAGCGCGGTCTGCGTGGTCGAGTCGCACTGACCCGGGGTCCCCCGACGTCCTCGCTGACTTGCGCCGAATGCACGCCCGAACGGCCTCACGGTCAGCATTCGACGGACGTCATCGGGTGCCCATCGCGCCGCCGCGCCGCGCGGCGTAGTGTTCGGGGCATGTCCCGCGTCTTCGACATGACCTTCTCCTCCGTCTACCCGCTGTACGTGACGAAGGTCGAGCGCAAGGGGCGGACGAAGGACGAACTGGATGCCGTGATCCGCTGGCTCACCGGATTCGACGAGGCCGCGGTCACCCGGCACGCCGAAGGCACCACGACTCTCCGCGAATTCTTCGGCGAGGCGACGCTCAACCCGCGGGCGGATCAGGTCACGGGGGTCGTCTGCGGCATCCGCGTCGAGCAGATCGACGACCCGTTGATGTACCGCATCCGCCTCCTCGACAAGCTCGTCGACGAGCTCGCGAAGGGGCGCCCCCTCGCGAAGGTGCTCCGGGAACAGGCACCCACTCCCGCCGCCTGAGGGGGTCTCGCCCCACCGCTCACGACGGAGGACCCTGAGCCCGTCGAAGGACCCGGCCGCCCTCATCGCCGCGCGCGGGAGGACCCTGAGCCCGTCGAAGGACCCGGCCGCCCTCATCGCCGCGCGCGGGAGGACCCTGAGCCCGTCGAAGGGTCCGGTGGCTTCGACAGGCTCAGCCACCTGCGCGGCGAAACAGAACGGCCCCACCGAGCCTGAACTCGATGGGGCCGTTCTCGGACTCAACGCTCAGGCGTTGGCATCCTGACGCTTCAAACGCGAGGCGGCGCGACCACGCTCGGTCGCGTCGAGCACGACCTTGCGGATGCGCACCTTCTCGGGCGTGACCTCGACGCATTCGTCGTCGCGCGCGAACTCGAGCGACTCCTCCAGCGTGAGCACGCGCGGGGGCGTCATTGACTCGAAGGAGTCCGAGGTCGACGAACGCATGTTCGTGAGCTTCTTCTCCTTCGTGATGTTGACGTCCATGTCGTCAGCGCGCGAGTTCTCGCCGATGACCATGCCCTCGTAGACCTCTTCGGTGGGCTGCACAAAGAAGCTCATGCGCTCCTGCAGGGCGATCATGGCGAACGGGGTGACGACACCCATGCGGTCGGCCACGATCGAGCCGTTCTGACGGGTCGTGATCGAACCGGCCCAGTCGTCGTAGCCGTGCGAGATCGCGTTGGCGATGCCGGTGCCGCGCGTGATCGTCAGGAACTCGCTACGGAAGCCGATGAGACCGCGCGAGGGGACGACGAACTCCATACGCACCCAGCCGGTGCCGTGGTTGGTCATGTTGTCCATGCGGCCCTTGCGGGCGGCCATGAGCTGCGTGATCGCGCCGAGGTGCTCTTCGGGGGCGTCGATCGTGAGGTGCTCGAAGGGCTCCTTGAGCTTCCCGTCTTCGCCGCGCTTGGTGACCACCTGGGGCTTTCCGACGGTGAGCTCGAAGCCCTCGCGGCGCATGTTCTCGACGAGGATCGCCAGGGCGAGCTCGCCGCGGCCCTGGACCTCCCAGGCATCCGGGCGTCCGATGTCGACGACCTTGAGCGAGACGTTACCGATGAGCTCGCGGTCGAGACGGTCCTTGACCATGCGGGCGGTGAGCTTGTGCCCCTTGACCTTGCCCATCAGGGGCGAGGTGTTCGTGCCGATCGTCATCGAGATGGCGGGATCGTCGACCGTGATGGCCGGCAGCGGACGCACGTCCTCGGGGTCGGCGATGGTCTCGCCGATGGTGATGTCGGGGAAACCGGCGATGGCGACGATGTCGCCGGGGCCGGCGGACTCAGCGGGGAAGCGCTCGAGCGCGCGGGTCTTCAGCAACTCCGTCACGCGGGCGTTGCTCGTGGTGCCGTCGGAGCGCACCCAGGCGACCGTCTGGCCCTTCTTGAGCGTGCCGTTGAAGACGCGCAGCAGCGCGAGGCGACCGAGGAACGGGCTGGAGTCCAGGTTCGTCACCCACGCCTGCAGCGGCGCCTCGTCGTCGTAGGCCGGAGCCGGCACGTGCTCGAGGATCGCGGCGAACAGCGGCTCGAGGTCGTCGTTGTCGGGCAGCGCACCGTTGTCGGGGCGGTTGAGCGACGCGGCACCAGCGCGGCCCGAGGCGTAGACCACCGGCACGTCGAGCAGCGCGTCGACGTCGAGGTCGGGCACGTCGTCGACGAGGTCGGACGCGAGACCCAGCAGCAGGTCGTGCGCCTCCTCTTCGACCTCGGCGATGCGCGCGTCGGGGCGGTCGGTCTTGTTGACCAGCAGGATGACGGGGAGCTTGGCCTCGAGCGCCTTGCGCAGCACGAAGCGGGTCTGGGGCAGCGGGCCCTCGGACGCATCGACGAGCAGCACGACGCCGTCGACCATCGAGAGGCCACGCTCGACCTCGCCACCGAAGTCGGCGTGACCCGGGGTGTCGATCACGTTGATCGTGACGGGCACGTCGGTGTGGATGCCGTTGTACTCGATCGCCGTGTTCTTGGCGAGGATCGTGATGCCCTTCTCGCGCTCGAGGTCGTTCGAGTCCATCGCGCGCTCTTCGACGTGCGCGTGCTCGCCGAACGAGCCGGTCTGGCGGAGCATGGCGTCGACGAGAGTCGTCTTGCCGTGGTCGACGTGCGCGACGATCGCGACGTTACGGAGGTCAGGACGAAGGGCGTGCGCCATGGAGGGTCTCCAGGAAAATTGGGGTGTCGCCCGGAATCGGGCACTCCCACTCTACCGGGCGCCCGCAACTTTCCCTGGCAGACACCAGGAAAGGGCGGGAGTCCCGAGGGATCCCCGCCCTTTCCCGTTCGTGATCAGGATGCCGGCGTGTCCTTCAGCAGCTCGTGACGCAGTTCGCGACGAGCGGCCTGGACCTCGACGTCGGGCACCGGGATCGCGGCGATGAGACGCTGCGTGTACGGCTCCTTCGGAGCACGCAGGATCTCGTCACGCGTGCCCTGCTCGGCGATCTTTCCGCGGTTGAGCACGACGATCCGGTCAGCCATCGCGTCGACCACGGCGAGGTCGTGGCTGATGAAGAGACACGCGAAACGGTGCTCCTTCTGCAGCTCGCTGAGAAGCTCGAGCACGCGCGCCTGCACCGACACGTCGAGGGCGCTCGTGGGCTCATCGGCCACGAGAAGGCGCGGCTGAAGCGACAGGGCGCGAGCGATGCCGACGCGCTGCTTCTGACCACCGGACAGTTCGTGCGGGTAGCGGTTGCGGTAGCTGCGCGGGAGGCGCACCTCGTCGAGGAGCTTCTCGACGCGGGCGTCGAGCTCGGCGCCCTTCGCCTCACCGGCGAGGAAGAGCGGTTCGCCGATCGACTCGCCGATCGGGAGGCGGGGGTTCAGCGACGACGACGGGTCCTGGAACACGATGCCGACGCGACGACGCAGCGACTTGATGAGCTTGCGCGAGCCGCTCGAGATGTCGACGCCGTCGACCACGAGACGGCCGTCGGCGATCGGCTGCAGCCCGATCGCGGCACGACCGATCGTCGACTTCCCCGAGCCCGACTCGCCGACCAGACCGACGATCTCGCCCTCGGCGATCCCGAGGGTCACATCGTCGACCGCGCGGAACGCGGCGACACGGCCCTTCTTGCCGTACTCGATCGACACGTGCTCGAGCTCGAGCACCGGGTGGGCGATGACAGGCGCTTCGGCGGCGAGCGAGATCTCCTCGGTGTGCGCGGGACCTTCGGCCACCGCGGCGGCGAGGGCCTCGACGATGTCGACCGTCGCCTCACCCTCGAGCGTCTCGCCGAGGCGCGGGACCGACGCGAGCAGTTCCTTCGTGTAGTCGTCCTGCGGGTCGCCGAGCACGACCGCGGCAGGACCCTGCTCGACGATCTCGCCCGACTTCATCACGACGATCCAGTCGGCGAGGTCGGCGACGACACCCATGTCGTGGGTGATGAGCAGCACGGCCGAGTCGAGGCGGTCACGCAGGTCGCGGATGAGGTCGAGGATCTCGGCCTGGACCGTGACGTCGAGCGCGGTCGTCGGCTCGTCGGCGATGAGCAGGGCGGGCTCGAGGCTGATCGACTGCGCGATCATCGCGCGCTGGCGCTGACCGCCCGAGAGCTGGTGCGGGTACGACGCGAACGCCTTGGCCGGGTCGGGCAGGCCGACCATGCCCAGCAGCTCGAGAGCACGAGCCTTGGCCGCGGACGGAGCGATGGGGGTGTGCGCGCGCAGAGCCTCGATGATCTGCGACCCCACCGTCAGCACCGGGTTGAGCGCCGTCATCGGCTCCTGGAAGATGGCGGCGACCTCGGGACCGCGCAGCTCACGCATCTGTCGACCCGACAGGTCGGTGATCTCGCGACCGTTCACCTTGATGCTTCCGGTGACCCGGCTGTTCTTGGGAAGCAGGTCGAGCACGGCCATCGAGCTCACGCTCTTTCCCGAACCCGACTCGCCGACGACGGCGACCACTTGACCGCGCGCGATCGAGTAGTTCAGGTTCTTCGCGGCCGGAACCCAGACGTCGTCGACGGCGAAGTCGACGCTGAGGTCGGTCATCTGGAGGGCGGGGACGCCCGCCGTCTCGGTCGTGCTCATGAGACTGTCCTCTCGGTCCCGCTCAGCGGGAGTGAGTGATCGGAAAATGAAAGAATCGGAGGATGCCACGCCAGACGTTCCGTTCGACGTTCACCCGCATCCTGTGCGTCATCGCGTGGGCGATCATCGCCGTGGTCGCGATCGGCCTGCTGGTGGTGCCCGGCGCCTCGGACGCGCCCGCGCTCGTGATCGTCGGAGGCCTCGGCGCGGCGGCCGTCGTGACCGCCGTGCTCTGGTCGCCCTCGATCTGCGTCGACGACGAGGCCGTGCAGGTCGACAACATCGCCCTGCGATACCGCGTGCCGTGGGCTGCGCTCATCCACGTCGACACCCGCTACGCCCTGCAGTTGCACACCCCGGGACGACGCATCGGTGTCACCGCCGCACCGGCCCCGGGCGCGACCGGATCGCTGCGCGCGATGCGCGCCCACCGACGCAGTGAGGGTGTGACGGCACCGAACACCCGGCCGGGCGAGCTGCCCGGGACGGACTCCGGCAACGCGGCCGAACTCGTTCGCTCGCGCTGGCATGCCCTCCGCGATGCCGGCCGTGTGGAGGCCGGCATCGCCGAGTCGGTTCGCGTGGCGGTCAGCCCGCGCGTCGACAACCTGCTGCTGCTGATCGCGGGTGTCGCCGGAATGGTGCTGGCCGTCGCACTGGCCTGACACCCGCCGAGAGACGGTCGTCATGACGACGGCGTCTCCGGGTGCACCCGCGCCTGCGTGCTCGCCGGGGCCGTCGTCGACGACGCCGGCTGCTCCTTCGTGCGGCGCAGCGAGAAGCGCTTCTGACGCGGGTCGAAGGCGTCGCGCAGGCCGTCACCGACGAAGTTCACGAGGACCGCGAGCAGAACGATGAAGACAGCGGGCCACCAGAAGAGCCACGGGCGGGTCTGGAACGCCGACTGGTTGTCGGAGATGATCAGGCCGAGCGAGACGTCCGGCGGACGCACACCGAGCTGCAGGTAGCTCAGGGCCGTCTCGAGGAGGATCGCGGATGCCGCCAGCAGCGTCGCCGCGACGATGACCACGCCGATGGCGTTGGGCAGGATGTGCTTGAAGATGATGCGCGCATCACTCGCCCCCGCAACACGAGCCGCCTCGACGAACTCACGCTCGCGCAGCGTCAGGAACTCGGCGCGGACGAGGCGCGCGATCGTGGTCCACGAGATCATCGCGAGGAAGAACGCCAGCGGGATCACGCCGAGACCACCGGTCGCGCGACCGACGACGGCACCGATCACGATGATCGGGATGACGATGAACACGTCGGTGATGCGCATGAGGACCGAGTCCACCCAGCCGCGGTAGTACCCGGCGAGAGCACCGATGACGGTACCGACGGCCGTGCCCACGAAGCTGATCACGATCATCACGAGGATCGAGTTCTGGATGCCGCGCATCGTCATCGCGAAGTAGTCGATGCCGATGCGGTCCTGACCGAACGGGTGCTCGCCGACCGAGAAGGGCCAGATCGACAGCGTCGGCGCCCCTCCGTCGTTCTGCGGGTTGAGGGTCGTGTAGTCGTACTTCCACCACCCGGGGATGGGGCCGAGACCGATCGCCGAGACCGAGAAGACGGCGACGAGGATGAACAGGATGCCTGACACGACGGCGACCTTGTTGGAGAGGAAGCGCCGGAGGATGAGCCGTCCCTGGCTCACCCCGACCGTGTTGCGCTCGTCCGCGGGCGGCGGAGCGTCGACGTTGGCCGGCTCGGGAAGCATCTGGGTCATCGGAGGACCTCCGGGATTCGGATGACGGCGATCATGCGACCACTCGCACGCGCGGGTCGAGCGTGGCGTAGGCGAGATCAGCCAGGAAGTTGAAGACGATCGCGGTGATCGCGATGACGATGAAGTAGCCCATCACCGGGTTGACGTCGACGCGCTGGATGGACGTGACGAACAGCGCTCCCATTCCCGAGATCGCGAAGACCCTCTCCGTGATGACGGCACCACCCAGGAGTGCGCCGATGTCGGTCGCGACGAGGGTCACGATCGGGATCAGCATGTTGCGCAGCCCGTGGCGCAGGATGACGGTCCGCTCGGGGAGGCCCTTCGCGCGCGCCGTGCGGATGTAGTCCTGGTTCATCACTTCGAGCATTCCGGCACGCGCGTACCGCGTGTATCCCGCGAAGGAGATGAGCAGCAACGACACCGTCGGCAGCAGGAGGTGGGTGAACGTGTCGATGCCGGTGATCCACATGTCACCGGTGAACCCCGGCGTGCTCGCACCGACCGTCGCGATCGGACGCCCGTTGATGCGGGGGTTGTTGACGTACTGCGGCCACGACTGCATGTAGCGGTCGAGCACGACGAGGGCGCCGGAGAGGAAGGCCACCAGGGCGCCGATGCGCGCGGCCATACCCCGATCGGGTGCACCCAGGACGTAGCCCGAGATCACACCGACGGCGACCGCGACGACGCCCAGGATGATGATCGTGTTGAACGTCGAGATGTCGAAGAGTCCCTGCAGCGCGTAGTAGCACGCGTACGCGATCGCGCCGTTCAGCGCGGCGACGATGAGAGCGCGGCGGTTCTGCAGACCCGCGATCAGAGCGGTCGTGATCACCACGATCCCGGCGATCAGCAGGAGGAGACCGACGGGCCCGAGACCCGGGTTGCGGAACCAGTCGGTGACGTTGAAGTACACCAGCAGGGCGACGGTCGCGAGACCCGAGACCGCAGCGACGATCACGCGACGACGGACGTCGCCGCCGATCATGGCCTGCCAGATGACGGCGGTGATCACGGCCAGCAGGACGATCAGCCAGATCGGGATGGACGTGGCCGACTCGAGGAAGCTGTTGAACCCGAGCGCCATGAACTCCTTGAGGAGGACGGCGACGAGGAACGACGGCAGCGAGAAGAGGAAGAAGCTGAGCAGCGTGATGCCGAAGTCGAATCCGCTGTACTGGCGCAGGGCCGAGACCACGCCGACCACGATGCCGAGCACGATGGCCAGCACGAACGACGCCGTCACGAGCTGGAGAGTCGAGCCGATGGCGGTCGGGAGGATGTCGAGGACGGCCGCGTTCGAGACGGTGAGGCCGAGGTTGCAGGCACCGGTGAACGGAACGAGGCAGCCGGCGGCACCGCCGAGCCAGAGGAAGTAACGCAGGGGCACCGGGACGTTCAGGTCGAGCGCCGCGACACGGGCGGCGATGAGCTGGTCACGGTTTGCGGCGGAGCTGTCGCGCAGGTCCTGCAGGGGGTCGCCGGAGTTGGCGGCCAGCACGTACATGATGAACGATGCTGCGAGCAGAACCAGGATCGAGACGGCGATGCGCCTGAGGATGAATCCGACCATCGCGGGAGGACTTCTTTCGATCGGGTGGAAAGGCACCTGTAGGTGCCCAGGAAAGGATAGTCGCGAGCGGTCCGGGTTCGGCGCACGCGCACACGCGAAACGAGGCGCCGGAGTCGGGCGACTCCGGCGCCTCGCGAGGGATCAACGGGTTATCAACCCGCCAACGTCCACTCCTGCGCGTTCCACACGATGCCCGTCTGGCCGCCGAAGTAGTCGACGCCCTGGATGGAACCGTTGTCGGCGAAGAGACCGGGGAGCTGGAACAGCGGCAGACCGTAGTAGTCCTTGGCCGTTTCGGCGTCGATCTTCACCTTGATGTCGTCGAGCTTGGTGGTGTCGGTGGTCACCTGGCTCTCGTCGACGAGGGTGTCGACGGTGGCGTTGCTGTAGTTGTTGTAGTTTCCGCCGCCGCCGGTCTTGAAGATCTGCGGGAGAGCCGCGTTACCGGCACCGGGCGAGATCCAGCCGAAGATCGACACGTCGTAGCTGCCGCTGCCGAGGAGCTTGCTCCAGTCGGGCGAACCGGCGTCGACGATGTTGAAGCCCGCCTGCTGCGCCGACTGCTGGATGGCGCGGAAGCTGTCGACACGGTTGGGGTTGTTGGTGTTGTAGAGGATGCGGACCGTCGGGGTCGCACCGTTCAGCAGCGCCTTGGCGCCCTCGATGTCGGGCTCGGTGAAGGTGTCGTACCCGCTCGCGGCGACCGCGGTGGTGTACTTGTCGCCGTCCGTGGGCAGGAAGATCTGCGAGTTCAGGACCTCGGCATCCGGGTTGATCGGCTTGATGATCGAGTCGAGGATCTGCTGACGCGGGATGGTCTTCAGGAACGCCTCGCGGACGTTGGCGTCGGCGAACACGCCGCCGAAGCTCAGGTCGACGTGGTCGTACGACAGCTGGCTGCCGGCGTGGACCTTCGCGTTGGCGTTCTCGAGCGCGGTGAGCGTGTCGGCGGAGGGCTGCGGCTGGATGGCCTGGACCTCACCGTTCTGAAGGGCGGTGACCTGCGCGTTGGCGTCACCGATGAAGCGGATGATCAGCTGGTCGTACGAGGGCGACATCTTGCCCTTGTAGTTGGGGTTCTTGCCCAGCGTGATGCTCTGCTCGGGGGTGAAGTCGGTCACGATGAACGGACCGCTCGCGACCAGGAGGCTCGCGTCGGTCGGCATGGCCGTGACGTCGTATCCCGTGTTCCAGAAGTCGGCCGCGGCCTTGAGCGTCGCGTTAGGGGCGACGGGCGCGTCCGGGTTGCCCTTGGGGGTGTCCTTGAGGAGCTTGATGAAGTCTTCCTCGGAGACACCGGCCTTCTCGGCGAGCACGTGGGCCGGCTTGCCGATGGGGTTGACGAGCTCCCAGTCCACGAAGGGCTCCGAGTAGGTCAGCGTCATCGACATGTTGTCGTCGCTGATCTCGGGGAACGCGGTGGTGTCGAGGCCCGCGGTGCTGCCGGCGAGGGTGAAGTACTGCGTGCCGCCGTTGGTGACGGCGCCGCTCTCGTCGAGCTTCGCGTCGTCGTAGTAGCCCGAGTTGATGGCCCAGTTGACGAGCATGTCATCGGCGTTGATGGGCTGGCCGTCCGACCAGGTCAGGCCCTCGTTGATGGTGTACTTCACCGTCAGCGGGTCGTCCGACACCTTCTCGTACGTGCCGAAGTCGGTGTTGTCGAGGACGCTGAAGTCCTTGTCGAGGCGCTGGAAGCCACCGAGGCCCAGACCGCCGCTGACACCGGTGAGGTAGCCCACCATGCCGTTGGTGTCGAGGTTGGCCTCGGGGGTGTCGCCGTTGAACGAGGTGAACGCGTTCGTCGTGGCGATCGTGATGGTGCCGCCGGAGGCGGAGGATCCGCCTTCGGGTGCTGCCGTCGTGGTGCAGCCGGCGAGGGCGAGCGCCGCAACGGCGACACCAGCTCCCACCGTCAGGGCGCGTGCGCGCCGAGTCTTTTCAGACACTTTGCCTCCAGTGCAAGGTTGGCGATTCCCCGCGCAACAGACGTCAGCAGGGGGAGCCGTGGATACGGAAACGATAAGTAAACGCTCTGCGTTGGTCAAAACTCCTGGGGAAACCGTTACATACCTTTAATTCGGAAGCGGTTGAATGTGGCAATCTGACAACATGATCCGCGCCTCGGCCTTTTACGAACCCGGGATCGAACAAGACACTTTCCGCCGCCGAAGATTGCCGTGGGAGATCGCGCTCGTGCTCCTGGTGTCGGTCGGACAGTCGGCGATCTACTCCGTCGTGTCCTTCATCCGAGCAGCGACGCGCGCACCGATCTCGCAGCAGCAGACGCAGCTGAACCCCTCCCGCAGCGCCGAGCCGCTGTGGGACGCGATCTACCAGTTCCTCGACATCTTCTTCTCGCTCGGTCTCGTCGCGCTGGTCGTGTACCTCCTCTGGGAGCCGGGCCTGAGCGCGCTGCGCCGCATCGGTCTCGACTTCCGGCGCTTCGGCGGCGACGCGGCCCGGGGACTGCTTCTCGTCGCGGTCATCGGAGCACCCGGCATCGGCGTCTACGCGGCGGGGCGGGCGCTCGGGCAGAGCATCGCCGTCATTCCCGCGCCCCTCGATTCATCGTGGTGGGTGATCGGTCTGCTGATCCTCGCCGCGCTGCGAGCCGGGTTGACCGAGGAAGTGATCTTCCTCGGCTACCTGTTCGATCGCCTCCGCCGACTCGGGTGGTCGTGGACGTGGGTCATCGTATCGACCGCGCTCCTGCGCGGCAGCTACCACCTGTATCAGGGATGGCCATCGGCGCTCGGAAACGTCGTGATGGGCCTGGTGTTCGGCTGGTGCTACCGCCGTTGGGGCCGTGTCATGCCCTTGGTGATCGCCCACACGGTCATCGACATCGTCGCCTTCGTCGGCTATCCCCTGGCGGCCGCCTGGTGGCCCGGGATCTTCACCCCGACGCCGGGTCCGACGCCCACCCCGACGCCCAGCGGAACGCCCTGACCCGCTCGAAGGATCGATCAGGGCGTCGTGACGGACCACGTCCAGAAGGACGGGGGCACACCCTCGGGCTCCGAGGTGTACGCGACGCCCTGTACCCCCTTGCCCACGGCGACAGCGCCGGTGCGCTCGAAGAGCGGGACGCCTGCGTAGGCCGTGAACAGGGCGCGATCGATCTCCTTCGCACCGGCGAGCACGTCGACGGGGTCCGTGTCGGTGGTGAGTTTGCGGAAGGTGCGCTGGGCATCCGGACCGTCCACGCCCTCGGCCAGACGGTCGCGCGCGGAGCGATAGAGGCTCTCGTCCTCCCCCACCCACGACAGCGTGGCGTCGGGTTCTTCCTCGGCCGTGGCCGCGCGGACGGCGATCCCCGCCTTCGCGCCCATCGTCACCAGCTTCGTGAAGACCGCGCTCGACAGATCGTCGGTGCTGTCGTACGCGACACGCAGCACGGCGGCACGGTCCTCGAGCGCGGAGCGCGCGGCATCCGGATCCGCCGATGTTGCCGGAGCGTTGTTCCCCGAGGTGAGGTCGGTGTACAGCTGCCCTGTTGCCGGAGAAGAGAGGAACGACTGCAGGGGCCGGGCCTCGGGGCGGACTTCCTGCAGCAGCTCTTTGACGAGCGCGTCGCGGTCGAGCGACAGGGAGACCGCCTCGCGGAGATCCGCGGGCGTGCCGTCGGCGAAGCGCAGCTGAAGCGTCTGCGTGGTGGGACCGGTGGTGACCTGCACCTCCGCGTCGGTGAGGGCCTTCAGCTGCTCCGCGTCGAGGTCACCGACGTTGGCGATGTCGATCTCGCCCGCCGTCATCGCCGCCAGCTGCGTCGCGCGGTCGGGGAAGAACCGGACGGTGAGCCCGGTCAGACCCGGGTAGTGGGCGCCCTGGTAGTCGTCGCGTCGCTCCAGAGTGAGGGCGTCCGCCGTCACGCCGGAGACCTTCCACGGCCCCGCGGCGATCGCCGAGGCGGCGTCGGGCACCCCTCCGGCCGGCGCGTCGAAGCCTGTGTTCCAGGCGGCGGCTGCGGCGGCGAGGACGGGGTTGGGCGCCACGGGCGCGGAAGGGTCGCCCTCGGGCGTCGTCAAGATGGCCGTGATCAGCTGCTGGACGGTGACCCCGGCCTTCTCGGCGATCACGTGGACGGGGCGATCCAGCATCCACTGACGGTTCCAGTCGGCGAAGGGCTCGTCGTAGACGAGCGTCAGGGTGTCCTTCGCCCGGTTGAGCGTCGGCCGCTCGGTCCGAGCATTCGGATCGGCAGCAGTGGCGGTCTGGAAGTAACGCGTGCCCGAGACCACCTGCCCCTGAGCGTCGTAGGTCGCGTCGTCGAAGAAGTGCGACGAGACCGCCCAGCCGAAGAGAAGGTCGTCGAGGCTGACCGCGGTGCCGTCCGACCAGGTGCGGTCGGGGAAGAGCTCGTAGCTGACCGTGAGCGGATCGCCCTCGACGCGCGTGATGCGGCCCATCCCGTTGTTCGGGACGACCTGCAGGTCTCCGTCGAGAGAGCCGAGTCGCTCGTCCAGCAGCGACGAGACCGCTCGGTTGGCGGGCGTCGCCCCCTGCGCGGTGGCGGCGTTGAAGCTCGTGAGCGCACCGACGACACCGACCGTGAGGCTGGTGCGTACCGGCTTCTCGGGCTCGGGGGCCGGTTCGGGCGCGGAGCACGCGGAGAGTCCGATCGTCGCGGTCACGATGAGCGCGGCGGCGCGCAGCAGACTCCGGGAACGTGTGGTCAATCGAGGAGCGTGAGACTGGCCAGGGTGCACAGGGGAACCTTACCCAACCCGTGCTGTGCGATTGCCTGTGCGCGCCGCCCGCGCTTCCGCTCGCCCTTGCGCGTCGCTTTCGGCGCCCCGTGCTCCGAGACTGCATTCAGCTGACATCCCCATTGCAGGCTGCAGTGGAGATGTCAGCTGAATGCAGTCTCGCGAAGGGCCGCCCGTCCTGCACAGCAGGGCGAGTTCGGGGTTTGACCACCGACGAGCTCAGCCACGACGCGCGCTCGGGTGCTGTCGGCAAAGGTGGGCGAATGATGCGGATGCCGACGATCTCCCCTCTCCCCCTCCTCCGGCCGTCCGCCCTGACCCACTCGACGCGCAGCGTGCGGCGTGGAGAGATCGTGCCGGTCGGGCGAGGCGTTTACGCGCCACGCGTGGAGTGGGAGTCGCTCGCAGGGTGGGAACGAGATCTGGCGCGAGTCCACGCGCACCTCCTGGTAGCACCGGACGATGTCCTGTGTCTGGAGTCAGCTGCGCTGCTGTGGGGACTGCCGACGGTGGGGGCTGGTCATCCTGTCCACGTCCTTGCTCCGGATACAGCGACTTCGCGACACTCGGGTGGGGTGCAGGTGCATACGAGCGCGCATGCCGATCGCATCATCGAAGAGATTCACGGCATACGCCTGACCTCGCGCGCGGACACCTGCGTCGACATCGCACGCCACCGGCATCCCGGCATCGGCCTCGTCGCGGCGGACGCAGCAGTCGGTGCGGATCGGACGATCGACTCGCTCTCCCTGGTGACGCTGAATGAGGAGAGGATGTCCGCGCGAGGTCGACGGGCGGCGCGATGGGCGCTGAGCCGAGCGGACGGGCGAGCCGAATCAGCCTTCGAGTCTCTGAGCCGCGCGGCGATCGAATGGTGGGGATTTCCGCCGCCCGAACTTCAACAGTGGATCGGCGCCGACGGCGCCGGCGGTGATCGCGCGGACATATGGTGGTCGGTGCGACGAGTCGCGGGGGAGGCAGACGGTCGAATCAAGTACGACGGTCGATTCGGGGACCCGGCCGCCGCGCTCAGGGCAAGAGAGGACCGCGATCGCCGTCTTCTGCGTCGCGGAGCCCGGGCTGTCGTCCACTGGGGCTGGGATGACCTCACCGACGGCGATGCGTTGCGAGCCCTATTGATGTCCGTCGGTCTTTCTCCGGATCACCCACCCGACCTTGCGCGTCTGGCCACGCTCCGCACCACGCTCCGCGCTCGACCCAAAGGCTCCGAGCCTCCGTGAACTGAGCAATCTAAGACCGAGACTGCACACAGCTGACAAACCCATTGCAGCGAGCAGTGGGTTTGTCAGCTGTCTGCAGTCTCGGGGTCTCCTGTGGCGCACGAACGGCCCGGCCTCCTTCACAGCGAGTGAGGCCGGGCCGGAGATCAGGCGAACGCCTCCGGCGGCGGACACGAGCACACGAGGTTGCGGTCGCCGTAGGCCTGGTCGATGCGGCGCACCGGGGGCCAGTACTTGCCGCGGATGATCGATCGCACGGGGTACACCGCGGTCTCGCGCGAGTACGGGTGCGCCCACTCCCCCACGACCACCGTCTCGGCGGTGTGCGGGGCGTTGACCAGAGGGTTGTCGTCGGCGGGCCACTCCCCCGCGGCGACCGCGAGGGCCTCCTGCTTGATCGCGATCATGGCATCCACGAATCGGTCGAGCTCGGCGAGGTCCTCGCTCTCGGTCGGCTCGACCATCAGCGTGCCGGCGACCGGGAACGACATCGTCGGGGCGTGGAAGCCGTAGTCGATCAGACGCTTGGCCACGTCGTCGACGGTGACACCGGTCTGCTCCTTGAGGGGGCGCAGGTCGAGGATGCACTCGTGCGCGACGAGACCTCCCTCACCCGCGTAGAGCACCGGGTAGTGCTCGCGCAGGCGCGTGGCGATGTAGTTGGCCGAGAGCACCGCAGCGGCGGTCGCCTGACGCAGTCCTTCGGCTCCCATCATGCGCACGTACGCCCATGAGATGGGCAGGATGCCGGCGGAGCCGTGGGGGGCCGCCGACACCGGTCCTCCGTCGAACACGCCGCCGGCGTGCTCGGCACGCTGCGAGAACGGGTGCGACGGCAGGTACGGCGCCAGGTGCGCCTTCGCCGCCACCGGACCCACGCCCGGTCCGCCACCGCCGTGAGGGATCGCAAACGTCTTGTGGAGGTTCAGGTGCGAGACGTCGCCGCCCAGGTCGCCGAAGCGCGCGAAGCCGAGCAGGGCGTTGAGGTTCGCGCCGTCGACGTACACCTGGCCACCGGCGTCGTGCACGGCCTGGGTGATCTCGAGCACGTCGTGCTCGTACACCCCGTGGGTCGAGGGGTAGGTGATCATCAGGGCCGAGAGCTCCGCCGCATGCTGCGCGATCTTCGCGCGCAGGTCGCCGAGGTCGACGTTGCCCGCCTCGTCGCACGCGACGACGACGACCTTCATGCCCGCGAGGATCGCCGACGCCGCATTGGTGCCGTGCGCCGACGACGGGATCAGGCACACCGTGCGCTCGGTGTCGCCGTTCGCGAGGTGGTAGCCGCGGATCGCGAGCAGGCCCGCGAGCTCGCCCTGCGAGCCGGCGTTCGGCTGCAGCGACACCGCGTCGTAGCCGGTGACCTCGGCGAGCCAACGCTCGAGCTGCTCGATCATCTCGAGGTAGCCGCGCACGTCGGCCTCGGGCGCGAACGGGTGCACGCGCGAGAACTCGGGCCACGACACCGCCGCCATCTCGGTCGCAGCGTTGAGCTTCATCGTGCACGATCCGAGCGGGATCATGCCTCGGTCGAGCGCGTAGTCGCGGTCGGCGAGGGTCTTGAGGTACCGCATCATCGCCGTCTCGCTGCGGTGCGCGTGGAAGACGGGGTGGGTGAGGTACTCGTCGTCGCGGTGCAGTGCGTCGGCGACGCCCCGCAGGGCTTCGCCCTCGGGCAGCTCGCCGGCGGCCAGACCGAATGCGTCGAGGACCGCCGCGATGTCAGCATCCGTCGTCGTCTCGTCCACCGAAACACCGACCGTCGCATCGTCCACCCAGAGCAGCTGATAGCCGCGCTCGCGCGCACGGTCGACCACGTCTTGCGCGCGCCCCGGCACGTGCACGCGCACGGTGTCGAAGAACGCGTCGCTCACGAGGGTCAGGTCGTACGAACGCAGAGCGGATGCCAGGGCATCGGCCTTGCGCGCGACCCGCGTCGCGATCGCTCGGAGCCCGTCGGGCCCGTGGTAGACCGCGTACATCGCGGCCATGACGGCCAGCAGCACCTGTGCAGTGCAGATGTTCGACGTCGCCTTCTCGCGACGGATGTGCTGCTCGCGCGTCTGCAGCGACAGGCGGTAGGCGGGGGCGCCGACGGCATCCTGCGACACGCCGACGAGGCGACCAGGGAGCTGTCGTTCGAGGCCCGCGCGCACGGCCATGTAGCCGGCGTGCGGTCCGCCGAACCCGAGAGGCACGCCGAAGCGCTGGGTCGTTCCGACCGCCACGTCGGCACCGAGGGACCCGGGCGAGCGCAGCAGCGTGAGCGCGAGCAGATCCGCCGCGGCGACGATCAGGCCGCCGTTCGCGTGCACGGTCTCGGCGACGGCGGAGAAGTCCCAGATGCGCCCGGTCGCGCCGGGGTACTGCACGAACGCGCCGAACGCGGCGGGGATCTCCCCCTCGAACGACGTCTCGACGACCTCGATGCCGACGGCCGCCGCACGATGGTGCAGCAGGGCCTTCGTCTGCGGCAGGGCGTCGACGTCGACGAGGAAGACGTCGGTCTTCGCCTTCGACGCGCGACGCGCGACGAGCATGCCCTCGACGACGGCGGTGGACTCGTCGAGCATCGACGCGTTCGCCGTCGCCAGACCCGTGAGGTCGGTCACCATCGTCTGGAAGTTGATGAGCGCCTCGAGGCGGCCCTGCGAGATCTCGGGCTGGTACGGCGTGTACGCCGTGTACCAGGACGGGTTCTCGAGGACGTTCCGGGCGATCACCGACGGAGTGAAGGTGTCGTAGTAGCCGAGGCCGATCAGCGGCCGCGCGGAACGGTTCGCCGTCGCCAACTCACGCAGCTCGGCGAGCGCTTCGGCCTCGGTCGCGGCGACGGGGATGTCGCTCGTCTCGCGGGGACGGACGTGGATGGATGCCGGGACGGCGGTCTCGACGAGCGCCTCGACGCTGTCGTACCCGACGACCTCAAGCATGCGGGCCTGCGCGTCGGCACCGATTCCGATGTGGCGGTCGGTGAACGCGACCGGCGCGCCAGCCTCGGTGCGGGAAGGAAGGACGGAGGTCATGCGGTGAGGTCCTCGTAGGCGGCGCGGTCGAGCAGGTCGGCGGGAAGCTCGCCCTCGACGCGGATCTTGATGAGCCACCCGCCGGCGAAGGGCTCGGCGTTGACCAGGGAGGGGTCGTCGACCACGGCCTCATTGACCTCGACGACGGTGCCCGTGATCGGCGCGTAGAGCTCTCCGACGGACTTGGTCGACTCGATCTCGCCGCAGACGTCGCCCGCGGTCACCGCGGAGTCCGCGCCGGGGAGTTCGACGAAGACGACGTCGCCGAGCTTGTCGGCGGCGAAGTCGGTGATGCCGACGGTGGCGATGTCGCCCTCGAGGGCGATCCACTCGTGCTCGGAGGTGTAGCTGAGGGCGTTGAGGTCGGTCATGCGTTTCTCCGGTAGAAGGGAAGGGCGGTGACGGTCGCGGGGATGCGAGTTCCGCGCACGTCGATGGTCAGTTCGGTTCCGAGTGCGGATGCCGCGGGCGCGACGAACGCCATCGCGACGGGGTGGCCGAGGGTGGGGCTCAGGGCACCGCTGGTGATCTCGCCGACGGTGTCGTCGCCGTGCAGCACCGCGTAGCCCGCGCGGCCGGCGCGACGCCCCTCCGAGACGAGGCCGACGAGCACGGGGGCGTCCGCGGGTCCGGACGACAGGCCGTCCTTGCCGACGAACGACTCCTTGTCGACGGCGACGACGCGGCCGAGACCGGCCTGGGCGGGCACGATGTCGCGCGACAGCTCATGGCCGTACAGCGGCATGCCGGCCTCGAGGCGAAGAGTGTCGCGCGCGGCGAGTCCGCACGGGACGAGCCCGCGGTCGGCACCCGCGGCGAGCGCGGCATCCCACAGGGCCGCGGCCCGCGCGGTGGGGATCATCAGTTCGTAGCCGTCCTCGCCGGTGTAGCCGGTGCGGGCGACGAAGAGCGGCGCCTCGTCGAAGGTGCCCTCGGTCCAGGCGTAGTAGCCGAGCTCGTCGAGAGCGGTGCCGGTGATCTCGACCCCCGGGGTGGAGCTCAGGATGCCACGTGCCTCAGGGCCTTGCAGCGCGATGAGGGCGAAGTGGTCGGTGACGTCTTCGACGCGGAAGCCGGTAGAGCCGGCGACGAAGGCGAAGGAGTGGGGTCCGGTCCCTTCGACAGGCTCAGGGACCTCGGTTGCAGCGGAAGCGTCGGCCGCTGAGCCTGCCAAAGCATCCGACGCGGGGGTTCCGGTCCCTTCGACAAGCTCAGGGACCTCGGTTGCAGCGGAAGCGTCGGCCGCTGAGCCCGTCGAAGCGTCCGACGCGGGGGTTCCGGTCCCTCCGACAAGCTCAGCGACCTCGGTTGCAGCGGAAGCGTCGGCCGCTGAGCCCGCCAAAGCGTCCGACGCGAGGGTTCCGGTCCCTTCGACAAGCTCAGGGACCTCGGTTGCAGCGGAAGCGTCGGTCGCTGAGCCCGTCGAAGCGTCCGACGCGGAGCGCCACGTCGCCTGGGCGATTTCGAACGCCGCCGCCACGGCATCCCGGTTCCCGGCGTTCGAGATGACGAGGAAGCGCTGCTCTCCCGTGCGGTAGACGATGACGTCGTCGACGATGCCGCCCGACTCGGCGAGCACGAGCGAGTACTTCGCTTTGCCGATTTTCATGGTCGACAGGCGGCCGGCGAGCACGTAGTCGAGGAAGGCCGCGGCTCGCGGGCCCTCGACAACGAATTCGGCCATGTGGGAGATGTCGAACAGCCCTGCGGCCGTGCGCACAGCGTGATGCTCGGCGAGATCGGAGGTGTAGCGCACGGGCATGTTCCAGCCGCCGAAGTCGGTGAACGAGGCACCGAGGGCCTCGTGCCGATCGTGCAGCGGCGACGTGCGCGGTGGAGCGGGGGTTTCGGTCATGAGTTCTGCCGTTCGCGATGACGGTCAGACGCCGGCCGGCGCCTGAGAACTCCCCCTCTGTCATGGGCCTGAGAGTTTCGCTCGCGCCCTCGTGAGGGAGGTCGAGCTTTCACCGTCGGCGGATCCGGCGCGGTGCACCCGGATCACTTTCCAGAGTGGCCCGATCGACGCGGTACGCGTACCTGAGAGATTGGCGGGGAGGCTTGCTCCTTCGGTGCCCGGCTGCGTTCGCCGGAGCTCTCCCGCATCGATCATGGGGCCGGTGTGGACTTGTGGGGTCAGCCTAGCGGGTGGGGGCGCTGGATACAGCCTGCATCGCCTGGGAATCAGTAGGAGCCGCCGGGCCAGACGCCCTCGGGGAGGCGGATGCACGGAGAGAAGGAATCAACATCGAGCTCCGCGCGATCACGGATGTATCGAACAATCCAGAGCGATCCGTACTCTCCGGCAATGTTGACGAGCGAGTCCCCCTGGTCCTGCCGCAGCCCGACGCGATAGTTGCCACCGTTGTTGTAGTGGTCCGCAATGACTCCGATGACTTCCTCGGGTGGCGGGTCTCCCACCACGGTGGCAGTAAGGCCGCCGGCCCACTGCCGTGCGCCGTCTCGGGTGCACCCCAGGAGAGCGCCCTTCTCTTGTTGCTCGATGTCTCTCAGCATCGAGGAGGGGAGCACGGCCGAGATTTCTCGTTCAACCTCCTGAGCGAGCCTCTTCGCGTCGTCGACGCTCAGATCTTCATCGACGATGTCGCCGGTGGGCACGCACGCCGTGAGCAACAGACAAACCAGGGCGAAGACGCCGAGTCCTCCAACAACCCGCCGCCTCACTTGAGCAGCCTCTCTTTGAGATCATTCAAGGCGTTCTTGTTCTCCTCGCTGACTCCCGCGATCAGACTGTGGTTGGCGAGCGGCGAAAGAGACACGCGCTGAGAGGGACCGTCCGGGGTGACAAACGGAGCGAGGTCGCCGCCCAGCAGGACATCGACGTCCGTCGGCCTCTCGTAGATGTGGCTCTCGAACGCCGGGACCGCGTCTGGCGCTCGCCCTGCTCCCACGAGCATCGCGTCCTGAGCCATCGAGAGCGCATCTGTGTAGCTCCAGTGCGAGTAACTGGTCGACGCGTCGGGCGTCCAGCCCTCGGGAACCCAGGCACCGGACAACGAATGAACCTGGTCATAGTGCGCCCCCTGCACCTCGGAGGCCGTGACAGGGACGAGCCCCCAGCTGTGTCCCATGGCGATCTGCCGACAGTGTGCGAGCGTCGGATCGCTGGCTACCTCGCGGTGAAGACGTGCAAGCGCTTCACCCGCGGGAGCGGCCCTGTCGGGGCCGTTGGCTTCGAGGAGGCCGATGCCGAATCCTGTCTGTCCGGGATACTCGTCGTCGCCAGGGAAGTCTGTACCCTTCCACACGAACGCGACCATGCCGCTCTCCTGCTCGGTCATCCACTGAGAGACACCCTGAACTTCTCCTCGATAGAAGCTGTCGACCCGTGTGAACGTTCCGGGCACATAGGTCAAAACCCGCGTCGTCCCCGTCCCCGGCGTGCCGAACATCTCGATGATCCGGTTGTCCGCGGGCTCGTAGAGGTACAGCTGCACCTTGCCGGTCTCGACGCCACGGAGATAGTCGCGCTCCGCTCGCAGCGCGTCCCACGCAGCACGCCTCTCCGCCTGCAGGTCCGCGCTCGCCCCCTCACCGCGAAGTCGCTCCCACGCCGCCAGCTCAGCCTCTACCTCACCCAGGCGCGAGCGCGCCGTCACCCGGTTCGCCGCGACCCGCGCGAGAGGCGGCACGCCGCCCAGGGCCCCGACGAGAGCCGGAGCGCCGTCGATGAGGGCGGCAGCGGCTGCCGGTGAGAGGGAGTCCCACCAGGTGCGCACGGCGTCGGGAGCGGGCGGATGCTCGCGCAGCAGATCCGCCTACTCGGGATGAGCGGCGACGAGACGGGCGACCCGGGACGTCCCCGAGCGCGCGAGAGCGAGCAGAGGCGCCGTGACGAGCTCGGTCGCGATCTCTTCGGTGCGCACAGCCCACGTGAGCCGGGGGCCGAGGGGTGGTACGGCGGCATCCGGGATCGCGACCTCCCATGTCGGAGGGAGCGGGATCGCGGCGAGATCGCCACGCGCCTGGTCGATCCGCTCATCGACGTCCGCGGCGAACCCGTCGATCTCGCGCGTGAGTTCGACGGAACGGTCGCGGTCATCGATCCCCCGGGCTGCGCGCGCGAACTCCGCGACGTGCTCGACGAGACCCCGGCGGCGCAGCGCCAACCACAGGAGGTCGTCGGACAGACGATCGACGATGTCGGCCGCGCGGAGCAGAGCCTCGCAGACGTCGGCGGCGACCACGGCGAGAGGCCGCATCTTCGCGGCGACGGCGGCCGCTTCCGGCGCCTCGTACACCGCTTCGAGGCCGTCCCACCGGGAGACGACCGCGCTTCCCGCCTCGGGGAGGAGGGCCGCCTTGGCTCGCAGCTCTTCAGCGAGGCGCCCCAGCGCGGCGGCGTCCACCGGAATCTCGGGGATCACGCCGAAGTCCGCGCTCACGCGACCCGCCACCGTCCGGCGCCCTGACGCGTTTCGAGCTGCGCCGCCGTGACGGCCATCACCACATCTGCGCGGCAGTACTCCGCCACGACCTGCTCCGCGACCGTCAGGACCGAACCGGCGT
Source organism: Microbacterium sp. NPDC086615 (assembly GCF_040686055.1). NCBI lineage: Bacteria > Bacillati > Actinomycetota > Actinomycetes > Micrococcales > Microbacteriaceae > Microbacterium > Microbacterium sp. NPDC086615. The sequence continues at coordinate 130,528 of NZ_JBFBJJ010000001.1, forward strand.
GAGCGATCGATCCGCCCGCCTTCGCCTCCCACGGGTCCATGACACGGCAGAACGCCTGGAACAGCTCGGGCACCGGGGCCATGGCATCCCGAATCCCCCACAGCGCCTGGACGGTCGCTCCGACCGCGTCCGTCAGGTCATCGAGACGCCGTGCCGTGTCGCCGGTAAGCCCGAGAAAGCCGGGGACGTCGATGGCGTAGCGGTCGGTCATCCGCGAGACGTTAGCTGGATCGCCGAGAGACCCCGAAAACCTCTCCACAGACGCCGCCCTGGTGAGGAGAAGTCGGCGAGCGAACGTCAGCGCGGGATGCAGGCTCCGGATGCCACGGGCGTCGACAGCGAGTCGAGTTGGGCCATCACGGGCTCGAGCTCGGCGGGCGTCATCGCGTATCCGACGTTCTCGTCGGAGTCGGACCGCGCGAAGACGACGCCGGCCACATCGCCGGTCGGCGTGAGGAGGGGGCCACCCGAGTTGCCCGGGCGGATCACCGCGCCGAGCGCGTAGATCTCGCGCGGGGTCGACTGCCCGTCGTAGATGTCCGGAACGGGCACGCTCCCCACCGACAGCACCTGCGCGCTGCCGGAGGTGAAGGGCCCGCCGTACGGGTACCCCTGGACGACGGCGGCGGCTCCCACGTCGAGAGTGGAGACGACCGGGAGGGGCTTGGCATCCAGGCCGTCGACCGCCACCACGGCCAGGTCGTCGGTCGGGTCGAAGTAGACCACTCGGCCCTCACGCGCGGGCTGACCGGGAAGTTCGACGAGCGGCGTGTCGACACCCGCGACCACGTGGGCGTTCGTGATCAGTCGGCCGTCGCCCGCCACGAACCCGGATCCGCTCGAGGTGACACCGCACGCGTAGGCCGTGCCGGAGATGCGGGCGACCGACTGCGCCGCTTCCGTGAGAGCGGGGTCGTCGAGCGCGATGTCGGGAGCCGTCGGCACCGGACCGATCTGGATCAGCTGGCCCAGCCGCGGAAGGCCGTCGGCGAGGACGTTACCGCGCAGTTCCGCGATCGCCGCGCGGACGGGGGCGGGGGTGATGTCGTCGATCGTGCGGACGACGGCCGACGACCCGAGCGCGGCGGAGACCACCGGCATCCCGGCGGGGATCAACGAGCCGGACACGAACGAGATGGCGAGGGCCGCTGCGGCGACGTTGACGACCCCGCCCAGGAGTCGCTCGGGGATGCGCAGCTTGATGCGGTCGGCACCACGTCGGAACATCTGCCCCACGGCGCTGCCGAGACCGGCCCCGAGCAGCAGGAGGAGCACACCCGCGCCGACCATGGCGGGTCCACGCCACGCGGGTTCGGTGACCCACTGACCGACGAGAGGCGTCACCCAGAAGGCGGCGAGCGCTCCCAGCGCCAGCCCTGCGAAGAAGCCGATCGTGGCCAGGAAACCACGCGACAGGCCCACGAGGAGCGCGATCGCCAGCACGACGATCAACACGATGTCGACAACAGCCACCCGCACCTCCGAGGTCTGCGATCAGGGTACGTCGCCGGTCCTGGGAGAACCCCTCGACGCGCGTTTTGCGCTTCGGGTCACAATGACATTAAGATCGTCGATGGAGATATGGTCACCATGACACGAACCCCTCGCCCCGAGTCCCGAGACGCCGACGTGCGCGTCGCCGTCTCGACGGTCATCTTCAGCGTCCGCCGCGACGCGCACGACGAACCGGTCCTGTCCCTCCCCCTCGTCCGCCGCACGCGCGACCCGTTCGACGGTCGGTGGGCGTTGCCCGGGGGCTGGCTCGACGCCGCTGAAGAGCTCGACACCGCGGCATCCCGAACCCTGGCCGAGACGACGGGCCTCACCCCCAGCTACCTCGAACAGCTCTACGCGTTCGGTGCGGTCGACCGCTCCCCCACCCGCGTCGTGTCGATCGTGTACTGGGCGCTGTTGCGCTCCGACGAGGTCGACGCCCAGGTCGCCGCGCACGAACGCGAGGGCGACGCGCCCGAGAATGTCGAGTGGTTCGACGCGACCGACCTCCCGCCGCTGGCGTTCGACCACAACGACATCGTCGAGTACGCCCTCTGGCGTCTGCGCAACAAGGTCGGCTACAGCCGGATCGCGCACGGCCTCCTCCCCGACGAGTTCACGCTCGCCGACCTCCGCGAGGTGAACGAGACGATCCTCGGCAAGCGCCTGGACCCCGCGAACTTCCGCCGTCAGGTCGACACCTCGAACACCCTCATCCCGACCGAACGCTTCCGCACCGGAAGCCACCGTCCCGCCCGCCTGTACCGCTACAACCGCGATGTGGAGCTCGCCGACCGCGGCCCGCTCCCCTCCCGTCACTGATCGGAACGCCCATGTCCGCCACCCTCATCACCCTGCAGCCCCGCCCCGCGATCGACCCGAGCGTCGACCACGCGATTCAGGCGATCGTCTCGGGCGCGTCGACCGACGCCACCTGCACCACCGACCTCGCCGTGGGTCCCTGGGACTTCGACACCCGCCCGGGGTACGGTCCGGGCTCATCGATGGGCGACGTCATCCCGACGGGCGCCCCGCGACAGGGCGAGCTGCCCGCCGAGTACCGAGAGGCGTCGGACGACGAACTCGATGAGCGCATCCGCGCCGCCAAGGCGACCCTCGGCGATCGCGTCGTCGTGCTCGGCCACTTCTACCAGCGCGAAGAGGTCGTCCGCCACGCCGATTACGTCGGCGATTCGTTCCAGCTGGCCAACGCCGCGAAGGAGCGGCCGGAAGCCGAGGCGATCGTGTTCTGCGGTGTGCACTTCATGGCCGAGACGGCCGACCTGCTCTCGCGCCCCGAGCAGGCCGTCATCCTGCCGAACCTCGCAGCCGGATGCTCGATGGCCGACATGGCCGACATCGACCAGGTCGAGGAGTGCTGGGAGCAGCTCGAAGACGTCCTCGGCGATCTGGAGACCCCGGATGCCGACGGCCTGGTGCCGGTGATCCCGGTGACGTACATGAACTCCAGCGCCGCCATCAAGGGATTCGTCGGCCGTCACGGCGGCATCGTCTGCACCTCCTCGAATGCGCGCACCGTGCTCGAGTGGGCTTTCGCCCGCGGTCGCCGCGTGCTCTTTTTCCCCGATCAGCACCTGGGCCGCAACACGGCGAAGGCCATGGGCGTTCCGCTCGAGCAGATGCCGATGTGGAACCCGCGGAAGCCGCTCGGCGGATCGACGGCCGAGGTCATCGAGGACAGCCGCGTCATCCTGTGGCACGGGTTCTGCTCGGTGCACCGCCGATTCACCGTCGACCAGATCGAGAAGGCGCGCGCCGAGCACCCCGGTGTTCGCGTGATCGTGCACCCCGAGTGCCCGATGGACGTGGTGGATGCCGCCGACGAGGCGGGATCGACCGACATCATCCGCAAGGCCATCGCCGCCGCCACCGAGCCCACGACCTTCGCGATCGGCACCGAGATCAACCTCGTGCAGCGCTTGGCCGCGCAATACCCGCAGCACGAGATCTTCTGCCTCGACCCGGTCGTGTGCCCGTGCTCGACGATGTACCGCATTCACCCCGGCTACCTCGCGTGGGTGCTCGAGTCGCTCGTGGCGGGCCAGGTGGTCAACCGCATCACGGTCCCGGCCGATGTCGCCGAGCCCGCCACCGTCGCCCTCGAGCGCATGCTCGCGGCCAAGCCGAACGGTGCCGTGAAATGACCACGGTCGTCGTGGTGGGCAGCGGTATCGCCGGTCTCACGGCGGCGCTGCACGCGGCGGAGAACGGATGCCACGTCACGATCGTGACGAAGGGCGCTCTTCCCGACACGAACACGCGGTGGGCCCAAGGCGGGATCGCGGCGGTCACCCACCCCGCCGACAGCGTGGTCTCGCACGCCGCCGACACGCACACCGCGGGCGCCGGGCTCACCGACGCCGCTGCCGTCGACGTCCTCGTCGGCGAGGGACCGGCACGGATCCTCGAACTCGTTTCGCGCGGGGTGACGTTCGACCGGACGCCGGAGGGCGACTTCGCCCGCGGCTTGGAAGCCGCGCACAGCGTTCCGCGCGTGCTGCACGCGGGCGGGGACGCGACCGGTGCCGAGATCCAGGCGGCTCTGGGCGCCGCGGTGCGCGCCGCCGATCTACCCGTGCGGGAACATGCCCTTCTGCGTGACCTCGTGGTCGAAGGCGGTCGCGTCACGGGGATCGTGCTCGACGGCGGCGAGCGTCTCGACGCCGACGCGGTGATCCTCGCGACCGGTGGCGCCGGACAGCTGTACGCGCACACCACGAACCCGCTTGGTGCGACCGGGGACGGGATCGCGGCGGCCCTGCGCGCCGGTGCCGCCGTCGCGGATCTCGAGTTCGTCCAGTTCCACCCCACCGCCCTCGCTGTTGGGGCTCCGTTCCTCGTCTCCGAGGCCGTCCGCGGCGAAGGTGCCGTCCTCATCGACGACGCCGGGCGGCGATTCTGCTTCGACGCGCACCCCGACGGCGAGCTGGCGCCCCGCGACGTCGTCGCCCGCGCCAATGCCCGGGCGATGGCCGCGCAGGGCGACCGGCCGGTTCGCCTGGATGCCACGGCACTCGGCGCCGAGCGGCTCGCGCAGCGCTTCCCCACGATCGATGCCGCCGTCCGCGCACGTGGGCTCGATTGGGCGCGGGAGCCCATCCCCGTGACGCCCGCCGCGCACTACCTCATGGGCGGGATCGTCACCGACCTCGACGGGCGCACGAGCGTCCCCGGTCTGTACGCGGTCGGCGAGACGGCGCGCACGGGCGTCCACGGCGCGAACCGCTTGGCATCCAATTCCCTGCTCGAAGGGGCGGTGTTCGGCGCGCGGGCCGGGGAGGCCGTGACGGAGGAAGGCACGTGGCCGGTCGCGCCGGCATCGGCCGCTCTCGAGCACGTCGAAGCCGCCGCGGACGCTCCCCCGTTCTCGCGCGAAGCCCTCCAGCAGGTGATGTGGGCGCACGCAGGGCTCGTGCGCGATACTGCCGGCCTCGACCACGCGTCCGGGCTCCTCGCCGCCTGGGCCGCTTCCCCGTCCCCTCGCTCGATCGAGGACGCCAACCTTCTGCTCGTCGCCCGTCACGTCGTCGCCGCGGCGCGCTCTCGCACCGCCTCGGTCGGCGCGCACTTCCGCGCCGACGCTCCCGCCACGGCATCCGTCCCGCCCGTTCAGGAGGCCTTCGCATGCTGACCCGTGCCGCGATCGAACGCGTCGTCTCAGCCGCGTTGACCGAGGACGCCCCCTGGGGCGACCTGACGAGCGAGACGCTCATCCCCGCGGATGCCGTCGCCCGCGCCGCCCTCGTCGCCCGCGTCGACGGTGTCTTCAGCGGCGCGGCGGTGTTCGCGGCCGCTTTCACCCTCACCGATCCTTCGATCGTCGTCGAGCAGCACGTGGCCGACGGCGAGCGGTTCGCCCCGGGCGACACGCTGGCGACGGTCTCGGGTCCCGCGCGCGCCGTGCTCACCGCCGAGCGCATCGGGCTGAACTTCGTGCAGCGGATGTCCGGCATCGCGACCCTCACCAGCCGGTACGTCGCCGAAGTCGCGCACACCGGTGCACGCATCGTCGACACGCGCAAGACCACACCGGGCCTTCGCGCGATCGAGCGCCAGGCAGTGCGTGACGGCGGAGGACACAACCACCGCTTCTCGCTCTCCGACGCGGTCATGGCCAAGGACAACCACCTCGCCGTGCTCACCTCCGGAGGGCTGTCCGTCACGCAGGCGCTCGAAGGGGCGATCGCCCGCCTCCCCCACACCACGCACGTCGAGGTCGAGGTCGACCGGCTCGACCAGATCGACGCGGTGCTGGCCGCCGGCGTCGGCACGATCATGCTCGACAACTTCTCCCTCGACGACCTGCGTCTCGGCGTCGCCCGCATCGCCGGCGCCGCTCAGGTCGAAGCCTCGGGCGGCGTGACGCTCGACACCGTCCGCGCCATCGCCGAAACGGGCGTCGACGTCATCTCGGTCGGCGCTCTCACCCACTCCGCTCCCGCGCTCGACCTGGGCCTGGACATCCAGATCGAGACGGCGTGAGCCTCTACCTCGACAACGCCGCCACAACCCCCGTGCGCCCCGAAGTGCTCGAGGCCATGGCGCCCTACCTCACGCGGTTCTTCGGTAATCCGTCGAGCCATCACGAGGTCGGCGAGGCAGCGGCATCCGCCCTGGACGACGCGCGATCACGCGTCGCCGGAGTGCTCGGGATGCGGACGAGCGACATTCTCTTCACCTCCGGCGGCACCGAGTCCAACAACGCCGCGATCAAGGGACTCGTCCTCGGCTCCGGCAAGAAGCACCTCGTCACGACCGCGATCGAGCACGAGTCCGTCCTCGCGTCAGCGGACTACCTCGCTCGTCTGCACGGAGTCGACGTCACGCACGCCCGGGTCGACTCGACCGGCACCCTGACTCCGGATACGCTCGCCGGCGCGCTCCGCGATGACACCGCACTGGTGAGCGTCGGATACGCGAACAACGAGATCGGCACGGTGCAGGATGCCGCCGCCCTCGTCGCCGTCGCCCACGACCGCCGCGTCCCCGTGCACCTCGACGCCGTCCAGGCCGCGGGGTGGCTTCCCCTCGCGGGACTCGGGGCCGACGCGCTCACGGTCGCCGGGCACAAGATCGGCGCCCCGAAGGGCACGGGGATCCTCGCCGTGCGGGGGCGTCTCCCTTTCGAACCGCTGCTGCACGGCGGGGGGCAGGAACGCGGACGCCGATCCGGCACCCCCGACGTCGCGGGCGCGGTCGCGATCGCCCGCGCGCTGGAACTCGCCGAGGCCGAACGCGCCGACGAGGCCGAGCGCGTCTCGGGTCTGCGCGACGAGTTCACCGCGCGGGTGCTCGACCTGGTCCCGGGTGCGCGGCTCACCGGACACCCGTCTCGGCGCCTTCCGGCCACCGCGAGCTTCGTCTTCCCGGGCACGAACGGCGAAACCGTCCTGCTCGAGCTGGAACGTCGCGGCATCGTGTCGTCCAGCGGGTCGGCATGCGCTGCGGGCAGCGACGAAGCCTCGCACGTCCTCCTGGCGCTCGGCCTCCCCCACGACGAGGCGCGCACCGCGGTCAGGTTCACCCTCCCGCACGGGCTGACGGCTTCCTTGGAACCGGTCGCTCGAGCGGTCCAGGCTGCCGTGACCGCCGTAGGATCGCCCGAGTGAGCACCACGGGCGTCACTGTCATCATTCCCGGCTTCAACGTCGCCGATTACGCAGAAGAGGCCCTCGGCTCCCTCTGCGCGCAAACCCATCGACAGTGGACCGCGGTGCTCGTCGACGACGCGTCCACCGACGACACCCGGCACCTGTTCGCGGACGCGGCAGCCGCCGACCCGCGCTTCCGCGTCGTCCGCCACGAGACGCAACGCGGACTCGGCGCGGCGCGGAACACCGGGCTCGCGCGGGTCGAGACGCCGTACACGGCCTTCCTCGACGCCGACGACCTCCTGCGACCCGACGCCCTGACCCGGCTGGCGGACACGCTCGATCGCACGAGCAGCGATTTCGTGGTGGGGGCATACGTGCGCCTCCGACCGGATGCCGAGGGCCCGGGCTACACCGCGGGCGAGGTCCAGCCCTGGGTCGCGGCCGCCACCGACCCGGCGCGGGAGCGGACCACGCTCGCGGCGCACCCCGCAGCATCCGGGAACATCGTCGCGTGGTCGAAGCTGAGCCGCACGGCCTTCTGGCGCGAGCACGATCTCCGCTTCCCCGAGGGGCGGTACTACGAGGATCAGGTGCTGGCGCAGCGGATGTACACGCGCGCCGAGGCCTTCGACGTGATCCCCGACGTCGTCGTCGAGTGGCGGCAGCGCCGCGACGGAGGCTCGATCACGCAGCGCCTCGGCGAGCTCGACGTGCTGCGCGACTACCTCGAAGCCCTCGGCGAAGGTATCGCGGTGCTGCGAGCGGCCGGGGCGGACGCGGCGATCGCGCAGCGGGGAGCGCTGATCCGTACGCTCGACCTCCCTCCGCTGCTCCGCATCGCCGAGACGCACCCGGATCCCGCGTATCGCATCGCTCTCGAGGCGTTCCTGGAGACGCTGCCCGGCTGACGCCGCGGGGCGGTCCCTTCGACAGGCTCAGGGACCTCGCAGGAGGCCCAGAACGCCCGCTGTCAGGGACTCGCGCACAAGTGGCCGAGCCCACACAGGTGGCTGAGCCCACACAGGTGGCTGAGCCCACACAGGTGGCTGAGCCCACACAGGTGGCTGAGCCCACACAGGTGGCTGAGCCTGTCGAAGCCACCGGTCCACACCGCGCTCCGGGCCTTTCGCCGGCTCGAAGTCACCCGCGCGCCACAGCTCAGGCGGGCGCCTCGTCGGCACGACGCGCGGGCAGCGCCGCGCGGGCGAGGCCCGCGGCATCCCGCTCCTCCTCCGCGAGCACGAACGTCGCCGCGAGCTGCTCGGCCGCGAGGCTCGCGTACAGACCGCCCGCGGCGAGGAGCTCGGCGTGCGTGCCCGACTCGACGATGCGCCCCGCGTCCACGACGTGGATTCGATCCGCACCGATCACCGTGGACAACCGATGGGCGATCGACAGGGTCGTCCGGCCATGGGAGGCGGTCTCGAGCGCCTCCTGCACGATCCGCTCCGACACCGTGTCGAGAGCGCTCGTCGCCTCGTCGAGGAGAAGCACCGGGGGGTCTTTCAGCAGCACACGCGCGATGGCGATGCGCTGCTTCTCTCCGCCGGAGAGACGGTATCCGCGCTCTCCGACGACGGTGTCGTATCCCGCCTCGAACCCGGCGATCACGTGATGGATGTTCGCCGCGCGACACGCGGCCTCGATCTCGTCGTCGGTCGCGTCGGGGCGCGCGTAGCGGAGGTTCTCGCGCACGGTCGCGTGGAAGAGGTAGGTCTCCTGCGACACGATTCCTATCTCGTCGATGATCGACGCCCGGTCGAGCGTTCGCACATCCGCTCCCGAGAACATCACCGATCCCGCGCTCGCCTCGTACATCCGGGGGGTCAGATAGAGGATCGTCGTCTTGCCCGCACCCGATGGTCCGACGAAGGCGACGTGCTGGCCGGGTTCGACCGTGAACGACACACCGTCGAGAGTGGGACGCGCATGCACGGGCGCATCGGGGTAGCGGAACTCGACATCGCGGAACTCGATCCGCCCCACCGGCCCGGGGGCGGCGGACACGGGCAGCGCGTCGGGCGCGTCGACGATCGCGGGGCGCAGGTCGAGGTACTCGAAGATGCGCGCGAACAACGCGGACGACGTCTGCACGTCGAGCGCCACGCGCATGAGCCCCATGAGCGGCATGAGCAGCCGAGCCTGGACCGTCGTGAACGCCACGATGGTGCCCGCGGTGATCGCCCCGGTCCCCCCGGCGATCAGGAAGCCGGCGACGAGGTAGATCACGGCGGGGACGCTCGACATGATGACCTGCACCACCGCGAAGAAGCCCTGGCCGCTCATCGCGCGCCGGACCTGGAGGTGCACCTGGTTGTCGTTCTCGGCGTCGAAGCGGGCCGACTCCGTTCGTTGCCGGTTGAACGACTTCGACAACAGGATGCCGGACACGCTCAGCGTCTCTTGCGTGATCGCGGACAGCTCGGACAGCGACTCCTGGGTCTCTCCCGCGATCCGCGCGCGCACCTGTCCCACGCGCCGCTGCACGAAGATGAGGAACGGCATGAGGGCGACGGCGATCAGTGTGAGCCGCCAATCGATGAGGATCATGGCCACGAGCGAGGCGATGACGGTGACCGCGTTGCCCAGGATGCTCGTGACGGTGTTGGTGAGCACACCGGACACACCCCCGACGTCGTTCTGCAGCCGCGACTGGATCACACCGGTCTTCGTGCGGGTGAAGAAACCGAGCTCCATCGCCTGCAGGTGATCGAACAGCCGGGTACGCAGATCACCCGTGACACGGTTCCCGACCGTGGCGGTGAACCACGTCTGCGCCACGTTCAATCCCGCCGAGAGCAGGAACAACGCGATCATCACGCTCACGAGAAGGCTGAGCAGAGCCAGATCCGGCGGCGTGCCGTCGATCGGGAAGAGCGCGTCATCGAAGATGCGCTGCACGAGCAGGGGCGGGATGACGCCGACCGCCGACGCCACGATCACGAGCAGCACCGTGATCGCGATTCGCCCCCGGTACGGCCGGAAGAGGTCGACGACGCGCTTACCGAGATTCGCGACACGGGGCGCCTGAGCGTTGCGTCGACGCTGCTCGGCCGCATCGACACCGCGGAACATGCTTCCGCCGACTCCACCTGGGCCCATGCGGGCCAGCCTACGTCCGCTCACCGACATCGGCTCTCGCCGCTCGGCCCGTGGCCCCGGCGGCTAGGCTCGGTGACCCGCATCTCTTTCCTCGAATTTCTTCGACGGTGGAATATCTCGCCGCTGGGCACCGTTGCCACCGGAGCACGTCGCCGTTCTGGCGCCACGAAGCCCCCCGCACGCAAAGGACCTCGTCATGGCCGCCACCGGCACCACCACCGCACCCCCGTCCACCGCCTCGGGCGTCACGACCGCGCAGAGCCGCGTGATCTGGCTGCTGCTCACCGCCGCTTTCGTGGCGATGCTGAACGAGACGACGATGAACGTCGCGATCCCGTTCCTCATCCGCGACCTCGGCATCACCGCGGTCTCCGCGCAGTGGCTCACCACCGCGTTCATGCTGACGATGGCCGTCGTCATCCCGATCACGGGATTCCTGCTGCAGCGCTTCACCACGCGACAGGTGTTCATCACCGCGATGACGCTGTTCTCGACCGGAACCCTCGTGGCATTCCTCTCGCCGGGCTTCGAGCTCCTCGTGGTCGCGCGGGTGATCCAGGCATCCGGTACCGCGATCATGATGCCGCTGTTGATGACGACGATCATGACCATCGTGCCGCCGCAGCACCGCGGCCGCATGATGGGTCGCGTCAGCATCGTCATGGCGCTCGCGCCGGCCATCGGTCCGACGATGTCGGGCCTGATCCTGCAGTCCCTCGGCTGGCACTGGATCTTCGGGATCGTCTTGCCGATCGCCCTCGTCTCGCTCTTCGTCGGCGCGCGCTGGATCCACAACCTCGGCGAGACCCGCACGGCCCCGATCGATGTGGCATCCGTGATCCTGTCGGCTCTCGGCTTCGGCGGCCTCGTCTTCGGGCTCAGCCAGATCGGCGGCGGTCACGGCGGCGACCCGGATGCCGCCTCGACCTCGCTCGTGTCCCTGATCGCCGCCCTGACGATCGGGGTGCTCGGTCTCGGCGCGTTCATCTGGCGTCAGATCCGCCTGCAGCGCACCGACTCCGCGCTGCTGGATCTCCGGGTGTTCCGCTCGGGTGCCTTCACGCTGACCGTCGCACAGCTGGGTGTGATGTCGCTGGCGTTCTTCGGCGCGATCACGCTCCTGCCGCTGTACCTGCAGACGGTGCTCGGCAAGACCCCGCTTGAAACGGGTCTCGCGGTCCTGCCCGGTTCGCTCGTGATGGGTCTCGCCGGCCCGGTGATCGGTCGCATCTACGACCGGTTCGGCACGCAGGTGCTGCTCGTCCCCGGCGCCGTCATCGTCAGCGCCACGCTGTGGTTCTACACGACGGTCGGTACCGAGACGTCGTTCGCTCTGCTCATCGTGGTGCAGACGGTGATGATGATCGGTCTCGCCCTGTCGTTCACGCCGCTGTTCACGGCGTCGCTCGGCTCGCTCGAGCCGCGGTTCTACTCCTACGGCTCGGCCGTCGTCGGAACCGTGCAGCAGGTGGCGGGAGCGGCGGGCATCGCGCTCCTGATCACGGTGATGTCGTCCGTGTCGGCCGCGACCGGCGAGGGGATCGAGGCGGATGCCACGGGCACGCGCACCGCGTTCATGATCGCCGCGATCATCTCGCTCCCGCTCATCGCAGGTGCCTTCGTCATCCGCAAGCCCGCGGATCAGGTCGAGGGATCCGCTTCCGTCGGCCACTGACGCGAGGCGAACGCCGTCTGCTCAGAGCGAGCAGGAACCCCCGCCGCAGCACTGCGACGCGGGACGGGACGACTTCTGCGCCTCGTCGCCCGGGCCGTTCAGGAGAGTGAGAACGGGCTTGGAAGCGGAGGTCGTGTCAGACATGGTGTCACCGGACATGCGCTCCATGCTACGCCCGTGCGCGCGAGGCGGGGCCGCGCCGTAACGCCGGCTCTCGGCATCCGCAACCCCCGTTCGAGGCGGTCCCGCCGTTCATAGCGTGGGAACACCCCGATCGAGAACCCGGTCGGGATGGTCCCGCGGTCCACCGCGCGGAGAGACCCCGATCGAGAAAGAGAGAGTCGAACCATGACCGATCTCAGCGGCAAGCGCATCGCATTCCTGCTCACCGACGGTTTCGAAGACAGCGAGCTCACCAGCCCCTGGGAGGCCGTGACCTCGGCGGGCGCGGAGGCCGTGCTCGTCTCGCCGAGCGAGGGCAGCATCACGGGTGAGAAGGGCCACGAGCAGAAGGTCGACCTGGACGTCTCCTCGGCGTCGGCCGGCGACTTCGATGCCCTCGTGCTTCCCGGTGGCGTCCAGAACGCGGACGACATCCGCATCGTGACGGATGCCGTGTCGTTCACTCGCGACTTCTTCGAGCAGCACAAGCCCGTCGCCGTCATCTGCCACGGCGGGTGGATCCTCACGGAGGCCGACGTCCTCAAGGGTCGGACGCTGACCAGCTACCCGACGCTGCAGACCGATCTGCGCAACGCGGGAGCGACGTGGGTCGACGAGGAGGTCCACGTCGACCAGGGTCTGGTCTCGAGCCGCAACCCCGACGACCTGCCCGCGTTCAACGCCAAGCTCGTGGAAGAGGTCGCTGAGGGCCGCCACGCGGGCCAGACGGCCTGACCCTCCCGAGCAGAACGGCCCCGCACCTCGGTGCGGGGCCGTTGTCGTCACGCCGAGCCGTCACGGCGAGCCGTCACGCCGAGCCGTCGGGCAGGACCTGGCACGACGGGCACCACTGGCCGGCGCCCTTTGTGCCGGGGATGTCCTCGATCACGCCGTCGCCCTCGGGGCACGGCTCACCGGTCCGACCGTGGACCCGCATCGACGCGACCTTCGCCGCCTTCTGCTCGGCGATGGGCACTCCGCGACGCGCGATCACCGCGGCCGTGAGCGTGTCGTGCAGCGCCAGATGCAGCCTCGTGATGTCGTCCTCGCTCAGGGCCGAGGCGTGCGCCGTCGGCGAGAGCCGCGCCGCATACAGGATCTCGTCCGAGTACGCGTTGCCGATCCCCGCCAGCGTCTCCTGCTCCTGAAGCAGCGCCTTGAGCTGTTTGCGGCGGCCCCCGAGGGCCTCCGCGAGCATTCCCCGCGAGTAGCCCGGGTCGATGGCATCCGGTCCCAGCTTCGCCACCGCCGGCACGTCGTCGGGCGCATCCACGACGTGGAGCTGCACAGAGAGCCACTCGCCCGCATCGGTGATGCCCAGGATGCCGTGATCGAACACGAATCGGGCGATCTCGGGCGCCGGCGACTCGGCATCCGCGTCCGACAGCTCGCGCCACGTCGCCCATCCGGCGCGACCGAAACCGATCCCGAGGTGCACGCCGTCGAGATCGAGGTCGAGGTGCTTCCCGTGGCGGGTCGCTCCCGTGACGGGGCGTCCGATCAGTTCGGTGAGCGGCCGACCGCGGGTCTTCAACGCGCGGCCCTCCACGAGGTCGACCTCGCGGACGATGTGACCGCCGAGGCGCTCACGCAGGAACAGCGTGAGCGCCTCGACTTCGGGTGCCTCGGGCACGATCCGGCCTCTCAGCCCTCGGTCTCGGGCGCGGTCGCCGCCGCCGTGGGGTCCGTGGTCGGGGCCGGGAACGACGGCGCAGCGGCCGGCGCCTTCTCCCCCGATCGCTGGGCCGTCGCGAACGCATCCGCGACGGCGCGGCCCTGGATGATCTGCGTCAGGTCGATGCCGGTCGCTGCCCGAACCGCCTCGAACGACGACCGCAGACCCGTTGCCGACTCCGTCGCCAGGTGGCCGCTCGCTCCCTCTCCGCCCAGCACCGTGATGTTGCCGACGCGGTCGTAGCCCTTGGCGAACTCCGCCATCATCGGCACCAGCGACTCCAGGGCGCGCTGCGCGAGCAGGGCCTCCTGGTTGTGCGAGAGCGCCTCGGCTTCGGCGCGGATCGCCTCGGCGCGGGCCTCACCGGCCAAACGGACGGCCTGGGCGTCGGCCTCGGCACGCACGCGGACGGCGGCCGCTTCCTGCTCGGCGATCTGGGCGCGGGCCTCGGCCGCCTTGATCTGCGCGTACGCCTCGGCGTCGGCATCCTTCTGGCGCTGGTACAGGTCGGCGTCGGCGACGCGGGCGACCTCGGACTCCAGACGCGCCTGCGTGTTCTGCGCTTCCTGCTGCAGAACGGCCTGGCGCCGCTCCGCGCGCGTGAGCGCCTCGGCCTGCTCGGCCTCCGCGTTGGCGCGACCGACCTCGGCCTTGGCCGCGGCGCTGTTCTTGTCGAGCTTCGTCTGCTCGATGAGGTTCGCCTCGTCGGTCGCGATCTGGCGCGCGCGGATCTCACGCACGGCGTTGATGCGGGCGACCTCGGCCTCACGCTTCACGCGCTCGACCTCCGTCGCGCCGAGCGCGGCGATGTAGCCGTTGCCGTCGGTGACGCCCTGGATCTGGAACGAGTCGAGGATCAGGCCCTGCGACGAGAGGTCGCCCTTGATGCCCTCGGCGATCTGATCCGACAGACGCTGACGGTCGCGCATGAGCTCCTCGACCGTCAGCGTGGCGACGACGCCACGGAGCGCACCCTCGAGCTGCTCGGTGGTGAACTGCTCGATGGCCTTGTCCTGCGAAGCGAAACGCTCGGCCGCACGACGCACCGATTCGGGGTCCGAGCCGATCTTCACGAGGGCGACGCCGCTGACGTTGACGGTGACGCCGTTGGACGACTGAGCGGTCGGCTCCATCTTGATCTGGCGAGCCCGCAGCGAGATCATCTCGCCGCGCTGCGTGAGCGGGTTGACGATCGCGCCGCCACCGGTGATGACGGTGATGCGGGACGACTCGCCGTCCGCGCCTCTCTGGCGCTTACCCACGATGACCAGGGCTTCATCGGCCTTGGCGACGCGGTACCAGCCGCGGATCAGCCCCGCGATGATGAGGAAGACGACGATGACGACGACGAGTGCGATGACCACGACGATGCCGATCGCCCCCAGAGCAGCAATTTCCATGGTTCTCCTTCGACAGGCACCGCACGAAGCGGTACGGGGGAATTCTTTCCAACCTATCGGCCGCCTCCGAGGCGATGTCCACCCCCTCAGGGAGGAGAGACCGTCGCACCGGGCCCGGGCGGGGGCGTACCGTTAAGAGGAAGGCGGCCCGAACCGCCTCCGGAAGGGCCCCCCATGAAGATCGTGTCCTCCTCCGACTGGAGGGATGCCATCGCCTTCGACGTTCCGGTCCTCGTTGCCGACGTGGTTCCCGGCGAACCCACGCGCTGCGTGGCGTGCGGCACGGCCGGCGAACTGATCGAACGCACCGAGCTCTGGGCGGTCAAGCACCGCCATCCGAAGCACCACGGCGGCTTCGTACGCTTCTACTGCGAGACGCACAAGCCCGCCGCCGCTCCCCCGCCGCCGGCACCCGTCGACGTCAAGCGCGCCCGCACCGCGGCACCCCGCGCGGAGCGGCGCCCGAGCAGCCCGAAGGCCGTCGCGGTCACCGACCGCCCGATGCGGACCATGTGTCCCGACTGCTTCGTCGAGGTCTCGGCGGGCGGCGACTGCGGCATGTGCGGCGCACAGGTCGTCTGACCCGCTCACGAAGAACCGCCCCGTCGCGAGAGCGTCGGGGCGGTTCTTCGTGAGAGCGCCTCAGCGCGCCGAGATCGTCCACCCGGCCTCGGACGAAGCGCCCGGAGCCAGGGCGATCAGCCCGGTGTCGTAGTCGTAGGAGTCGTCGTTGAAGGCATCGGGAGCGCAGGTCATGGGCTCGACGGCGAGTCCCGCGCGGTGCCCCGGGGTTCCGGGTCCCGCGGGAAGATCGGCGGTGTGGATCTGCACCCACGGGCAGGACTCGTCCCACGACATCGCCACGCCGGTTCCCGAGGGGTCGGTGAGCGTGACGGTCGCGCGAGCGCCGGCATCCCGGATCAACCCCGTGTACGCGTGGTCGATCTCGACCGCGCCGAGCACGCGCGGTTCGCGGAAGTCGAAACGCTCCGCGTCGACGGTGACGGATGCCAGTCCCACCGGCGCGAGGCGGTCCGGCGTCACCTCCAGGACGGTGTCGGCGGGAAGCTCCAGCGTCCACTCGTCCAGCGTCGCGGGCCCCGCGACGAGGTAGGGATGCGGACCCGTGCCCCACGGAGCAGGCGTGTCCGCGAGGTTCGTCGCCCGGACCGTCTGTGTCAGACCGTCGGCATCCAGGCGGTACGTCGTCGACACGACGAGCCACCAGGGGTACCCGGCCTGAGCCGGAACGGTCGCGGTGAGCGTCACCGCATCGTCAGAGGCGTCGAGGACGTTCCAGCTCACCCACGACAGAAGCCCGTGCAGGGCGTGCGCCCGGTTGGGTTCGGTCAGGGCGAGCTGGTGCTCGTCGCCGCCGAAACGGTGGATGCCGTCGACCACGCGATTCGGCCACGGCGCGAGGGTCGTTCCCCGGTACGCGGGGCGGACCTCGTCCTCAGCGAAGGGGACGACGAGATCGCGACCGTCGAACGTGAGGGAGCGCAACGAGGCCCCGACGCTTGCGATCGCGGCCTCGTAGCCGTGGGCACGCAGGACGACGGGGGTACCCGAGACCGGAGTGGGGGTCTCGGTGGGAACAGCATCGGTCATTCCGCCATTATCGCGGGGGAAACGACGAGCGGCGGAAACGACGAATGCCCCGACCGCCGGGGTCGGGGCATTCGGGGAGGGCGACTTACTTGAAGGCGTCCTTGACGTTCTCGCCGGCCTTCTTGACGTTGGCCTTGCTCTGCTCGGCCTGGCCCTCGGCTTCGAGTCGCTCGTTGTCCGTGGCCTTGCCCCAGGCTTCCTTCGCCTTGCCGGTGAGGTCTTCAGCGGCGTTCTTGATCTTGTCGTCGAGTCCCATGTCGGCTCCTCCCGCGTCATTCTCGGGTCTTTCCCGATGCGGCCAGGCTATGTCGCTCGATGTCATGTTTCAGGGGGGTTGAATTTCCGGATCGAGTGGGGAACAGACGGCGATGCACGACTAGGTTCGAAACCGTGCGTCCCCTTCGAACCGCTCTCGCCGGCGCCACCGCACTCCTCGGTTTGACGCTCACGCACGTCTCGTGTACCTCGGAGCCGACCTCCTCCGGCTTGATGGACGTCGCCACCCTTCCCACCGCTCGATCGGAGGCGCTTCCCGCCGTCGAGGTCGTCTCGGTGGCATCCGCGATCGTCGTCGGGCTCGAGCACGCCACCGTCGAGGGCGGCACCGCGCAAGAACCACTGGGCTATGAAGCTGAGGCCGTGGACGGTTGGCGGTCGGCGCTCGGCGCCGACCCGGCGAGGTCCGATTCGCCCTCGGCGGAGGGCATCGTCGCCCACGACTGGCCCGGACTGCGGCTGCTCCTGGCAGCTGACGAAGGCTCGGTGTCGATCACCGCAGCCGAGGTGAACGGGCACCCCGTCCGCACCGCCCACGGCCTTGCTGTCGGGTCGACGCGCGCCGAAGCCGTGGCCGCTGGGGCCCTCCCGGGTTCCGGGCACGAGCTGCGCATCGACGTTCGCGAGGTCCCGGGCACGTCCTCTTCGGAGCGACCGGACAGCGTGGGGACGAAGTTCATCGCCCTCGAGATGGACGGCGACACCGTGGCATCCATTCGCGTCCCGGCGAACGATTTCGGTGGGCAATGAGCGAGGACAGTCCTTTCGGCGATCTGCTCGACGGCGCGAATGAGGTCGAACGCCCGAGCGGACGCGGTGGACGCATCGCCCTGATCGTCTTCCTCGTCCTCGTGCTGGTGGTCTTCGGCGGAAGCGGCGGCTACGTCTGGTGGGCTTCGGCGGCGCCGTTGGCTGCCCCGACGGTCACGTCTTCCGCCCCCAGCGTCACCCCCGGCGCAAAGGCCGAGGTGAGGCTCCCCGCCTCCGGCTCGATGCTCGTCAGTGTCGCGGGTGGTGAGTCCTACCTCGGACCGGATGCCGCCGGCGCATGGTTGTCGTCGGGGGGCGACGATGCGCGACCCATCGCGAGCATCGCGAAACTCGTCACCGCGCTCGTCGTGCTCGACGCTCACCCGCTGGCAGACGCGAACGATCCCGGGCCGACGATCGCCTACACCGAAGCCGATACCGACCTCTACGACCAGTACTACGTCCGCGGCGCGACGATCGCGCGGATGCCCGACGGGCTCAAGCTGTCGTTGCACGACTCGCTCGAGACCATGCTCCTGCCGTCGGCGAGCAACTACGCCACAGCGATCGCCCGCTGGGCCTACGGCTCGGAAGGCGCCTACGTCGACGCCGCACGCTCCTGGCTGAGCCGGAACGGGTTGAACTCGACGCGGATCGTGGATGCCACGGGCATCGACGAACGCAACACGAGCACGCCGAGCGACCTCCTCGCCCTCGGCCGGATCGCCGCGGCCAACCCGACGATCGCCGCCATCGCCGCGACGCCGTGGGTCGACCTGCCCGCGGGCCCCGGGAACATCGAGAACACCAACGCCCTTCTCGGCACCTCGGGCGTCACGGGATTGAAGACGGGCAACCTCGGCGACGGCACCTTCAATCTTCTGTTCACGTCGGTTCTCGACGTCGGCATCGGGGCGCCGCTGCACGTCCTCGGCGTCCGGCTCGGCGGCGAGACCCGAGCGAGCGCGAATCAGGACGTCGTCGTCCTTCTCGAGAGCATCCGGGATGGATTCCACACGCTTCAGGTGGGGACGGCCGGCGCCGAGGTGGGTGAGATCACGACCCCCTGGGGATCGTCGGCGAAGGTCGTCATGGCGCAGAACGCCTCGATCATGACGTGGTCGGACACGCCCGTGGCCACCTCGCTCGACACGACGACGCCGGAGAAGTACGCCGACGGAGAGAAGGTCGGCACGATCACCTGGACGGCGGGGCCGAACACCGCCTCGGCCGACGTGAAGATCTCGGGGGCGATCGAGGAGCCGACGCTGTGGTGGCGGCTGACTCATCCCTCCGAGCTCGGCGGCTGACGCTCGAGACTATCCCCGTGGCGCGACCGTGGTGGGTGCGTAGCCCGCGAAGCCGTCGATCCTCTGCTGACCGAGGGTCGTCCCGAGCTCGTGACGCGCGGCGGGCGTGAGCCGGGAGAAGTGCACGGCCGCGTAGGTCGCCTGGGGCGCGGCATCCAGAACGAAAGGCGCGATGTTCCAAGAACCGAGCACGCCCTCCGTGCCGTCGCCCGTGTCCCGCTCGATGCGCAGGACCGGCGTCTTGATCAGGCCGGCCTGCGACACACCGGTCGAGTTGGTCGTCGTGGCCCAGATGCCCGTCACCTCGTCCCACGGGATGTTCACCGCCACCCCCTGGTAGCGCACCGCGATTCCGCTGCGTCCGACCGCGATGCACTGGCGGTTGCCCCACGAGGCGCGGCTGCGCGAGGCAGCGATCAGATTGAGGAACACGATCACGGCGAACAGACCCAGGATGCCGAACATCACGGCGATCACGTAGGGCATGGGCCCCTGCATCGACGGGGTCGTCCCTGCCTGCGCGAGCACGCCCCATACGATCCACCCGCACATGAGGGTGATGAGGCCGAACGCGATCGTGAGGATCAGCGGTGGCCGCCGCAAAGGTGCGACGTGCAGCCAGTCGTCCGGCGCGCGCTCGAAGGTGCGGTTGAACATCTCCGCGGGAAGCAACTGCAGGCGCTTCCGCGAGGCGAAGGGAGTCGCCCACCCGGGCGGGATGAAGGCGGTGCGGGGGTTCGGCGCATTCACGGCCGCCGGTTTACGAAAGCGCGCGGGTCCTCGGCGGGGCTGGACAAGGTGTCCGTTCGGACGCAGCGCCCGCGCGCAGAGGTGCTCGTACGCTGGGACGATGGCACACCTCTCCCCCGCCCAGATGGATCGCGCCGTCGGAACCATCATCGTGTCGGCCGCCGGCGATGCTCTCGGCTCGGCGTACGAGTTCGGCCCGGCACTCCCCGACGAGGTCACCCCCGAGTTCGGCGTCGGGCACTTCGGCCACGGAGCCGGAGAGTGGACCGACGACACGAGCATGGCGATCCCGGTGCTCGACGAGCTGGCCGCGGGGCGCCGACTCACCGACCCTGCCGCACTCGAGCGCATCGTCGCAGCGTGGCAGGGCTGGGCTGAGAGCGCCCTCGACGTGGGTGCGCAGACCCGGCACGTCCTCGGCCGTATCCCGTCGCCCCCGACGATGGATGCCATCCGCACAGCCGCTCGCGCCGTGCATGACGAGACAGGACGAAGCGGCGGCAACGGGTCGCTGATGCGAACCGGTCCCGTCGCCCTCGGCTACCTCGACCGTCCCGATCTGACCGCCGCGGCGGCGGCGGTCGCGCAACTCACGCACTGGGAAGACGACAACGTCGATGCGTGCGCCCTGTGGGGCGCGGCCATCCGTCATGCCATCCTGACCGGCGAACTCGACATGCGCGGACAGCTCGACGTCGTGCCGCAGGACCGTCGCGACCGGTGGGCGGCGCTGATCGACGAAGCCCTGGTTTCCGGCCGTCACCCGCGCGACTTCCGGGATGCGAACGGCTGGGTCGTGCGCGCGTTCCAGGGTGCGCTGGCCGCGGTCTCCGGTGCCGACGGACCCCTGGATGCCATCGAGCGCGCGGTCCGCGGCGGAAACGACACCGACACGGTCGCGGCGATCGCCGGTTCTCTCGCCGGCGCCGTCTGGGGCGCGGAAGCACTCCCCGACTCGCACACGGCCGTTCTGCACGGGTGGCCGGGTATCGACGCGGCAGAGCTCGCCCGGCGCGCGCGGCTCGCGGTGGGGGCGTCGGCCGTCTCGGCGTGGGGCTAGCGGGTCGTCGCGCTCCGCGGCTCACCCCGGCGGCCTCCGCCAAACCTCTGAGTGGTACCATTTCTGGTACGACTTCGGAGGACTCATGGCCATCACGACGAGCGAAGCACGCCGCGACCTTTTCGGCCTCATCGAGCGCGTCAACCTCGACCACACGGAGGTCGAGATCACCTCGAAGCGCGGTTCCGCCGTTCTCATGTCGAAGGACGAGTACGACTCCCTCGTCGAGACCAGCTATCTGCTCCGCTCCCCCGAGAACGCCCGTCGTCTGCTGAGTGCCCTGGCAAGCGCTCGCGACAACGCGATCGAAGAACACGACCTCGTCGAGCCGTGAGCGGCCGCAAGCTGGCCTGGACAGCTGAGGGGTGGGACGACTACCTGTACTGGCAGACGCAGGATCGCAAGACCCTCCGCCGCATCAATCAGCTCATCGCCGACATCCTCCGCGACGACCCGTTCGAGGGAACAGGCAAGCCCGAAGCCCTCAAACACGCCCTCGCCGGCGCCTGGTCACGCCGCATCGACGAGGCGAACCGCCTCGTCTACGTCGCGAATGACACCCACATCACGATCTTGCAGGCGCGTTACCACTACTGACCTCTTCCCGGCCTCCTCACTGCCCTGGGCGGTTTGCGCCGACGCTCGCGTCGACCTCCAATGCGCACGGACTAACGCCGCGCGTCATCCATCGATCGTCGAGCCCCACGGACCGTGCTCGCCGCCGAGCGGCCACGGCTCGTACTGGACGTCTGCGAAGTCGCGGACTTCCTCCTGCAGACGTGTCGCGATCCGGTCACCGGATTCTCGCCAGGACTCCCGAGCGGGTTCGTTCTTCCACCCTTCGAAGGGATCGAAGTTCGCCTCCCACAGAGTGTTCCACTCCGCGAGGTCCCTCGTCAGCGCACTCGAAAGCCCGTACTCGGCGGGCGTCGTCGTGTATCCGACGTCCCACGTCGGTGTGGAGTTTTCCCACAACGGCCAGTCCCGCCCGTAATCCGGGAAGAGCCGAATGACACGCCTGGTCGGAGGGGTCCCGCTCATGCCGGCGATCCTACGTCGAGCCCTTGCTCAATTGTTGAAGCGGACCTCCACGATGTGGTCTTCGTGAATCGGCCCCGTTGATCTCGTCGGCTCCGCCGGATCTGTTCCTATGCCGGACTCCGCCGTCTGACACCTTCGACCACGTCGTCGCTCTTCAGTCGAGGCTCGGCGGGTCGTAGCGGACCAGAGTCGCTGTCCCCTCATCGTCCGAGATCCAATGTCCGATACGCTCTCCGCGCCGCCACTCATAGGTCCGCCGTGCGACGATGTCTGCCTTGCATCGCTGAATCCCGGGGAGCGCCCACTCCAGGTCGATGAGCGTCGGAGTCATCTTCCGCTGGTTCCGCGCACCCACATAAACGGCGAGATCCTCGACGTGAGTCAGCGCAAGCAGTGGTTCGTATCTCAGACCGGCGGGAATCAAACAGAGCCGCGCCATCCGTAGAGAGCCGAGATCTCGGACGAATTCGTACGAGTCGGCGTAGGTTTGCCCGTAGGCGAAGCCCAGCTCCAATTGACGCAACCCTGTGATGTCCGCCACAGGCGAGTAGTCCCGCAACCTATGCAAACCGCCGATACGGAGCGATTCGAGCCTCGCGAGGTGTCGAACCGGCTCCAGGGACGTCACGGAGGTCGCCGACTCGAGCTCCAGTTCCCACAGTTCAGTCATCGCGGCAAGGGGGCAGAGATCGTCGTAGACGCCGGTGAGCACCGCCAAACGTCGCAACTGCGTTTGACTGGCAAGAGCGGCGAACAAGCGCTTAGGCATGCGCATGGGGAAGGAAAGATCCCGGATGCCAGTCGGCCCCGCCGAGAAGAAGTCACACCATTCGTCCACGAGGCGCGCATTCTGTGTGGGCGTCAAGCCCGGCACGGCTGAGGCTTGGACCGCCACACAGGCCTGTCCCGCGTACTCCGTGGGGCTCGTGAGGGCGCGCTGACGGGACCCCTGGATTCCATCGAACGAGCCGTCTGCGGCGGCGACGACACCGACACGGTTGCCGCCCTGATCGGCGAGCACGGCCTCACCGACGTTGAAGAGGAAAAGGCTTCCGCGTCGAGGCGCGTGCGCTCACTCGATGACGCGGGCCGAGCGCCCGGATCCCTCGGCCGGCGTCACGCCACTTGGAGGGGTGTGATCGCGGCGATCTGTTCCCCCGCGAGATCTTCGGCGCGATCGAGTTCGTAGTAGCTCTGGAGATTGATCCAGAACTCCGCCGAGGTACCGAAGTACCTCGACAATCGAAGCGCGGTGTCCGCGCTGATCCCGCGAGCGCCGTGCACGATCTCGTTGATCCGCCGTGGCGGAACCCCGATGGCGACAGCGAGCTTGTGCTGCGTGATCCCCAGCCCGTTGATGAAGTCCTCCAGAAGAACTTCACCGGGGTGGACCGGAGGAATCTTGTCAGTGATAGTCAACGATCTCCACCTCCTCTGGCCCAGCGTCGGTCCACACGAAGCAGACCCGCCACTGGTCGTTGATCCTGATGCTGTGTTGCCCCGCTCGAGCACCCTTGAGAGCCTCGAGCCGGTTTCCTGGTGGAACCCGAAGATCGTCCAGCGACTCGGCAGATCCCACCTGACGCAGCTTTCGCAATGCCGTCGAATGGATCCGAGGATCGATCGAGGGCACGCGTTCACGACGCCACAGCCGCTCGGTCTCCTTGCTCCCGAACGACCTGATCACCCCGTCATGATATAACGCACAGCGTTAATAACGCGAGGCGTTAACCTGATCATTCACTGCCTGGGTGCGCTACCGGCCGCTTGCTCAGCGGGCGACGAAGCAAAAGGGCAGGGTCACGGCCGCGACGACCGCACACAAGAGCATGGCACCGAACATCGCCCACATCGCCGAAGACAGGACGCCTTCGGCGCGCGCGACGACGACGGTCACGGACATCGCACTCATGCAGCCCACGAAGACCGTACCGCCAAGCGAAAGCGGCGACCGATCCGAAGTGAACGGGAGGCGGACGGCCACGGCCAGCAACGCCACCGACATCAGAACCGCGCTCACGGCGATGACGATCGCCGATTCGTCAGGAGTGATCCGGGTCGCTCCTGCGCCGCCGAACGCGCCTGAGCCGATTCCCGCGCCCGCTGTCATGAGAAGGTACGAGGCCACGACGAAGACGGGATCGTTCCGCCGGAAGCTCGTGAAGAATCCGTGCCGCCAGTGCCGGACGGCCGGCTGGTGCTCCTCACGCCAGCGCCGACGTGTCAGTGGCGAAGTGTCATCGCTCACTGGGCCATTCTCGTCGACTCCGCCCGCGTGGCGCGGGTCCACTCAGTTGTTGAAGCGGAACTCCACCACGTCGCCGTCCTGCATGACGTAGTCCTTGCCCTCGAGGCGAGCCTTGCCCTTCGCCCGGGCCTCGGCGACCGAGCCGAGTTCGATCAGGTCGGCGAACGAGATGACCTCGGCCTTGATGAAGCCCTTCTCGAAGTCGGTGTGGATGACGCCGGCCGCCTGAGGCGCCTTGGCGCCCTTCGGGATCGTCCACGCCCGCGCTTCCTTGGGGCCCGCGGTGAGGTAGGTCTGCAGCCCCAGAGTGTCGAAGCCGATGCGCGCGAGCTGGTCGAGGCCCGACTCGTCCTGGCCGGTGGATGCCAGCAGCTCGGCGGCATCCTCGGGGTCGAGGTCGATCAGCTCGGACTCGATCTTGGCATCCAGGAAGACGGCCTTCGCGGGAGCGACGAGCGCGGCGAGCTCGTCCTTCTTCGCCTGATCGGTGAGCACGGCCTCGTCGACGTTGAACACGAAGATGAAGGGCTTCGCGGTCAACAGACCCAGCTCGCGGATCGGCGAGAGGTCGAGACCGGATGCCGAGAGCAGCACGCCGCGCTGCAGGGCGTCCTGCGCGGCCTTGGCGGCGTCGAGCACCGAGGGGTCGAGCTTCTTGCCCTTGACCTCTTTCTCGTACCGGGTGATCGCCTTCTCGAGCGTCTGGAGGTCGGCGAGCTGCAGCTCGGCGTTGATCGTCTCCATGTCGCTCGCGGGGTTCACCGCTCCGTCGACGTGGACCACGTCGTCGTCGGCGAAGCCGCGGACGACCTGGGCGATGGCATCCGCTTCACGGATGTTGGCGAGGAACTGGTTGCCGAGGCCCTCGCCCTCGCTCGCGCCGCGCACGATCCCGGCGATGTCGACGAACGACACCGCGGCGGGAACGAGCCGCTCGCTGCCGAAGACATCGGCGAGCTGCTGAAGGCGCACATCGGGAAGGTTCACGACCCCGACGTTCGGCTCGATGGTCGCGAACGGGTAGTTCGCCGCGAGTACCGAGTTCTTGGTCAGGGCGTTGAAGAGGGTCGACTTTCCGACGTTGGGAAGGCCGACGATTCCGATGGTAAGAGCCACGGGAGTCCAGGTTACCCGGCCCGGAGCCCGCTCACCCGCGTCACGGTCGTCGTGCCCGGAACGCGTGGGTGACGTACGGCAGCGCAACCGAGCCGCCGTCGGCGAGTCCGGGAACGGATGCCAGCACCCCGTCGACCGCCGCATCGATGGCTGCTCGCCGCTCGGCGTCGGCCGTGATGATGTCGCTCCGCGAGACGACGAGGTCGCGCAGTTGGGGCAGAGTGATCCGTCGCTCCCAGCGCCACTCGCGGTGTTCCAGGCTCTCGTACGGCTCGGCGACGCGCGG
The DNA here is from genome assembly GCF_040686055.1 of Microbacterium sp. NPDC086615. Classification (NCBI taxonomy): domain Bacteria; kingdom Bacillati; phylum Actinomycetota; class Actinomycetes; order Micrococcales; family Microbacteriaceae; genus Microbacterium; species Microbacterium sp. NPDC086615. The sequence goes on from NZ_JBFBJJ010000001.1 coordinate 156,099, forward strand.
ACCGGTCGTGGCGAGAAGCACCTCGGCATTCGAGCCACCCATGGCCTCGGTGAGCCGCCGCACCCAGTCCACAGCGTCGTCGCGGATGTTCCAGATCAGCCCGAGCACTCCCCCGCTGCGCAAGACCCGTGCCGTCTCGCGCGAGGCCGCCTCGACGTCGACCCAGTGCCAGGCCTGGCCCATCACGACGGCATCGAGACCCGAGTCGGGCAGTGGCAGCTGCTCGGCCGTGCCGACGAAAGTGGGTACGCCGCGCGCGTTCTCTCGAAGGGTCGCGAGCATGTCGGCATCCGGATCCACCGCCACCACATCGGCGCCGAGCTCGACCACGGTGCGAGTCAGCTTGCCGGTTCCGGCGCCGACATCGGCGACGCGGAGCGCGCGACCCGGCTCCCGCACGGGATCCAGCAGCCAGGCCACCGCCTCGGGCGGGTAACCCGGCCGCCCCGACTCGTAAGCGGCTGCTGCCTGTCCGAACGACCTCGACTTGTGCTGGGCGCTCATGTTCCGACCCTACGCCGCGCCTCCGACATGAGCAGCCCCGTGCCGTCCTGCGGAGTTCGTCGCACCACCTCGGGGTGTCGCACACGTGTCGCCGGCGTGTTGCACACGAACTCCGCGTGACGGCACGACATGTCGCGCACGGCTCCGACACCGGATGCCGAGCCCCTCGGCGCGCCTCTTCGGGTCGTCGCCGTGGCGGGTCAGAGTGGACACGTGGGACTGGACTTCACGGCGATCGACTTCGAGACGGCGAATTCCAGCGGCGCGTCGGCCTGCGCGGTCGGTCTGGCCCGCGTTCGCGACGGTCGCGTCGTCGCCACCGCCGCGTGGCTCATCAAACCGCCGCCCGGACACGATCACTTCGCTCCGATCAACGTGGGGATCCACGGCATCCAGGCGGCCGATGTCGTGAACGCGCCCGACTGGAGCGCCCAGCTCGCGCGCCTCACCGCGTTCGCCGGCGCCGACGTGCTGGTGGCCCACAACGCCGGGTTCGACATGTCGGTTCTGCGTCGCGCGTGCGCGGCGACGGGTGACGAGTGTCCGCCCTATCGATACCTCTGCAGCGTGCAGATGTCGCGGAAGACCTACACGCTCCCCTCGTACCGCCTCCCCCTGGTGGCCGAAGAAGCCGGATGCTCGCCCTTCGCCCACCACGACGCGCTGGCCGACGCGGTCGCGTGCGCCGAGATCACGATCGACTGCGCGCGCCGCGCCGGGGTCGGCGATGTCCACGCCCTCGCCGCCCACCTGGGCGTCCGTGTGTCGCAGATCGCCGTCGAGCCCGTGACGGAGCGCGCCGTCGCCTGACGCTCGCGGCCCGTCTTTCCGGCGATGTCGGAGGTCTGGTGCATGCTGACCTCATGGATGCCATCGCCCTCGTTCTCGTGATCCTCGCCCTCGCGCTCGGCGTCGCCGGTGGGTGGCTCCTCGGATCCGCGCGGGCCTCCGCGACCGCCGCCGCCGAACGAGCCGACCTCCTCGCCCGCGTCGCCGCCGCCGACGCCGCGCGCGCAGGACTTCAGACGCAACTCGACCATCAGATGGCCCTTTACAGGGAGGCCGTCGGGCAATCCCGCACCGACCAGGCCGCGCGAGAAGAACGCGAACGTCGCGATCAGACGGTGCTGCGCGCCCTCGACCCCGTGCGCGAGACCCTCGAGGCGATGCAGCGCAAGGTCGACGGACTCGAGCGCGACCGCGTCGAGCAGTACTCCGCGCTCGGCGAGCAGCTGCGGATGTCGCGCGAGGCCGACGAGGCACTGCGGGCCACCACAGAAGCCCTCGCTTCGGCGATGCGGTCCGGGAGCACGCGCGGCGTCTGGGGAGAGACGCAGCTGCGTCGGGTCGTCGAGGCCGCCGGACTCACGCGATACGTCGATTTCGATCTGCAGGCCTCCATCACCTCCGACGCGGGTGCGGGTCGACCCGACATGGTCGTCCGGCTCCCGGGTGGCAAGGCTTTGGCGGTGGATGCCAAGGTCCCCCTCGACGCGTATCTTCAGGCCAGCGCGATCCCGGTGACCGCGCAGGGCGAGGAGGGAGCGCGCCGTGCGACGCTGCTCACCCGCCACGCCAAGGCGGTTCGGGGCCACGTCGACGCTCTCGCTCGCAAGACCTATTGGGCGGGCCTCGAGAGCAGCCCGGAGTTCGTGGTGTGCTTCATCCCGAGCGAATCGCTCCTGGCCTCGGCTCTCGACGAAGACCCGACGCTTCTCGACTACGCGTTCTCCCGTCGGGTGGCTCTCGCTTCACCGGTGAATCTGTGGGCGGTTCTGAAGACCGTCGCGTTCACGTGGACTCAGCAAGACGTCTCCGACGAAGCGCGCGCGCTCTTCGCCCTCGGATCCGAGCTGTACGAGCGCGTCGGGGTCCTCGCCGGGCACGCCGGCGACCTCCGCCGGGCAATCGAGCGCACGGTCGACAGTTACAACAAGTTCGCCGGATCGCTCGAGTCGCGCGTGCTCGTGACGGCGCGGAAATTCCCGGGGATTGACGAAACGAAGCTCGACGCCGTCTCCCCTCCCGCCCCGATCGAGGCGACGCCGCGTCGCTGGGCGGCCGCCGAGTTCATCGACTCCGCAGCGACGGGACCGATCGGTGACGGCCCGACGTCCGACCGCGCAGCTGACGGGGAAAAGAGAAGCGTCGCCTCAGCCGATCTGGGCGACGTGCGGATCCGCGCGGGCCTCGAGGCGGAGGAGCGCTAAGCGGAACCGATGACCAAAGAGGCTGCGGGGTGGCTCAAGAGCCGCCGGGAACCCAACTCAGGAGGCTGACGACAGCGGCGGATACACCGACGAATGCGCCGACCATCCACCAGGCGCTGATCTCGTGACCGTCGTCGCGACGGACGCGAAGCAGCACATCAGGGCGGCGCGCAGGGTCAACGGCGTCGGCGATGACCGCCTGCGCCCCGGTCTGGGGTGCGGTTTGGTTCGTGGGAGTTGCCATGGACGATCCCCCTTCGGGTCTCGGAAGAACACAGCGTCGCCGTTGACACTGCACACGATTCTGCCAGACCACCCCCGCGACACCGGTCACGCTTGCGTCACGACACGCCCGGCTGTAGGTGTGCGTTCCGCGTCCGTCGCCGCGCCTCCCGCCGGAGCTCCGCCGCCGAGCAAGCGCGACGCACTACCGGGTCAGTGCCGTCTCGCTGAGCACGGCCGGGCGGCGGCTGTGCTCAGCGAGACGGAGCGCTACCGATTCAGAGCCACTTGGACGTCAGGTGCTCCGACGAAATACGACGAAGCGTTCCCGACGCGCCGCGGAGCACGACGCTCTCGGTGTAGATGAAGTCGCCGTCGCGGCGCACGCCCTGCACCAGCTGGCCGTCCGTCACCCCGGTGGCCACGAAGATCGTGTTCTTGCCCTTGACGAGGTCGTCGGCCTCGTAGACCGTCCCGTCGACCTTGAGGCCGGCGTCGACGCCCTTCTGCTTCTCCTCGTCGTTGCGCGGAGCGAGCACGCCCTGGATGTGCCCACCGAGCGCCTTGATCGCGCACGCGGTGACGATGCCTTCCGGGCTGCCTCCGATACCGACGCACATATCAGTCCGGGCATTGTGTCGGGCCGCGTTGATGCCGCCGGCGACATCGCCGTCGCTCATGAGGCGGGTGCCCGCACCGGCCGCGCGGATGTCGGCGATGAGCTGTTCGTGACGCGGACGGTTCAACACCGACACGACGATCTCGTCGACGGGCTTGCCGAGGGCTTTCGCGAGCAAGCGGATGTTCTCGCCGATGGGGAGCCGGATGTCGACGACCCCGACGCCGGCAGGTCCGGTGACCAGCTTGTCCATGTAGAAGACGCTCGATGCGTCGAGCATCGTTCCCTGGTCGGACACGGCGATCACCGAGAGGGCGTTCTGACGCCCCGCCGCCGTGAGCGAGGTGCCGTCGATCGGGTCGACCGCGACGTCGCACCGCGGTCCGCGCCCGCTTCCGACACGCTCGCCGTTGTAGAGCATCGGGGCGTTGTCCTTCTCGCCCTCGCCGATGACGATCGTGCCGTCGAAGTCGACCGTGCTGAAGAACGCGCGCATGGCGTCGACGGCCGCACCGTCCGCCGCTTCCTTGTCACCACGACCGATGAAGGGGACTGCCCGGATGGATGCCGCCTCGGTCGCGCGAACCAGCTCGAGAGCCAGGTTCCGATCGGGGTGCAACGGACTCATATCGGATGTCAGGCTCACCATGTGGCCACTGTAGCCACGCGAGATGTGACAATCGGGCAATTTCCGGCGCTCGCCGACGAAGGAATCGCGATTTTTATCACTGGCGCATACTCCGCCAGTTCCTCTTCAGACAGCCTCAGCACGATCCAGCACCTTCGCTAGGCTGACGGTGTCCCCGCAACGACACAAGGAGCACAATGCCCGTCGCCACCCCTGAGCAGTACGCCGAGATGCTGGACCGCGCCAAGGCCGGCAGCTTCGCGTACCCCGCGATCAACGTCTCGAGCTCGCAGACCATCAACTCGGTGCTCCAGGGCCTGACCGAGGCCGGTTCTGACGGCATCCTCCAGGTCACCACCGGCGGCGCCGACTACTTCGCCGGCCACACGGTCAAGGCCCGCGCCACCGGCGCGCTCGCCTTCGCCAAGTACGTCACCGAGGTCGCCAAGAACTACCCGATCACGGTCGCTCTCCACACCGACCACTGCCCCAAGGACGCCCTGCCCGGCTTCGTCCTTCCGCTGCTCGAAGCCTCCGAAGAAGAGGTCAAGGCCGGCCGCAACCCGATCTTCCAGTCGCACATGTGGGACGGCTCGGCCGTTCCGCTCGACGAGAACATCGACATCGCCGCCGAGCTCCTCCCCCGCATGAAGAACATCAACGCCATCCTCGAGATCGAGGTCGGCGTCGTCGGCGGCGAAGAGGACGGCGTTCAGCACGAGGGCTCCAACGAGGCGCTTTACACGACCGTCGCGGACGTGACCAAGGCCGTCGAGCGCCTCGGCCTCGGCGAGAACGGCCGCTACATCTCGGCCCTCACGTTCGGAAACGTCCACGGCGTGTACAAGCCCGGCGGCGTCAAGCTCCGTCCCGAGCTGCTCGGTGAGATCCAGGAGGGCATCGCCGCGAAGTTCGGCACCGGCCCCAAGCCCCTCGACCTCGTCTTCCACGGCGGCAGCGGCTCGAGCGACGAAGAGATCGCCCTCGCGGTCGCGAACGGCGTCGTCAAGATGAACATCGACACCGACACGCAGTACGCCTTCACCCGTTCGATCGCGGGCTACATGTTCTCGAACTACGAGGGTGTGCTGAAGATCGACGGCGAGGTCGGCAACAAGAAGCAGTACGACCCCCGCGCCTGGGGCAAGGTCGCCGAGTCGGCCATGGCCGTCCGCGTGGTCGAAGCCACCAAGCAGCTGGGTTCGTACGGCCAGTCGAAGAGCTGACCGATCTCTCTCCCGCGAATGCCCCGGCTCCGGCCGGGGCATTCGTCGTTCCCGGATGCCGCGCCCGCGCGGGCGCTGAGGGCCCGGCTCAGGCGCGGTAAACCTCGAGCACCGTGGGCGCCCCCTCGGGGGACGACAGCACCTCGATGGCATCCCCCGCCCGGACATCTCCCGCGCGGCGGACCCGGAGGTAAGCGCCGAGGCGTCCCTCGTCGGAGAAGCGCTTCACCCACCCTCGGGCGTCGCGTCCGCCGACCCAGCGCGCGAACGTCGCGCACGGCGTGCGCGGCATGGTGACCTCGACCTCGACGGTGTCGCCGATACGCCAGATCTCGCCGATGCGCGCCGCGTTGACGTCGATGCCCTCCACCCGGAGGTTCTCACCGAACCACCCCGGGTGCAGATCACGGCCCAGCTCGGCCTCCCAGTACGCGGCGTCCGCCTCGGAGTAGGCGTACACCGCCTTCTCACGCCCGCCGTGGTGTTTGCGGCTCGCCTGGACATCCGCGCGCACGCCGAGCGGGCCCAGGCGAACGGGACCGTCGAGCGCCCGCTTGTCGATCGCGGTCACTCCGACGGACCCCGCGTCCGGGTGAAGCTGGTGGACGGCGCAGACGGCGACGAGGCGTGGCATCCGTCGATGTTACGGGGCCGAGAAGTCTCGCCGCATGACCACCCGATCGCCGTCGACGGAACGGATCTCGATCGAGCCGATGCTCGACGCTTCGAGATCGGTCCCGGCACTGAGCTCGGTCGTGGCCCCGGGACCGGCGCGCCAGGTCGAGAGCACCGAGGTCGAGCCGGAGTCGTCGGTCACCGCCAGAGCGTAGGGCCAACCGCCGGGTGGCGCGTCGAGCACCTCACCGGTGTATTGGCACACGAGGTCGATCCGGGTGCCCCACGCGACCGGGGTCAGCTTGACCGACGCCTCGAGCGGAGCCCCGCCGACCTCGTCGAGCGCGTAAGTCGTCCCCGACGACGAGGAGGCGTTGGCGATCGTGACGACGGTCGGCACACCCACGGCGACCACGGCGAGGGATGCCGCCAGTGTCCACGCCGTGATCCGCCGGGCGCGACGCCGACGAGCGGTCTGCACGACCCGGGTCCGAAGTGAGGGGTGCGGCATGACGATGGGTACCGGACCACTCGACGCATCGATAGCCCGGGCGCGGTCAGCCGACAGTCGCGAGAGCAGGCCCGCCGTGGGCGCGAGCTCGGCGACCGCGGTCCGGCACTCCGCGCAGATCGCGAGATGCCCCTCGTACTCCGCGCGATCCGCCGCCGACAGGGCACCCAGAACGTAGGCTCCGTCCCACTCGGACATCCGTGAGTGATCGGCGCTCATCGCGTCACCCCCCTCTCCTGCAGGGCGAGCCGCAGCGCTCGCACCGCGTAGTGCAGTCGCGACTTGACGGTCCCCGCCGGGATGCCGAGCTCCTCGGCCGTCTGTGCGACGCTCCGACCGCCGTAGTACGCGCTGACGATGACCGCGCGGTGATCGGGCGTCAGGGTCGAGAGCGCCTCCTCGACGAGCAACGCGTCGAACATGGCATCCGTGTCGTCGTCGCGCCCCGCGTCCGGGACCTCGTCGACGGCCAGCTCGTGGCGCCGACGGGCGCTGCGTGCCTCGTCGATGACGAGGTTACGGGCCACCGTGAACATCCACGACCGCAGCGATCCTGGATCGTCGCTCATGATGCGCGGCGACCGCCAGGCGCGCAGCAGCGTCTCCTGCACGACGTCGTCCGCCCCCGCATGGTCGCCCGTGAGACTGACCACGTACCGCCAGACGGGGGCCGCGTGGGCGTCGTAGAGCGCGGTCAGACGCGCGTGATCTTCTCGCACCACGGCCGGCTCCTCTCTCGGGTTCTCAGAAGAACACGGGATGCCGGCCCCGTCGGTTCATTTCGAGATGCCGTCCATCAGTGCGGAGAGATAGGCCGGGTCGCTGACGACGGCGATCGCGATGCAGGTGCTGCCCACGAGCGCGGCCACGGCGAAGCCGACGAGAGGGATCCAGAAGGCGATGCGGCCGCGCTTGAGCCGACGCCAGGTCAGCAGCGCGGTGACGAGGTAGACGACTCCGTAGACAACGGCGGCCACCGCACCCCAGACGAAACCGGCGGCCAAGTTCGAGTAGGTCGCGTCGACGCCCAGGACCTTCGCCGCCTGCTCGGCGTAGTGGGGGAAGTCGAGCACCTGCACGATCGTCGTGACGACCGAGAACAGCCCGTAGACGAGCAGCATGAGCGTGATGACGCGGTCGGCCAGGGGCCCGCGGGCCGGCGCCGGTGCGCCGGTGGCCGACGCCGGAGCGGCCGGCTGCGGGGCGACGCCCGCGTCGAGCGCCTCCGTCACCTCCGGACGCTGGATGCGAGCCTGCTGCTCCTCGGGCGTCGCGTACTCCCCGAACTGCGGACGCGGCCGCGGGTCGGCGTCGCTCACGAACGACCCCGGCCGCCCAGCGCCCGCTGGTCGCGCTGGCCGGCGGCATCCTGACGCAGCTCCTTCGGGAGCGAGAAGATCAGGTCTTCCTCGGCGGTCCGCACTTCTTCGACGTTGCGGTAACCCGCACCGGCGAGCTCCTCGAGCACCTCGGTCACGAGCACCTCGGGCACCGACGCGCCACTGGTGACGCCGACCGTCTCGACGCCGTCGAGCCACTCCTGCTTGACCTCGTCGACGTAATCGACGCGGTAAGCGGCCTTGGCGCCGTGCTCGAGCGCGACCTCGACGAGGCGCACGCTGTTGGAGGAGTTCGCGGAGCCCACGACGATGACGAGGTCGGCGCCGACGGCGACCTTCTTGATCGCGACCTGACGGTTCTGGGTGGCGTAGCAGATGTCGTCGGAGGGCGGGTCCTGCAGGTGCGGGAAGCGCAGGCGGAGTCGGCGAACCGTCTCCATCGTCTCGTCGACCGACAGCGTCGTCTGCGAGAGCCACACCACCTTCGACGGGTCGCGCACCTCGACGGTGTCGGCATGCTCGGGTGAGTTGACGACGGTGACGTGCTCGGGAGCCTCACCGGCGGTGCCCTCGACCTCTTCATGGCCGTCGTGGCCGATCAGCAGGATTTCGTAGTCGTCGCGCGCGAAGCGCACGGCCTCGCGGTGCACCTTGGTGACGAGGGGGCACGTGGCGTCGATGGCCTGCAGGCCGCGGTCGGACGCCGCGGAAACCACAGCGGGAGACACGCCGTGCGCGCTGAAGACGACGTGCGAGCCCTCGGGGACCTCGTCGACCTCTTCGACGAAGATCGCGCCCTTCTTCTCGAGCTCGGTCACCACGTGGATGTTGTGCACGATCTGCTTGCGCACGTACACGGGGGCGCCGTAGCGGTCGAGGGCCTTCTCGACGGCGACGACGGCGCGGTCGACACCGGCGCAGTAGCCGCGCGGTGCCGCCAGCAGCACCTTCTTCTGGCCTTTGACCGGGATATCCTGGAGCCGCCCACGTCGACCCGGAATCCGGGGAACGGGCAGTTGGACGACAGGTGTGCTCACCCCTCGATTCTACCGGGGCGCCCCTGGACGACGGCCGAACCCCTCAGACTGGAGCCCATGACCTCGTTCCACCCCGAGACGGTAGCCGGCGAGGCACCCCCCGCCGACTCGGTGCACCCTCGCGACTCGCGCACCGACACCCCCACGTCGGTGTCGCGGCTGAACGACACGATCCGCGGATTCATCGAACGCTGGGGCTCGGTGTGGGTCGAGGGCGAGATCACCTCGTTCAACCGTCGGGGTGGCAACGTCTTCGGTCGCTTGAAAGACCTCAACACCGAGTCCACGGTGGCGTTCCGTATCTGGTCGAGCACGCTCGCGCGCCTCCCCAAGGACTTCCAGGTGGGCGACCACGTCGTGGCGTGCGTCAAGGCGGACTACTTCCCCCGCACCGGCGACTTCTCGTTCGCGATCTCCGCCATGCGTCACGTCGGCCTCGGCGAACAGCTCGAGCGACTCGAGCGGCTACGCGTGCAGCTGCGCTCCGAGGGCCTCTTCCACCCGGTGCGCAAGAAGAAGCTGCCCTTCCTCCCCCACTGCATCGGCCTCATCACGGGCGAGAACTCGGACGCCGAGAAAGACGTGCACCGCAACGCCGAGCTGCGCTGGCCGCGGGTGAACTTCCGGACGAAGTACGCCGCGGTCCAGGGCGACCGCTGCGTCCCGGAGACCCTGGCCGCGCTGAAGGCGCTGGATGCCGACCCCGAGGTCGACGTCATCATCATCGCCCGCGGGGGCGGCGATCCGCAGACCCTTCTCGGCTTCAGCGACGAGCGCCTGTTGCGCGCGGTGGCCGCGGCATCCACGCCGGTCGTCAGCGCGATCGGCCACGAGAACGACCGACCCCTGCTCGACGAGGTCGCCGACCTCCGCGCCTCCACACCCACCGACGCCGCCAAACGCGTGGTTCCCGACGTCGCCGAGCAGCGGGCTCTCGTCGCGCAGCTGCGCGCCCGGCTGACCGGACGCCTCACGCAGCGCGTGCTGCACGACATCGCCCAGCTCGAGCAGATCCGTTCGCGTCCGTCGCTGCGCACCCCGCACGCCATGCTCACCTCGCGGGCGCAGGAACTGTGGATGCTGTCGAACCGCGGCCGCGACATCGTCGATCGTCGACTCGAGGGCGAACAGCGCCGGACACGCGAGCTGAGCGCGTCCCTGCGCGCACTCTCGCCCCTCGCGACACTCGCACGCGGATACGCGATCGCCCAGGTCGAGGGCGGTGCGATCGTGCGCGACGCAAGCCAAGCCCCCGCCGGAACCGGGCTCACCATCACGGTCGCACGTGGGTCGCTGACGGCGCGCTCGGAAGGCGAGATCGACGAGACGCCCGCCGCTCCGCTCGACGGCGAGGCATCGGGCGACGGCGTGTCGGTGGGTCCCGCCTAAGATGGATGCCATGACCGCGACGACTCCCGGGCCCTCGGCGGACGTCGCGACCCTCTCTTTCGAACAGGCACGCGACGAACTCGTCCGCGTCGTGTCCGAGCTCGAGCAGGGCGCACCGACGCTCGAGGAGTCGCTGGCCCTCTGGGAGCGCGGCGAACAGCTCTACGCGCGCTGCGAAGAGTGGCTGCTCGGGGCCAAGCGCCGTCTCGACGCCGCCCGCGGCGAGGGCGAGGACGCCTGATGGCCCGCATCGTCGCCGAGCTCGGCCGCCCCGAGACTCCGGAGGAGACCGCAGCCCGCAAGGCCGAGTCGTCCCGCCGCTATCGCTCGAGCAAGACCTTCCGCAACCTGATCGCGGCGCTGCTGGTGACCGTCGCGGTCGTCTTCGTCGTCGTCGCCGCGGTCCCGCGCGGCGAGCCGGTCCCCCGCCCCCAGCCGGATGTCCCCGCGCTGGCCGCCGACCTCGAGACCGATCGCGGCCGCCCGGTGCTGACCCCCTCGCTCGGCGAGGGCTGGCGGGTCAACCAGGCCACGGTCGAAGGCATCGGAGGCACCGAGGCCTGGACGATGGTCTACGTCCGGTCCGGCGAGTCCGGATTCCTCCGTGTCGCTCAGGGCTTCGACACCGATGAGGCCTGGGTCGCTCAGGTCCTCGACGGCACACGGAGCACCGAGACCACCGAGATCGACGGGATCACCTGGAACGTCTACCGACCGGCCAACCCGTCCGGCACCGGCAACATCGACTATGCGCTGGCGACTCCCGCCGGCCCCGACTACGTGCTCGTCTACGGTGACGCCGCGCCCGAGACCGCGGCACTCGCGGCGGCGTCGGTGTCCACGCAGGTGAAGCAGCTGAAAGAGATCCCGTGAGCGCACCCCTGACCCCCGGCCAGGTCTGGCAGCAGATGGTCGAAGGCAACCGCCGGTTCGTGACCGGAGCGCCCGCGCACCCGCGTCAAGACGTCGAGCGCCGCGCCGAACTCGCGGGTTCGCAGCATCCGACCGCCGCCCTGTTCGGGTGCTCCGACTCGCGCCTGGCCGCCGAGATCATCTTCGACGAAGGACTCGGCGACCTCTTCGTGGTCCGTAACGCCGGCCAGGTCATCTCGGACTCCGTGATCGGCAGCCTCGAGTACGCCGTCGGCGTCCTCGAAGTGCCTCTCATCGTCGTGCTCGCGCACGACGCGTGCGGTGCCGTCGGGGCCGCGATCGAGAGCACCGGCGTCGACGCCCCCACCCTGCCGGCGTACATCTGGCGCCAGATCGCGCCGATCGTGCCCGCGGTGCGCCGCGTGCAGCGTCAGACCGCTGTGGACGGACACCTGCCCGACCACGTCGACCCCGAGCTCGTGGGGCGTGAGCACCTGCGCCACACCGTCGGCGAGCTGCTCCGCGCATCCGAGCTGATCAGCGAAGCCGTCGCCGAGGGCCGCACCGCGGTCGTCGGGGCCAACTACCGACTCGACGAGGGGGAAGCGTTCCCCGTCGTCATCGTGGGCGATGTCGACGACCCCCGGGTCGACGACCCCCGCTTCGCGGACGCCCGCAACTGAGAACCGAACGAACGACCTGGAGGAACGACGACGTGACCGACACCGAGTACCGCATCGAGCACGACACCATGGGTGAAGTGCGCGTGCCGAAGGACGCCCTGTACGCGGCGCAGACCCAGCGCGCGGTCGAGAACTTCCCGATCTCGGGCTCGGGGCTCGAATCGACGCAGATCGCGGCACTGGCCCGGATCAAGAAGGCCGCGGCCCTCGCGAACAAGGATCTCGGCACCCTCGACGGTCGGATCGCGGATGCCATCGCCCAGGCTGCGGATGAGGTCGTCACCGGGGTGCACGACGCCCACTTCCCCGTCGACACATACCAGACCGGCAGCGGCACGTCGTCGAACATGAACATGAACGAAGTGCTCGCGACCCTCGCGACGCGCATCCTCGGTTCGACGGTCCACCCGAACGACCACGTCAACGCCTCGCAGTCGTCGAACGACGTCTTCCCGACGTCCGTGCACATCGCCGTGACCCAGGCGCTCATCACCGACCTCATCCCCGCGCTCGACCACCTCGCGGTCGCCCTCGAGGCCAAGGCCGATGCCTGGAAGGGCATCGTGAAGTCGGGCCGCACGCACCTCATGGACGCGACGCCCGTCACGCTCGGTCAGGAATTCGGCGGCTACGCCCGCCAGATGCGTCTCGGCATCGAGCGCGTGGAGGCCGTCCTCCCCCGCGTCGGCGAGGTCCCCCTGGGCGGGACGGCCGTCGGCACCGGCATCAACACACCGCTCGGCTTCCCGCAGAAGGTCATCGAGATCCTCGCCGCCGAAACGCAGCTCCCGATCACCGAGGCCAAGGACCACTTCGAGGCTCAGGCCAACCGCGACGGTCTCGTCGAGGCATCCGGGGCCCTCCGCACGATCGCGGTGTCGCTCACGAAGATCAACAACGACATCCGCTGGATGGGTTCGGGCCCGAACACGGGCCTGGGCGAGCTCCACATCCCCGACCTGCAGCCCGGCTCGTCGATCATGCCCGGCAAGGTCAACCCCGTCGTCCCCGAGGCCACCCTCATGGTCTGCGCACGCGTCATCGGCAACGACGCCACGGTCGCCTGGGCGGGCGCATCGGGTTCGTTCGAGCTGAACGTCGCGATCCCCGTCATGGGTACGGCGTTGCTCGAGTCGATCCGCCTGCTCTCCAACGCCGTGCGGGTGCTCGCCGACAAGACCATCGACGGCCTCAAGGCCAACGTGGCTCGCGCTGAGGCCTTCGCCGGTATGTCCCCGTCGATCGTCACGCCCCTCAACAAGGTCATCGGCTATGAGGCGGCCGCGAAGATCGCGAAGCATGCCGTCGCCAAGGGCATCACCGTGCGTGAGGCCGTCATCGACCTCGGGTACGTCGAGCGCGGCGAGATCACCGAAGAGGTGCTGGACGCCAAGCTCGACCTGCTCTCGATGACCCACCCGGGCTGAGCTCCGCAGGATCGAACGCCGAGGCGCGCCATAATCGAAGGATGAGCCGCGCACCGAGACCCGTCTCGGTGCGCGCGCGACTCCTCGGCGCGATCCTCGGTGTTCTGCTGTTGGGGCTCATCATCACGGGAGGGGTCACCTTCCTCGTCCAGAGCGAACGCGTCATCGCCAACGCGGAACGTCAGCTGGACGGCTTCTCGAGCACCGCCCCGTCGAGCGCAACGGATGCCGTCGACCTCGTCGCTGCGACCATCCCCGGCCGCACCGACGGCACCGTCGCCCTGTCGGGCACGACGATGCTCGCGGGCACGCCCTCGCCGCCGGGGCTCTCCCTCTCGAACGACACGCGCTTCGTCTCGGCCGTCAGCGACGCGATCGCGCGCGGAGAACTACGCGGGCGAGTCGACAGCGAGCATGGACCGGTTCTGTACGCCGCCGTCCCGCTCGACGGGGCTTCGGTCGTCCAGGCGATCTCGATCGACCAACGGATGGAGCTGGTCACCCTCTCGACCACCACGTTCGCCATCGCGGGCACCGTGGTCCTGCTCGCGGTGGCCGTCGCGGGCTGGTTCGTGACCGGCCTGCTCTTCTCGCCCCTCCGGCGGCTCCGCGACACGACGGATGCCATCACCCTGGCGGATCTGGGCACGCGTCTGCCGCCGCAGGGCAACGATGAGATCGCCGACCTCACCTCCTCCGTCAACTCGATGCTGGATCGTCTCGCGATGTCCGTCGAAGCCCAGCGACAGCTGCTCGACGACGTGCGGCATGAGCTCAAGACGCCGATCACGATCGTCCGCGGGCACCTCGAGATGATGGACCCCGCCGACCCGCACGATGTCTCCGAGACGCGCGACCTCGGAATCGCCGAGCTGGACCGCCTCTCGCGTCTGGTCGACGACATCGATGCCCTGGCTGTGGTCGAGGCCGGTTCTCTGACCACCGAAGTCATCCAGGTCGCGGCTCTGACGGATCGCGTCGGCGAGCTCGTCAGCGCGATACCTCACCACACATGGACGATCGAGTCCCGGGGTCGCGGGACGATCCACGGCGACCACGACCGCCTCGTTCAAGCGTGGCTGCAGCTCGCGGACAATGCTGCGAAGTACACCCCACCGGGGACGCCGATCGAGATCGGCAGCAGCGTCGGTGACAGCAGCGCCGAACTGTGGGTGCGCGATCACGGTCCCGGCATCCCTCCCGCTGCGCGCCACCGCGTCTTCCGCCGGTTCGACCGCATCTCGACGCGGCGCGGGGTCGAGGGTTCCGGACTCGGCCTGTCGATCGTGGATGCCATCGCCAAAGCCCACGAGGGCTACTGCAGCGTGAGCGACACCCCCGGTGGCGGTGCCACCGTCACGTTGCATCTCCCCCTCGGTCGGTCGCACTCCGCCGCCGACCTCCCCACCCCCGTGCGCGCCGGAGACGTCGTGATGCAGAGAGAGGCCACCGGATGACTCGCATCCTCATCGCCGAGGACGAAGAGCGCATCGCCGCGTTCGTCGCGAAAGGATTGGAAGCGGCGGGCTATCAGACCGCGACCGTGGACGACGGCGCCGAAGCCCTCAGTGCCGCCCTGTCCGGCGACATCGACCTCGTGCTGCTCGATGTCGGACTGCCCACGCTCGACGGCTTCGAGGTGCTTCGCACCCTCCGGGGACAGGGGTCCGCGATCCCCGTCATCATGCTCACCGCGCGCACCAGCACACGCGACACCGTCGACGGTCTCGACGCGGGAGCGAACGACTACATGGCGAAGCCCTTCAAGTTCGATGAGCTGCTCGCGCGCGTCAGGTTGAGACTGCGCGAACCGCTCACGGCCCACACCATCTCGATCTCGCACGGCGACATCACGCTCGACGTGCGCGGGCGACGGGCGAGCATCAACGGACGCGACGTCGACCTGAGCGCGCGCGAGTTCGCCCTCGCCGAGGAGTTCCTCCGCCACGCGGGGCAGGTCCTCAGCCGCGAGCAGCTCCTCAGCCGCGTCTGGGGCATGGACTTCGACCCCGGCTCCAACGTCGTCGACGTGTACGTGAGATACCTTCGCGCGAAGTTCGGCGCCAGCCGCATCGCGACCGTGCGCGGAGCCGGCTACCGCTGGGAGTAGTCGCCGTCAACCCGAAAGCCCCCGGCGGGGGGAAACCGGGGGCTGTGGGGAGATCCTGCTCCGGGGGTCTGCTGACTTACCCGAAATGCAGCGACCAGCCCGTTGAGAGCGGATCTCGTGTTCATTTCTCAGGGGGAACCGCCGGGGGCGGTGACGAGACTGTTCCCTCGTCGATGGCTCCAGTCTGCCGTGTGCATATGAAAGCCACAGGAGCCGAGGATGAGAATGCTCTCATCTAGGAAACGACGGAGGGCTCGAGCGGTCCGCCCGAGCCCTCCGTTGTGTATGTGCGTCAGGAGAGTTCGCCGGCCTCCAGAAGATCGGTCACGAGAGCGGCGATCGCCGAACGCTCCGAACGCGTCAGGGTGACATGGCCGAAGAGCGCGTGGCCCTTCAGCGTCTCGATCACCGAGGCGACGCCGTCGTGGCGCCCCACGCGCAGGTTGTCGCGCTGCGCCACATCGTGCGTGAGCACGACGCGGGAGTTCTGCCCGATGCGGCTCAGCACCGTGAGGAGCACGTTCCGCTCGAGAGACTGGGCTTCGTCGACGATCACGAAGGCGTCGTGGAGGGAACGACCGCGGATGTGCGTGAGAGGCAGCACCTCCAGAAGACCACGAGCCAGCACCTCCTCGAGGACGTTGCCCGAGACGACCGAGCCCAGCGTGTCGAAGACCGCCTGCCCCCAGGGGCCCATCTTCTCGGCCTGGTCGCCGGGTAGATACCCCAGTTCCTGCCCGCCGACGGCGAACAGCGGCCGGAACACGATGATCTTCTTCTGCTGCTGCCGCTCGAGCACCGACTCGAGCGCCGCGCACAGCGCCAGCGCCGACTTGCCGGTGCCCGCCCGTCCGCCGAGCGACACGATGCCGACCTCGGGGTCGAGCAGCAGGTCGAGGGCGATGCGCTGCTCGGCCGATCGACCGTGCAACCCGAAGGCGTCTCGGTCTCCGCGGACGAGTCGGAACTCGCCGTCGCCCGTGACACGGCCGAGCGCCGAGCCGCGCTCGGAGTGGATGATCAGCCCCGTGTTCACCGGCAGACCGACGACCTCGTCGCTCGTGGCCACTTCGCTCTCATAAAGGTCGCTGAGGTCGTCGCCCGAGATGTCGAGAGACGCGATGCCCGTCCATCCCGAGTCCATCGCCTGCTCGGCCAGGTACTCCTCCGCCGTCAGGCCGAGGGACGCGGCCTTGACGCGCATCGGCAGATCCTTCGACACGACGGTGACCTCGGCGCCGTCCTTCGCGATGTTCATCGCGACGGCGAGGATGCGACTGTCGTTGCCGCCGGTGCGCATGCCCGAGGGCAGGACCATCTGGTCGGTGTTGTTCAGCTCCACACGGAGAGTCCCGTCGTTGCCGACGGGGACGGGGAAGTCGAGGCGACCGTGCTCGATCCGGAGCTCGTCGAGATGACGGAGCGCCTGCCGAGCGAAGTACCCGATCTCGGGGTCGTGGCGCTTGCCCTCGAGCTCGGTGATCACCACCACGGGTATCACGACCGAATGCTCCGCGAAGCGGAAGAATGCCCGCGGATCGCTCAGAAGGACAGACGTGTCCAGAACATAGGTGCGCAGATCCTGTTCGGAGACGCTGCTCTCGTCGACGTGACGCTGGTCGAATGGTGCTCGTGCAGTCACAACCCACTCCCGACCCGGGTGTCTCACCCGGCTGTCACGAGTCGACCTGTGGGTCACGAGTCGCAATCCGAAGGCCGACTCGATCGGGCTCCGTGCCCGATGTGATCACCGTACGATGCCCAGCGGCATCCGAGGGTCGTTAACACGCCACCAAAATGACAAGTGTGTGAACAAGTCCCACCCTCGTGGTGAGGGTTGCCGGACCGTGAGCCTTACTGACCGAAACGCCGGTCCCGGGCGGAGAAATCGCGAATGGCCCGGAGGAAGTCGACCTCTCGCAGATCCGGCCCGAGCGCCTCGACGAAGTAGAACTCGGAATGAGCGGACTGCCAGAGGAGGAAATCGCTGAGACGCTGCTCGCCCGAGGTGCGGATGACGAGGTCGGGGTCCGCCTGGCCGCCCGTGTACAGATGCTCGCCGATCTGCTCGGGCGTCAGACTGGCTGCGAGCTCCTCGAGAGAACCGCCCGACGCGTCGTGCTTCGCGATGATGCTGCGCACGGCGTCCACGATCTCGCTCCGACCCCCGTACCCCACCGCGAGGTTGACGTGCAGGCCGGTGTGCGAGCGCGTCCGCTCAGTGACCTCGCGCAGAACCTCGGCGAGCTCGGAGGGGAGCCCTTCTGCCCGGCCCACGTGCTGGACGCGCCAGTCGGGTTCGAGCGACAGTTCACGGGCGAGTTCGGCGATGATCTCGAGCAGGTCGCCCAGCTCGCGGCTGTCGCGTTTGAGGAGGTTGTCATTGGACAACAGGTACAGCGAGACGACGCCGATGCCAAGGTCGTCGCACCACCGCAGGAACTCGTGCATCTTCGCCGCGCCCGCGCGATGGCCGTGCGCCGCGCTGTCGTAGCCGAGCTGGCGCGCCCATCGGCGGTTGCCGTCGATCATCATGGCGACGTGGTGCGGAACGGTCGCGGGCATCCGTCGACGCAACCGCGAGGCGTACAGACGGTACAGGGGGCCGCGCCCCTCGTTCCTTCGCATCCGCGCCACCCGCCTACGCTACCGCGCGCGGGGCGATTCGCCGCTTCGTGTGGGCGGCATGCACCTGCGGAAAGGGTGAGCATCTTCCCGCGTTCCGTCTGCGGCATGGGCGGACGCGTAGGGTTTTTCCCGTGACCCCGACGATCCCTGATGACGGTGTGGAGATGCCCCAGCTTCCCCTGCTCGAGGCATCTGCCGTCGGCGCCCAAGACGAAGTCAAGCCGAGTTGGCGCGGATGGATACACGCGGGCACTTTCCCCGTGGCGATCGCGGCCGGCATCGTGCTGATCGTCCTCGCGCACGGTGCCCCGGCCAAATGGGCATGCGCCGTGTTCGCGGCATCCTCACTCCTCCTCTTCGGCAACTCGGCGCTCTATCACCGCTTCCACTGGAAGCCGAAGACGAAGGCCGTCCTCAAGCGCATCGACCACGCCAACATCCTGCTGCTCATCGCGGGCACGTACACGCCGCTCGCGGTCCTGGCCCTCGATACCCCGCAGACCGTCCTGCTGCTGTCGATCGTCTGGGGCGGAGCGCTGCTCGGCATCCTGTTCCGCGTGTTCTGGATCAACGCCCCGCGCTGGCTGTACGTGGCGCTGTACCTCGCCCTGGGCTGGGCCGCGGTGATGTACATCGTCGACCTCTTCAAGGCGAATCCGGCGATGATGGTGCTCGTCGTCGTGGGCGGCCTGCTCTACACCGCCGGGGCGATCGTCTACGCGCTCAAGCGGCCGAACCCGTGGCCGGGGCACTTCGGTTTCCACGAGATCTTCCACGTGTGCACGGTCCTGGCGTTCCTCTGCCACTGGACCGCGTGCCTGCTGATCGCCCTCGCTCCGGCGTACCACGGCGGCTGAGGGGCCCGCCCGCTCACGCCGATTCGGACGAGCGGAACACAGTCGGTTGCGCTGCCCCGAGCTCTCCGAATCCGGTTGATTTCTCCGATTCTGCGACGACCCCGATCGCGGATGCCGCGACCTCGAGACCGCGCTCAGCGGCGGGGAGCGGCCGGGTCGGTGTCGTCGTCGTTCGGCGCGGCGGTCGTGGCAGCGGCGCGCGCCTGCTCCTCGGCGTCGAGCTCGGCGTTGACCTCTTCGCGGTAGCGCCCGCGACGGATGCGACGCAGCATGTCCCAGACGAGGAGGAACACCGCGACACCGATGAACGCGATCGCGCCGAAGCCGAACGGTCCGGGCGTGACGAGGGAGTCGTCGGGGGTGTTGGCCGGGGTGGGCGTGGTCGCGAGAGCGACGAGCACGGGAAGCATGGAGTCCTTCGGTCCGGGCGGAAGCGCGTAGCCTGGAACTCCAGCCTAAAGCCCGGAGAGACCATGACGACGCAGGAGATGCTCGATGAGCGCTACGGTCGGCGCACGTCACCCCGCCGCCGGATCGTGCTGTGGAGCATCGTCGGCGTCGTCGCGCTGACGCTCACGGCGCTGCTGGGGTGGACCACCGTGTCGAACACCCTGCGGTCGGTCACGGCGACCGACACGGGCTTCACCGTCACGGATGCGAGCGCCGTCACGATCTCCTTCCAGTTCACGGCCCCCGTCGGTGAACCCGTGGCATGCGCGATCGAGGCGCAGGACGAAGATCACGGAACGGTCGGATGGCGGGTCGTCGAGTACCCGGCATCCGAAGATCACAGCCGGGCCTTCACGGAGGAGATTCCGACCCTCGCGCTGGCGACCACGGGTTTTGTCAACTCTTGCTGGGTGCCGTAAAATAGCCTCAGATGACGCGCCCCGGCTCGATGCCGGGGCGTTCGACATATACCCGGGCGGCACACTCGATGAACGCCGCTCGCCCTCGACGAAGGAGTAATCGTGTCCCACGACGCTCAGGTGACGTTCCTCACCCAGGACGCCTACGACCGTCTGGCTCAGGAGCTCGAGCACCTCTCGACCACCGGCCGTGAAGAGATCGCGAAGCGCATCGAAGCCGCCCGCGAAGAGGGCGACCTGAAAGAGAACGGTGGCTACCACGCCGCGAAGGACGAGCAGGGCAAGCAGGAAGCACGTATCCGCACGCTGCAGCAGCTCCTGAAGGACGCGAAGGTCGGCGAGGCACCCGAGAGCCACGGCGTGGTCGAGTCGGGCACCGTCGTGACCGCCGTCGTCGCCGGCGGCGAGGAGAAGTTCCTGCTCGGCAACCGCGAGATCGCGGCGAACTCCGAGCTCGATGTCTACAGCGAGGCCTCCCCGCTGGGTGCGGCGATCATCGGCCTCAAGGAGGGCGAGAAGGGTTCGTACACCGCCCCCAACGGCAAGGAGATCTCGGTCGAGATCCTCAAGGTCGAGACCTACTCCGGTCAGTAAGCCCCACGATCGCGAGCCGCTCCCCCGTTCGGGGTGAGCGGCTCGCGGCGTCTGCGTGGTCGGGGGCGCGCGCAGGGGTGCGCGTGCCGGTTTGGGGCGGATTTTGCCATTTGGGGCGCGAAATCCCCCGCCCCAAACGGCAGAACGCGCCCCAAACCCCGGGTAGCCTCAGTCGGGGACGACCGTGGCGATGAAGCCGGCGTCCTCGAGCGTCTGGATGACCAGCGCGCGGTGCTCGGCTCCACGGGTCTCGACGCTCAGCTGCAGGATCACCTCGCTGATCTGCAGGCCCTGTCCGTGACGCGTGTGGAGCACCTCGATGACGTTCGCGCCCACCTGCGCGAGAAGCTCCGAGACGCGCGCGAGCTGGCCGGGACGGTCGGGCAAGGGGATCCGCAGCGACATGTATCGACCGGATGCCGAGAGACCGTGCGCCACGACGCGCTGCAGCAGCAGGGGGTCGATGTTCCCTCCGGACAGGATCGTCACGGTCGGTCCGGTCGCCTGGATCTTGCCGGCGAGGATCGCGGCGACCCCGACGGCTCCTGCGGGCTCGACGACCTGCTTCGCCCGCTCGAGGAGCACGAGCAGAGCGCGCGCGATGTCGTCCTCGGTGACGGTGACGACCTCGTCGATGTACTGCCGGATGAGTTCGAACGGCAGATCGCCGGGACGCGCGAC
This sequence comes from Microbacterium sp. NPDC086615, assembly GCF_040686055.1. Lineage (NCBI taxonomy): Bacteria > Bacillati > Actinomycetota > Actinomycetes > Micrococcales > Microbacteriaceae > Microbacterium > Microbacterium sp. NPDC086615. The sequence continues at coordinate 177,122 of NZ_JBFBJJ010000001.1, forward strand.
AGCGATGCCGTCGGCGATCGTCGGGGTCGTCTCGACCTGCATCGGGTACCCGGCGGCGAGCGACGACGGGTACGCGGCGGAGTTGTGCGCCTGCACGCCGATGATGCGCACCTCGCGACCCTCCGCCGCGGCGCGGGCCTTGACCGCCGCGGCGACGCCGGCCGCCAGCCCTCCCCCGCCGATACCCACGATGATCGTCTCGAGGTCGGGCATGTCTTCGACGAGCTCGAGCCCGAGCGTGCCCTGCCCGACGATGATGTCGCGGTGGTCGAACGGGTGGATCAGCACGGCCCCCGTGCGCTCGGCGAATTCGGCGGCGAGGCGCAGCGGCGTCTCGACGGTGGCGCCCTCGAGGATCACCTCGGCACCGTACCCGCGCGTGGCCAGCAGCTTCGGCACGGGGACGCCCAGCGGCATGAAGATCGTCGCGGGTATCCCGAGCTGCTGGGCCGCCAGCGCGACGCCCTGCGCGTGATTGCCGGCGGACGCGGCGACGACTCCGCGCGCGCGCTCCTCCGCCGTCAGACGCGACAGACGGTAGGTGGCGCCGCGGATCTTGAACGAGCCGGTCCGTTGCAGGTTCTCGAGCTTGAGGTTGACGGGAACGCCGAGCAGCTCGGTGAGGTGCAGCGACTCGTCGAGCGGAGTCCGCGTGATGATGCCGCGCAGAGCATACGCGGCATCCTCGAACTCGGCCAGGGTGGGAGTGTCGTTCATGATCTCCTTCCGCGCTCGCGCGGGACGGTCTGCCAGATGAGATCGCGGGACGCCAGTGGCTGGCCCTCGTGCTCCCAGGCCTTGGAACTGAGGTAAACCGCGACCACGTTGACGAACGCCGCGAGGGGCACGGCGAACAGCGCACCGGCGATCCCGCCGATCATGGCTCCGCCGGCGACGACCAGGACGACGGCGAGCGGGTGCACCTTCACGGCCGAGCCCATGAGAATCGGCTGGAGGATGTGACTCTCGACCTGCTGCACACCCAGGACGACGATGAGCATGAACAGCGCGATGAGCGGGCCGTTGTAGACGAGCGCGATGAACACGGCGAGGGCGCCGGTGGCCACGGCTCCGACGAACGGGATGAACGCCCCGAGGAAGACCAGCACCCCGATCGGGATCGACAGCGGCACACCGAGAAGGAAGGCGCCGAGGCCGATACCGATCGCGTCGATCGTCGCGACGAGCAGCTGCGTGCGCGCGTAGCTCTTGACCGTGCGCCATCCGGCCCGGCCCGCGCCGTCGACGGCCGGGCGCGCGACGCGCGGGAACAGGCGCGTGGTCCAGCGCCAGATGCCGCCACCGTCGGCGAGCAGGCACAGCAGGATGAAGAGCGTCAGCAGCACCCCGGTGCCGACGTGGCCGAGAGTCGTACCGATGGCGAGGGCACCGGTCCACAGGAGTTCCGCCTGCTGTTGCAGGAAAGTTCCCGCCTGGGTCAGCCCGTCGTCGATCTGCTGGGCGCTCAGATGCAGGGGGCCGTCGATGAGGTATTGGCGGAACTGCTCGACCGCGAGCACCGTGCGGTTCTGGACCGAGGCGAACTCGCGCGAGATCTGCCAGACAGCGAGCCAGACGAGGCCCGAGATGATCGCGATGGTCCCGAGCACCGTGACGACGATGGCGAGCCACTTGGGCCAGCGGTGACGCTGCAGGAACGAGAACGCCGGCCAGACGAGCGCCGTGACGAGGATCGCGACCAGGAGAGGGATCACGAGCAGCTTCAGCTGGATGACGACCCAGATGACGACGCCGACGGCCGCGGCGATGACGAGCAGCCGCCACGCGTACGCCGTGGTCTGCCGGAGCGCCGGGGGTATCGGAGGCTGAAGATCGCTCGAAACCGTGCGCCGTCGGAGGGCGTCGAGGAACGACCCGCGAGGCTCGGGATCGGGTCCGGTCATCCTGTCAGCCTACCGCCGCGCTCCCTGCGCGATCGCCGTGATGTCGGAGGCTGTGGCTACGGTGAGACGCATGATCACGACGCTCCGCCGCGCCGACGCACGCCGCATCGCCCTGGCCGCCCAGGGCTTCGCCCGCCCTCGCCCCGAGACGGTCGGCACGCGTCAGATCACGGCGGCGCTGCACCGCATGCGGATCCTGCAGATCGACTCGGTCAACGTCTTCTCACGCTCGCACTACATGCCGCTCTTCGCGCGCCTCGGCGCGTACGACACGGCCCTGCTCGACAAGCTCGCCTTCTCGCGCCGCCCGAAGTGGACCGAGTCCTGGGCGCATGTGGCATCCCTCGTCTCCGTCGACGACTGGCCGTTGCTGCAGTTCCGCCGCGACGCGCTCCGCGACAAGTACGGCAGCGATGCCTGGGCCGCAGCCAATCAGCCGCTGATGCAGTGGCTGCGCGACGAGCTCGCCGCGCGCGGCCCGCTGCGGCCGGCCGAGATCGAGCACGATGCTCGCCGTGGCTCTCGAGGGTCGTGGTGGGGCTGGGACGACGTCAAGAACGGCCTCGAGCGCCTCTGGCTCTTCGGCGACGTCGCGATCGCGGGGCGACGGGGGTTCGAGCGGCGGTATGCGCTGGCATCCGATGTCCTTCCGCCCTCGGCGCTCGAGACCACCGTGGCGCGCCAGGTAGCCGTCACCGAGCTCGTGCGGCGGGCCGCGGTGGCGTACGGGGTGGCGACGGCGGCCGACCTCGCAGACTATTGGCGCATCCGCGACCGGCCGGCGGTGATGGCCGCCGTACACGACTTGGTCGACGCCGGTGAGCTCATCCCCGTGCAGGTCGAGGGATGGCAGGTGGCTGGGCGACCCGCGAAAGCATGGCTGCATCGGGATGCCGCGCGCCCCCGCCGCGTGGATGCGGCGGCGATCCTGACGCCCTTCGATCCGGTCGTGTGGTTCCGCGACCGCGCGGAGCGGCTGTTCGATTTCGACTACCGCATCGAGATCTACACGCCGGCTCCCCAGCGCCGGTTCGGCTACTACTCGCTCCCGGTGATCATCGGCGACGACGTCGTGGGTCGCGTCGATCTCAAGGCCGACCGCGCGTCCAACGCCCTGCGCGTGCAGTCGGCGTGGTGGGAGCACGGCGCGCCCCCGGATGCCGCCGAGCGACTCGCCACGGAGTTGCTCACGGCTGCGCGCTGGCAGGACCTCGACCGCGTGACCGTTTCCCGGTGGGGCGACGCCGCGGATGCCCTGGCGGGCGCGCTCAGCGCGGAGCGCCACGAGCATCCCGACGGGCGCTCGACCTGAAACGCGCCCCCTCCGATCCGGAGGGGGCGCGTTCGGTCAGAACTGGACGCGAGGTGGTTCGGCGATGGCCGCGCCGTCGACGACCTCGAAGAACTCCCGCTCGCTGAAGCCGAGCTGCCGGGCGAACAGGTTGTTGGGGAAGACCTTGATCTTCGTGTTGAGTTCGCGGACACCACCGTTGTAGAAGCGACGCGAGGCCTGGATCTTGTCTTCGGTGTCGACGATCGAGTGCTGCAGCTGCAAGAAGTTCTGGCTCGCCTGAAGCTGCGGGTACGCCTCGGCGACGGCGAACAGCGACTTCAGAGCCTGCTGCATGTGCCCCTCGGCGACACCGGCGGCCGCGGGGCTCTCAGCCGCGAGCGTCTCGGCACGAGCGCGCGTGACGTTCTCGAACACGGCCTTCTCGTGGGCCGCGTACCCCTTCACCGTCTCGATGAGATTCGGGAGCAGGTCGGCGCGGCGCTTGAGCTGGACCGTGATGTCACTCCACGCCTCGTCGACGCGCACGTTCAGCGCGACGAGCGAGTTGTAGGTGGCCCACAGGTAGATGCCGGCGATCACCACGATGCCGACGATCACCAAGACCGGTACGAGCCACTCCCACATAAGTCCCCACACTCCGTTCGGAAGATTGCCCTTCAGTGTAACTGTGGCCCGGGGCGGGGAACCGGGGTGTGGCGGGGACTCTCAGCGGATGTGGATCAGGGCCAGTACCCCCGGTGGGACTCGAACCCACACTGAAGCGATTTTAAGTCGCCTGCCTCTGCCATTGGGCTACGGGGGCCCGAGGCTCAACCGTATCGCGGGTAGCTCCGGGTACCGGTAAGAGGAACGCCCCAGGGCTCGGGCATACGCGCGGCGGGCCGTCAGGCGGACATCGGTCGCGACACGCCGCCAGCGGGCGTACCGGGGCGGCGCGTCGGCCATGAACTCCGCACGACGGCACCGGATGCCACCGCGCCGAGGTCGCGGCATCCGGAACCACTCGAGCCCCCACGGCACCGCTGTACCGTCCGGCGGAGTCCGCACCCGACACGCCGCCACACGACGGCGCCGAGCGGCGGGTCGACCATCAACTCCGCACGACGGCACCCGATGCCACCGCACCGGTGCCGCGGCATCCGGAACCACCCAGACCCCCACGGCACCGC
>NZ_JBFBJJ010000001.1:181584-377103 GCF_040686055.1 Microbacterium sp. NPDC086615
CCGCCGTACCGTCCGGCGGAGTCCGCACCCGACACGCCGCCACACGACGACCCGGACAGCGAGTCGATCATCAACTCCGCACGACGGCACCCGATGCCACCGCACCGGTGCCGCGGCATCCGGAACCACCCAGACCCCCACGGCACCGCCGTACCGTCCGGCGGAGTCCGCACCCGACACGCCGCCACACGACGACCCGGACAGCGAGTCGATCATCAACTCCGCACGACGGCACCCGATGCCGTGGCGTCGGCGCCGTGGCATCCGGGAACGACGAGACCCCCGCACCCAGAGAGGGCACGGGGGTCTCGGAACGCGGAAGCTTACTTCGCCGCGACGGGCTCGGGCTTCTTCTCGGCCGTGGGCGCCTCGGCGGCGGGAGCCGCGGGACGCGGGCGAGCCGCGAACTCCTCAAAGGTCGCGCGCGGGTTCTGCACGGCCTCGAGGTTGACGATCTCGCGACCGTGGACGAAGTTCTGCACCCAGTCGCCGATCACGCGGAACTTGCGCTCCCACGTCGGCATGGCCAGGCCGTGGTAACCACGGTGGGCGAGCCAGGCGATGAAGCCGGTCAGAGCGATCTTGCCCGACTGGAAGGCACCGTTGTAGAGACCGAGACCGGCGACGGCACCGAGGTTCTTGTGGAAGTACTGCTTGGGCTCCTCGCCGCGCAGCACCGCCACGATGTTCTTCGCCATGAGCTTGCCCTGGCGGACGGCGTGCTGAGCGTTCGGCACGCAGAAGCCACCGACGCCGCCGCCCGAGAGGTCGGGAACGGCCGAAACGTCACCAGCGGCCCAGGCCCCCTCGACGAACTCTTCGTCAGTGCCGACGCGCAGGTCGGGGCGGGTGCGGATGCGACCGCGCTCCTCGACGGGGAGGTCGCTGCCACGAACGACGGTGGGGTTCGCCATGACACCGGCCGTCCAGATGATGAGGTCGCTCGGCAGCTGCTCGCCCGTGGAGAGCTCGATGATGCCGTCGACGGCACCCTTGACCTGCGTGTCGAGGTGCACGAAGGCACCCTTCTTCGCGAGGTCGGCGAGCACCCACTCGCTCGTCTTCTGCGACACCTCGGGCATGATGCGGCCCATGGCCTCGATGAGGTGGAAGTGCGTGTCGTCGAACGACAGCTGGGGGTAGGACTTCAGCAGCGACGACGCGTAGGCACGCAGCTCGGCGAAGACCTCGATGCCGGCGAAGCCGCCGCCGACGACGACGACGGTCAGCAGGCGGTCACGCTCGGGGCCGGCGGGGAGCACCGACGCCTTGTCGAAGTTCGAGGTGAGGCGGTCGCGGATCGCGACGGCTTCTTCGATCGTCTTGAGGCCGATCGCGTTCTCGGCGATACCCGGGATCGGGAACGTGCGCGAGACGGCACCGGCGGTCACGACGATCTGGTCGTACTCGTGCTGCCAGGTCTCGTCGCCCGCGATGGGGGTGATCGTCGCCGTCTTGGTCGCGTGGTTGATGCCCGTGACCTTGCCCGCGATGACCGTGGTGCGCTTGAGGTGGCGACGGAGGCCGACGACGACGTGGCGCGGCTCGATCTCACCGGCCGCGACCTCGGGGAGGAACGGCTGGTAGGTCATGTAGGGCAGCGGGTCGACGATGGTGACCTCGGCCTCGCCGCGGCTGAGCAGCTTCTCGAGCTTCCACGCGGTGTAGAAACCCGCGTAGCCTCCGCCGACAATGAGGATCCTGGGCACGGTGCTGGTCACGATGGGAGAGACTCCTGGTTTGTGGTGCGGCTCGGCTCGCGATGAATGCGCGCCTTTCGAATTCGCCGGGCAGCAGCACTGACGCCGAGCGCAATCATTATAGCGGCGAGCGTGGCACCCGCGAGCGGCAGCGACCCGTACAGCACGGTATCGCGCGACGGGAGCAGAGGCGAACTCGCCGAGGGCGGCCCCTCGATCGGCGGGAGCGGCGGGATCGAGACGGGCGCCGACGTGGGCGTCGGACTCGGCTCGCTGTCGGCGCGGCGGTAGACGCGGATCCAGTCCTCGAGACTGCCGAGCGGGTTCTCCGACACCGAGTCGACGTCCGCCGTGACGGCACGGGATGCGTCGACGAGACCGTAGCCGTAAAGGAGGTCGAGTCCGGGTGAGGTGCCCGGAGCCGGCTTCGCGGTGGAGATGAGACGGTTCAGGACGTTGTTGGCATCCATTCCCGGATGCGCGGCACGCACGAGAGCGGCGATGCCCGCCACGATCGGCGCTGCGCCGCTCGTGCCGTTCCATTGCGCGAGCGTTCCGTCTGCCGACACGCCCAGGAGGCGCTCGCTCGGAGCCGAGATGCCGATCGTGATGCCCTGGGTGGACGCGTCGCTGCTCGCGCGTCCGGACGGGTCGACGCCACCCACGGCGAGCACACCGGGGATGGTCGCGGGGGCGCCCACGCGGTCGGTGCCGCTTCCCCGGTTGCCGGCGGCGACGACGACGACCACGTCATGGTCGAACGCGTACATGAAGGCGTCGTCCCAGCTGGGATCCCAGTCGAGAGTGTTCGTCGTGAGCGACAGGTTGATGACGGTCGCTCCATTGTCGACGGCCCACCGCATGGCCTTCGCGATCTGTTCGGTGAAGGGAACGGATGCCGAGGCCCCGAACCCGATCGAGATCGACAGCAGTTCCGCCTCGGGGGCGACACCGATCATCCCGCGGCCGTTCCCGGTTCCCCGAGAAGCCGCGAGAGAGGCGACCCAGCTGCCGTGGTTCGAGTCCACCGCGCCGACCGGAGTGCGGCCATCGGACGAGCCGGCCCCCGACACGTCGGTTCCGCCGGCGACGGCACCGTTGAACTCGGTCGGCCCGCGTCCGATTCCCGTGTCGATGATGGCGATCGTCTGCCCCGCACCGCGGGTGGTCTTCCACGCATCCCGGATGCCGTACTGATCGAGCCAGTACTCCGAGGCGCGGACGCTGTCGGTGGGGTCTTCGGGCACGGGAGCGGTCGTCGCCCCGCTGAGCATCACCGCGAGGACGAGGGATGCCGCCGCGGCGACGACGCGTCTCATCCTCCGGCTCCGGGTGTCTCGCAGACGCACCGCTCGGGAGACCAGGTGCCGCGGGCGAGAGCGCGGTCGCCGATCGGGTTGACGCCGGGACCGGCGGCGAGGGAATGGCCGGCCAGAGCGTGCAGACACTTGACGCGCGTCGGCATCCCGCCGGCGGAGATCCCCGCGATCTCGTCGGGCTCGCCGTACGCCGCTCGGTCGCGCAGATACGCCTCGTGCGCGGCGAGGTACGCGGTGCGCAGGTCGTCGTCCTCGGCGAGCTCGTCCTGGAACTCCTTCATGACGTGCCCGGCCTCGAGTACCGACATCGCGGCCGTCGCAGCGGGATGCGTCAGGTAGTAGAAGGTGGGGAACGGGCTGCCGTCGTCGAGCCGGGGAGATGTCGCGACCACCGTGGGGTTGCCGCAGACACAGCGCGCCGCAATGCCGACGACGCCACGCGGCACACGGCCGAGCTGCGTCTGCAGAACGGCGAGGTCGGCGTCGGAGGCGGGGGGAAGCTGCGGAGGAGTCATCGCTTCCAGGGTACCCGGCGGTGTTGCCGGCCTGCGGGAGAGCGGTGCGGGCGGTGGTTCGGCGCGGTCGAGGCGGTGCGGGCAGCGGTGCGGCCCGCCTGCGCGCTCCATAAACGCCATTCGCTCACAGAAACACGCTGCGCTCGCGTTTATGTGAGCAAAGAGCGTTTATGCGTGACGACGTCACCCGCACGGGCGAACACTCGACAGGGCGGAGCGCCGCGTCCGAACGTCACGCCGCGGCCGGGGAAGGCCCCGCTCAGGGCGCGGGCGTCGAGGCGGGGGCAGGCGTCGGGTCGGGAACACCGACGGTCGGGACGACCACCTGAGCGGCGCCCGCGGACGTGAGCGACCGCATGAACTGCGACATCCAGTCGGTACGGGTCTGCCCGACGTCCTCACTCACGTCGGGCTGCTCCTGCAGCGCGGTCGAGGCGGGCAAATCGTCGTCGATGAGGTACACGACCTCGCCGGGCATCGTGTAGTACAACCGCTCGCGCGCTTGGGTCGTGATGTAGGCCGGGTCCGACCACCGCTCGCGTTGGGCCTGAAGGTCGGCGACCTGGGACTGGCTCAGAGCCACCGCGCTCTTCAGCGCCTGGATCTGCTGACGCTGATCCATGTACGTCCCGACCGTCGGGACGAGCACGAAGGTTCCGAGAACCACGAGGCCGAGCATGATGACGACGAAACCCGACACGCGGATGCCGCCGAGCCAGCCCCGCACGTCGACCCGGCGCTGCGCGGCGACCGGACGCTTCGGCGAAGCGGGCTGCGGTTTTGCGACGGGGGCTTTGGTCCTAGCGGTCTTCGCGGCGGGCGTCTTCGCGCCCTTGGGCTTCGCACCCCTGCCCGAAGCCGCCTTGCCCTTCGCGCCCGAAGGACCTTCGGATGCCGAGCCCCGGGGAGGCAGTGTCGGTCGGTCCACGGCATCCCCTCTCGTCCTCGCCCGCGTGTTCCTCGAACGGGCCGAGCCGAGTCTACGACGCCCGTTCGCGGCGCCCCGGGGACGCGCCGCGGACGGTCGAGGGTCTCAGCGAACACGCGAGAATCCCGGAAACGACGAAGGAGGGGGAGCCTCGTGGCTCCCCCTCCTCACGATGTCAGACGCTCAGCCCTTGAAGCGGGGGAACGCCGAGCGGCCGGCGAAGACGGCGGCGTCGCCGAGGTCTTCCTCGATGCGGAGCAGCTGGTTGTACTTCGCGACGCGCTCGCTGCGCGCGGGAGCACCGGTCTTGATCTGGCCGGCGTTCACGGCGACGGCGAGGTCGGCGATCGTGGTGTCCTCGGTCTCACCCGAGCGGTGCGACAGCATCGAGGTGTAGCCGGAACGGGTCGCCAGGGCGATGGCATCCAGGGTCTCGGACAGCGTGCCGATCTGGTTGACCTTCACCAGGAGCGAGTTCGCGACGCCCAGGTCGATGCCCTGCTTCAGTCGCTTGGGGTTGGTGACGAAGAGGTCGTCGCCGACGAGCTGGACCTTGGAGCCGATGGCATCCGTCAGCTTCTTCCAGCCGTCCCAGTCGTCTTCGGCGAGCGCGTCCTCGATCGTGACGATCGGGAAGTTCGCGACGAGGTCGGCGAAGTAGTCGACCAGGGTGTCGACGCTCCACTCCTTGCCCTCGACGGTGTAGACGCCGTCCTTGTAGAACTCGGTGGCAGCGACGTCGAGGCCGACCGCGATGTCCTTGCCGGGGGTGAAGCCGGCCTTCTCGATCGCGCGGATGAGGAAGTCGAGACCCTCGCGGTTGCTGGGCAGGTCGGGGGCGAAGCCACCCTCGTCGCCGAGGCCGGTGTTGTAGCCGGCGGACTTCAGCTCGCCCTTGAGGACGTGGTAGACCTCGGTGCCCCAGCGGAGGGACTCGCCGTAGGTGTCGGCACCGATGGGCGCGAGGAAGAACTCCTGGAAGTCGATGCCGTTGTCGGCGTGCTCGCCGCCGTTGATGACGTTGAACAGCGGCACGGGCAGCAGGTGCGCGTTCGGGCCGCCGAGGTAGCGGAACAGGGGGAGGTCGGCGCTGTCGGCGGCGGCCTTGGCGACGGCGAGCGACACGCCGAGGATGGCGTTGGCGCCGGTGCGCGACTTGTTCTCGGTGCCGTCGGTCTCGATGAGGATCTCGTCGATGATGCGCTGCTCGCTGGCCTCGACACCCTCGATGGCCGGGCCGAGCTCGTCGACGACCGCGGCGACCGCCTTGAGCACGCCCTTGCCGCCGTAACGGCTCTTGTCACCGTCGCGCAGCTCGTAGGCCTCGAAGGCACCGGTGGACGCGCCGGACGGAACGGCCGCACGCTGGACGATGCCGTCGTCGAGGAGCACCTCCACCTCGACGGTCGGGTTACCGCGCGAATCCAGGATCTCGCGCGCGTTGACAGCCTCGATAAGTGCCACGAAGGACTCCTCGTTGGTTCTTGGGTGGAAGAGGGCGGAGCGTCGTCGGTCCGCAGTCGAGTCTAGTGATGTCGTTCGGCGGGCGTGCGGTCGGGTCGTGCACGAGGTGGCTGAGCCTGTCGAAGCCACCGGTGAGCGCGTGCGCCCGGTCCCTTCGACAGGCTCAGGGACCTCTCCGCGCTCAGGGACCTCTCCGCGCGCAGGGACCTCACCGCGCTCAGGGACCTCACCGCGCGAAGGGACCTCCTCAGGCTCCGGCCGCTGCCACCGGGTCCACCACGATCGCCACCGCCACCCCGTCCCAGCCCTTGCGGTCGAGCGTCTGCAGGGCGGTGGCGTCGAACCGCGGATCCTGCCCCAGCATCAGCAGGCCCGCGCGGGCGCCCTGCACCTTGGAATCGGGGGTGTCCGCGTCGGCCACCTCTCCCCCGCGCACGACGTTGTCGAGCACGACGACGGTGCCGGGGCGCCCGAGCCGCGCCGCCCAGTCGAGGTAGACGGTGTTCGACTCCTTGTCGGCGTCGATGAAGACGAGGTCGAAGGGCTCCTCGCCCTCCAGGGTGGGGAGGACGTCGGCCCCGCGACCGACGCGCACCTCGACCCGGTCGGAGACCCCGGCGCGATGGAGGTTCGCGCGCGCGATCTCCGCGTTGGCGGGCTCGGCCTCGATCGTGACGACGCGTCCTCCCGCCCCGACCGCCCGGGCGAACCAGATGCTCGAGTAGCCGCCGAGCGTGCCGACCTCCAGCACCCGCCGCGCGCCCGCAATGCGGGTCAGCAGGTGAAGGAACTTGGCGTTGACGGGGGCGACCTCGATCGACGGAAGGCCACCGTCGTGCTGCGTCTGGAGCACGGCATCCAGAACGGGGTCGTCACCGACCAGGGTGTCGGTCAGGAACGCGTCGACGTCTTCGTGGGTGGGCACTCCCCCAGCCTGTCGGCGAGGAGAGCGCGGGTCAACGCTCGCCGCGCAGGTGAGCGCGGGTCATCTCGTCGTACTCCTCGTCGGAGAGGTCGTCGAAGCTCTTCGCCTCGACGCGGTCGCTGCGCATCCACCGGATCATGAGGATCACGAGGATCGGGACGTCGGCGAACTCGGCGATGAACCAGATCCAGTCGCCGGCCAGGTGCTGATCGTGCAGCGTCGACGGCCACCACGACACCGCGCGCGTGGCATCCGGGATCAGATCCAGCACATTGTCGTTGAGCCGCATGAGCAAGCCCGGAACCGAGTCGATCAGCAGCTCGACGAACGCGAGCAGGAACTCGATCGCGATGAAGGTTCCCGTGTGCACAGCGCCCAGGGCCATCATCGGCAGCACCATGGCGAGCCCGACGAGGGGCACGACGATGCCGAGGGAGGCCTCGACTACGGGATTGACGCGCAGGATGCCGGCCACCGGCGTGAGGAAGAGGCAGAACACCGCCGCGATGACGACGGTGGCGACCATCGCGTTGCCGAAGATGCGGGTGACCCGGGAGGCGAGAACACGCTCGCGGAGGGCGGAAGGGACGAGGTCGAGAGGACGACCGGCGGCGATCCCCGCGGGCACGGCGAAGATCAGCAGCGCGATGCGCGTGGAGAACGCCCAGCGCAGGTCCGCGGAGTACACGCCGAGGAAGCCGAGCTCGATGACGGCGTACGGAAGCAACCCGAGCGCGAAGAAGCCGATCGTACGGCGGACCGGCCACGGCTCGCCCCGGCGACGCACGCGGCGGACGCCGAGGAGATAGGCGACGGATGCCACGAAGAGCACGCCGAGCGTGATCGGATCGGCGCGCCAGGTGCTGAGGAAGACATCGATGGGAGGCGTGGGGAAAAAGTAGGGCCGCGACCTATGGATCGGCCGAGGAGCGGCCCGGCCCGGGGTCGTGCGAAACTCCTGAGTTTCGCGAGCTCTCGCGACGCCTCGCAGCGTGAACCCGGGGGTCGGGACGGCGCGAGAGCGGGACGATCAGGAGTTTCGCCCGGGGTGCGCCGGTTCGGCCAGCGCGGCGAGCACCGCGGGGAGCAACGCGTCGGCCGTGCGGCGGTAGCCGAGTGCGCTGGGGTGGAAGCGGTCGATGCTGAACATCTCGTCGGGGCGCTCGGCGAACATCGGCCCCACGGCCTGAGCGAGCGCGACGACGCGCCCTCCGGCGCCGTGGACCGCCGCAGCCTGCGCCGACGCCAACTGCCTCGACGAGCGCGCGGCCAGCGCACGCAGGGGTTGCGGAATCGCGCGCAGCGTCCCCAGGTCAGGGCACGTACCGACCACCACGGGCACGCCGCGCTCCCGCAGCTCACGGACGACGTCGGCCAGCTGATCCGCCGAGCGTGCCGCGGGGATGCGGTGGGTGACGTCGTTACCGCCGACGACGATGACCGCCGCGTCCGGCACGTACTCCGCGGGAAGCGACGCGACCTGGGCGGCGAGAGCGGACGTCTCCGACCCCACCACCGCCGCCGTGCGCAGCCGCACCGGCCGACCCGCGTGCCACGCGATCCCCTTCGCGAGGCGTGCACCGAGCGTGTCGCGCCGGTGGGCGGCGCCGAGACCCGCAGCGATCGAGTCGCCGAGCAGCAACAGCTCGACCGGCTCGCCGGGATGCTTCTTCCGGCGCCACACGCGGTCGGCGTCGAGCGCCTGCTCACCGAGCGGTTTACCGATGCGGCGGCGGGCAACCGCCGCCTGGCGGATGAGGAGGGTCCGCAGACCGACCGCCCCCGCCCCGGCGAGCGCCACGACGGAGGCCGCGGCCAGGGTCACCGGTCGACGCGTGCGCATCCTCCGATGACACCGGCCCACGGTGAACGCCGGGTGGCCGCGCCGTGACGGGAGGGCGACGGCGGGCTCCCGGCATCCGGACGGCTCACACCGCCGCGCGGCGGCTCCGCGCACGCAGGGCCACCGCCAGCGCGAGGACAGCGACGGCGAGCGCGATGTCGAGGCCGAGACCCGCGAGCAGCTCAGCCCGGCCGGCGACCCCGGTCAGGGCGATGACACCTCCGATCACGATGACGCCGAACGACAGAGCCAGTTGCTGGGCGGTGCTGAACATTCCGCCCGACAGCCCGGCCGCCTCGACGGGGACCTCGCGCACCACGAGCTGCGTGAGGGGAGAGAAGATCAGCGCTTGACCGGCGCCGAGCACGAGGAGCGAAGGCTGCAGCCACAACCCGATCTCACTCCCCCACGCGAGCGCGAGAGTCATGGCCATCGCGACCAGGGCGACGATCTGCAGCGAGACGCCGAGGATCAGCGTGGAGTCGCCGAGCCGGCTCTGGATACGCGCCACGGCGAGCGAGACGCCCGCGAAGACGACGGCGAACGGCAGCAGAGTCAGGCCGGCCTGCAGCGACGTCAGTCCGCCCGCCTCGACCGCGCGCGGGAAGACGTAGAGCAGGGCCGAGTATCCGGCGAAGAAGAGGCCGGCCGCGATCAGGCCGAGCTGCAGGGGCCGAAGGCGCAGGACGCTCGGCGGCAGGAGCGGCACCCGCCCGGAGCGTTCGATCGCGTTCTGGTGCTTCCACATCGCCACGAGCGACACCGCCGCGATGACGAGGGCGACACCGACCGGCCACGACCAGTTCCACGCCGGGCCGAAGGTCAGGGCCAGGGAAGCGGCCAGGATGCCGAGCCCCAGCGCCGCGGTGCCGGCGAGGTCGATCGCAACGATCTCGTGGGCGCGCGACCGGGGCGCGAGCGGAGCGAACGTGATCGCCGCGACGGCGATCAGCGCGACGACGACGAACACCGCGCGCCATCCCTCGACCGGACCGAACGACAGCGCGGCGAGCGCCCCTCCGGCGACCTGGCCGACGGCGGCACCGATCCCGCCGCTCGCCCCGAACGCGGCGATCGCGCGGGTGCGTGCGGCTCCCTGCGAGGTGGCCTGGATCGTGGCGAGGACCTGCGGTGTGCAGAGGGCCGCGCCCACGCCCTGCACGATCCGGGCGGCGATCAACGTCTCGATCGAGGGGGCGAGCGCGCACGCGATCGCCGAGACGAGGAAGAGTCCCATGCCGACGACATACAGGCGATGCCGCCCGAAGCGGTCGCCGAGCCGTCCGCCGAGGATGAGGAGGACCGCGAAGGGGATGCCGTAACCCGCGATCACGAGCTCGAGAGCCACATCACCCGCCCCGAAGCGCTCGCGCAGCGTCGGCAGGATCACGGTGACCGCGTTGAAGGCGAACGTCCCCACGCCCGGCCCGAGAAGGAACCCGAGGTAGCGCCAGGTGGGGACATCGGCGAAGGCTCCCGGACGGATCGGCACGGGGGCCGTGCCGGTGGGCGGGTGTGTGGAGGTGGTCATGGTGCCAGCATGGAGACCGCGGCATCCTGGTACCAGGAGTGCACTCATCCTGGTACTGGCACCACTCCCCTGCGGCGGTCGAGTGTCGGAGGACCGCCCTATGATCGCCGGAGAAGGAGCGATGCCGTGACCCGATCCGATGATGTCCGCGCCGAGTTCGCGGGGTTCCTGCGCAGTAGGCGCGCGCGTCTTCGCCCCGCAGACGTGGGGCTGCCCGAGGGCACGCGACGCCGTGTCGCCGGTCTCCGCCGTGAAGAAGTCGCGCAGCTCGCCGGTGTCGGGCTCACCTGGTACACCTGGCTCGAGCAGGGCCGACCGATCGCCGCGTCCGGGCAGGTCGTCGCGGCCATCGCGCGAGCGCTCCGCCTGAGCGCCGACGAGCGCGACCACCTGTTCGCCCTCGCGGACCTCCCCGTACCCGATCGAGGGGCGCGCCTCTGCGTGGGAGCAACGCATCTCGATCTGCTCGAGAAGCTGCTCCCCTACCCCGCGGCGGTCCAGACCGCTCGCTTCGATATCCGCGCGTACAACCGCTCGTACCGCTACCTGTTCGACGACCTCGACGAGATGCCCGCCGAGCGACGCAATTGCGCCGTGCTGCTGTTCACCGACTCCGTGTGGCAACACGCGCACGTCGACCTCGACCACGCCCAACGGCGGATCGCCGCGCGCCTGCGCGCAGCGTACGGGCGACACCACGAGGAGCCGTCCTGGCAGCGCTTCGTCGCCGAGCTCGAAGAGGAGTCGCCGCGGTTCGCCGAGCTCTGGCGCCTGGGCGACGTGGGCGGCGAGCGCAATGCCGTCAAGCACCTCGTGCACGCGCGGGTCGGCGAACTGAACCTCGAGATGTCGAGCCTGTGGATCGACGACGGCCTCGGCTCTCGCGTGGTCTGGTTCTCGCCCCGGGATGCCGACACCGCGGCGCGTCTGGATCGCCTCGCGGCCGAGAACCCGACGGAGGCGTTGATCAGCGCGGTCGCTTAGCCGCGTCCCTCGCCGACGCGGAGCTGCGCGAAAGGTGGCTGAGCTCGTCGCCAGCCCCCGTACCGACGCGGAGCCGCGCGAGAGGTGGCTGAGCTTGTCGAAGCCACCGGGACCCGCGAGGGCCGGTCCCTTCGACGAGCTCAGGGACCTCACGAGCGAGGCGCGCGCAGCGGCCCCGCGCGCTCTCAGTTCAGTGGGCGAAGCTCCAGAGACTCGGCCGTGGTATCCACCCCGACGCTCGCGAACGACGCATACCCGTCGGCGGCGGATCGCTCGAGCAGGGCCTTCATGTTCTTCGCCCGCTGCTCGATGCGCACGCGCGCGCCCTGGGCGATCAACGCCGTCTTCAGCGCGAGCAGCGTGGTGAGCGGCACATCTCGGTCGTGCACGAGGACGACGGATCGCTCGCCGGTGTCCGCGGCATCCTGCAGCAGATCGACGATGCGCTCGAATCCGATCGAGAACCCGACGGCCGGGACGTCCTGTCCGAGGAAGCGCCCGATCATGCCGTCGTAGCGACCGCCACCGCCGAGCGAGTAATCGACGCCCGGGTGGGCGAGTTCGAAGATCGTGCCGGTGTAGTAGCCCATGCCGCGAACGAGGAAGGGGTCGAAAACGAGAGGGGCGTCGGCGCCCCGGGCGGCAGCCACCGTCTCGCCGAGCGCGACGAGGTGCGCGATGACCTGGTCCGGGATGCCGTCGGGCAAGGCCGCGCGGATACCGGCCTCGTCGAACGACCGGGTGCTCGCGGGGCGGTCGAGGTAGGCCGCGAGAGCATCGACGGTGTCCGCGGTCGCACCGCGATCGCGCAGCTCGGCGATGACGCCGGACGGCCCGATCTTGTCGAGCTTGTCGATCGTGATGAGCACGCCCGGACGCTCGTCGACGACGAAGCCGAACACGTCGAGCATCGCGTCGAGCACACGCCGATCGTTCACGCGGATGGAGCCGCCCTCGAGACCCAGGTGGTCGAGCACGTCGAGGCTCGCGGTCATCAGCTCGGCTTCGGCGCGGGCCGAGGCGTCGCCGATGATGTCGATGTCGCACTGCAGGAACTGGCGGTAGCGTCCCTTCTGCGGCCGCTCAGCCCGCCAGACGGGCGCCATCTGGATCGCGCGGAACACCGTCGGCAGCTGAGCGCGGTTCGTCGCGTAGAACCGCGCGAGCGGGACGGTGAGGTCGTAGCGCAGGCCGAGATCGGTGAGGGCGGCGGGATCGTCGGCCACGGCGCGGATCGCCTCGGCATCCATTCCGCGCTTAAGGATGCTGAACGACAGCTTCTCGTTGTCGCCGCCGAGGCCCGCGTGCAGGCGGTCGTAGTCCTCCATGACGGGGGTCTCGATCTCATCGAATCCGTGGGCGCGGTAGCGCTCGCGGATGACGGCGAGCACGCGCTCGCGGCGGGCCTTGTCAGCGGGGAGGAAGTCGCGCATGCCGCGCGGCGGGTTCACGGATGCCACTGGTCCATTGTTCCAGGGTTGGGCGGGTGCCCGTTGCGCGCGAGCCCGGGGAGAGTCAGGACTGCTCGGCGGCGCGCACCTCGGCGCGCAGGCTCCGGAGGCGCTCGCGCAGGGCGCGCTCGGCATCCCACCCGCGATCGCGGGCGAGTTGCACCAACGTCAGCAGGGCGTCGCCGAGCTCGGCTTCGGAGGCGGGGTCGGCGAGGCGATGATGCGGTGCGGAGACCCCCACCTGAGCCGCCTTGCCGATCACCTTCTGCGCCAGCGCGAGTGACGGCATGTGATCGCTGACACCGTCCAGCACGCTGGTGCGGTCGTGCTTCTCTGCGGCTTTTGCCGCGTTCCAGTGCACGAGCACCTCTTCGGGAGTGGATGCCACGGCGTCCGCGAACACGTGAGGATGCCGCCGCACCATCTTCTCGGTCAGCCCGCGCGCGACGTCGTCGATGTCGAAGGGGTCGTCGGGGTCGCCCGCGGCGATCTCGGCGTGGAAGAGCACCTGCCAGAGCAGATCGCCCAGCTCTTCGCGCAGGTCGGCGCGCGTGCCGGTCTCGACGGCGTCGATGACCTCGGCGCTCTCCTCCACGAGGTACGGCACGAGGTCGCGGTGATCGATGGTCCGCGTCCACGCGCAGCGCTCGCGCACGGTTCGCATGGTGCCGGCGGCCTGTCGCAGTGCGTCGTCGGTCACGGCGCCTCCCTCCTCGGCGGCGAAGACGCCGCTGTCCCGAGTATGCCCCGCTCGAACGCGCGGCGGACCGAGAACGGACCGAACTCCGGAAGATCTCGGATGCCGCGCGGCAGCGACCGCAGAATCCCGCGGCATCCGCGCGACGAGCGGCGAAAAGTCCGGAGTTCGGCACGGCGGCGACGGATCGGACGTGTACCACTGTGTCCGCGCGTCATCTGCTCGACACGGGACGCCGATAATCTGGGGCGTGTGCGAGAACTGACCCCGACCGAGGCCATCGACCTCGTGGGCCGCTTCGAGGCCGGCCAGGAGCTGCCCGAACAGATGCGTGCCGATGTGCGCCTGCTCGGATCGCTCTTGGGCCGTGTGCTTCAGGAGAGCGGCTCCCCCGGACTGTACGACGACGTCGAGCGGCTGCGCACGGCGACGATCCAGGCCTACACCGACGAGACGCCCGAGGCGTTCGAGCGGGCCGCGGCGATCGCCGACGGCTTCTCGATCGAGCGGGCCGACGAGGTGGCCCGCGCCTTCACGGCGTACTTCCACCTCGTCAATCTCGTCGAGGAGCACCAGCGCGTGCGCATCCTGCGTGAGCGTGGTGACCGCCCGTCGCGTTCGGGTACGCCCGACACGATCGCCTCGGCGTTCGAACGCCTGTCGGAAGAGGTGGGCGCCGACACCGCCCTCGCCCGCCTGCAGGCCCTGCGCTTCCACCCCGTCTTCACGGCGCACCCCACCGAGGCTCGCCGCCGCGCGATCTCGACCAGCATCCGTCGTCTGTCGGAACTGCTATCGGAGCACGACGCCGCGGCCGAGGGCGGCACCGAGAGCCGCCGTGCCGAGCGGCGCATGCTCGAGGAGATCGACACGCTCTGGCGCACCGCTCCCCTGCGCCGCGAGAAGCCATCGCCGGTCGACGAGGTCCGTTCGGTCATGTCGGTGTTCGACGAGACCCTCTACACCGCGGTCCCGCGCGTGTACCGCCGCATCGACGACATCCTGCAGGGCGAGAACGCCGGATCGCGCGCTCCGATCGTGAAGCCGTTCGTTCGCGTCGGATCGTGGGTCGGCGGCGACCGTGACGGCAACCCGTTCGTCACGGCATCCGTCACCCGCAAGGCCGCCGCGATCGCGAGCGAGCACGTGCTCCTCGGCCTCGAGCGCACGACGCAGCGCGTGGGGCGTGGTCTCACCCTGGATGCCGAGACCACGCCGCCCAGCGACGCACTGGTCGCCCTGTGGCACCGTCTGCGCGCCGCCGACGAGGACGCGGCCAAGGAGATCGCCGAGCGGTCTCCGGACGAGCCGCACCGGCGCATCATGCTGCTCCTCGCGCGCAAGATCGCCGCGACCCGCACGCGCAACGCCGACCTCGCGTACCGCGACCCCGAGCACCTTCTCGCCGACCTGCGCGTCGTGCAGGACTCGCTCGTCGCCGCGGGCGCCGCACGGCAGGCATACGGCGCGCTCCAGCGTCTGGTCTGGCAGGTCGAGACGTACGGCTTCCATCTGACCGAGCTCGAGGTTCGCCAGCACTCCGCCGTCCACCGGAAGGTGCTCGACGATCTGCGAGCGGGTGGGGAGCGCAGCGAGCAGACCGACGAGGTGCTCGAGGTCTTCCGCTCGATCGCCTACGTGCAGGAGCGCTTCGGCCCCCGCGCCGCCGGCCGCTACATCGTGTCGTTCACGCAGTCAGCCGAAGACCTCGCGAACGTCCACGAGCTCGCCTCCTACGCGATGGGCCCGGGCGAGGCCCTCCCCGTGCTCGACGTCATCCCGCTTTTCGAGACGTTCGCCGACCTGCAGGCGGCCCCGGGCATCCTGGCCGAGATCGTCACGCACCCCTCCTTCGTCAGCCGACTGGATGCCACCGGCCGACGCCTCGAGGTCATGCTCGGCTACTCCGATTCGTCGAAGGACGTCGGGCCGGTCGCCGCGAACCTCGCCCTCTACGAAGCCCAGGCCAAGATCTCGACGTGGGCCGAGGCCGAGGGCATCGAGCTCACGCTCTTCCACGGCCGCGGCGGTGCCCTCGGGCGCGGCGGTGGACCCGCCAACTCGGCGATCCTCGCGCAGCCGCCGCACTCGGTCGACGGACGCTTCAAGCTCACCGAGCAGGGCGAGGTCATCTTCGCCCGCTACGGCGATCCCGACATCGCCATGCGCCACATCGACCAGGTCGCGGCGGCCGTGCTCACGGCATCCTCTCCCTCGATCGAGCGCCGTAACCGCGGGGCCGCCGAGGCATTCGCCGACGTCGCCCAGACCATGGACGTCGCTTCGCGCGAGCGCTTCTTCGCCCTCGTGAAGGCTCCGGGCTTCGCGCCGTGGTTCGCCACGGTCACCCCGATGGAGGAGCTGGGTCATCTCGCGCTCGGCTCCCGTCCCGCGCGTCGCGGCCTGTCGGTCGAATCGCTCGAAGACCTGCGCGCCATCCCGTGGGTGTTCTCGTGGACGCAGGCCCGCATCAACCTCGCCGGATGGTTCGGCCTCGGGACCGCACTCGACGCGGTCGGTGACGAGCAGCGCCTCCGCGATGCATACGAGCAGTGGCCCCTGTTCCGCACGATGATCGACAACGTCGCGATGAGCCTCGCGAAGGCCGACGAGCGCATCGCCCGCCGTTACCTCGCGCTCGGCGACCGCGACGACCTCGCTCAGCTCGTGATGGACGAGATGCTCCTCACCCGCTCGTGGGTCGAGCGCATCACGGGCGGTGAGCTGCTCGGCAACAAGCCGGTGCTGCAGCGCGCGGTGAAGATGCGCAGCCCGTACGTCGACGCCCTGTCTCTGCTGCAGTTGCGCGCGCTGCGCGCGCTCCGCGACGCCTCGACCGAGTCCGGGACCCCGGATGCCGAGCACCAGCGCCTGCTGCTGCTGTCGGTGAGCGGTGTGGCGGCGGGTCTGCAGAACACCGGCTGAGCGGCATCCGTTCGATCCTCGGCGCGCCGGCTCCCCTCGCGGGGGTCGGCGCGCCGCCGTGCGAGGCGGGCACGTGCCGTCAGGCGGAGTTCGGCCATGACACGCCGCCCCGACCACCCCCGAACCGGCGTGTCGCCCACGAACTCCGCGGGACGGCACACCCGAGCCGGGCGTGGACTCAGTCGAGGGCGCGGTCGGCGGCGTGGCGCGCGAGGCTGCGGCCGTACCGCGCGGTCAGCTGCACCATCAGGTCGGGGGTCTCGCGGTCGAGGCCGAAGACGTACCCGGGGAAGTCGAGTTCCTTCTGCGCGGCCCAGATCTCGTCGTGACGGTCCGGCGAGAGCAGTTGCACCGGTTCGCCGACGGCGACCCACCCGATCGGCACGACGGTCTCGGCGGGGAGGACGGTCCGCAGGTGCACGACCGCGTTGATACGGACCTCGCTGCGGTCGCCGATCTCGGCTCCGTTGAACACACGCGTCCCCGTGGCGAGGAACACCTCTTCGCCCACATCCGCACCGGCGACACTCGCCATCGGCCCGACCAGGGTGTGCGCACCCACATGCACGGGGTGCGTCGAACTGGCACGCACGAGCGCGTTCTCCATCACGATGACGTTCTCGCCCAACACGATGGGACTGCCCTCGGAGGTGAGAACGGCACCGTGGAGGACCTGGCATCCGGGACCGATCGTGACGTCGCCGCTGACGACGGCCGTCGGAGCAACGACCGCGTCGGCATGGATGCGGGGCTCGGCCCCGAGGTGAGCGAAGCGCATGCGGTCAGCGTAGACCCGCGGCCCGCCGACGTCAGCCGATCAGCAGCACCCCCTCGCGGAGACCGAACGCGAGGACGAATCCGACCACGATCGACAGGTGCGCACGTCGGGTGGTGACGAGCAGGATGCCGGTGGCCAGAGCCCCGAGCGCAGCAGCCCCGCCGTAGACGCTCTGGGTGAGGAGCACGGGCGTATGCCCGAGGAGCACGTCGCGGACGACTCCCCCGCCCGTCGCGGCGACCACCCCGACCACGACGACCACCCACAGGCTCGCGCCGTGCGCCGAGGCTTTCTGTGCACCGATCACCGCGAACAGGGCGAGCCCGACGCCGTCGAGCGTGAGCAGCACCGTCGGAGGGACTTCGTCGACGAGTTTCAACAGCGCGAACGTGGCCCCGGACGCCGCCAGGGCAACGATGATGCGACTCGAGGAACGCAGAGCGGCCGGGGGCAGATCGCCCAGGAGCACGTCGCGCAGCATCCCGCCGACGACGGCCGCGACGAACCCGACCACGAGAACGCCGAGCAGGTCGAAGCCGGCGTGGGCGGCGAGCGCTGCGCCCTCGACGCCGCGGACCCCGGTGGCGACGATGTCCAAGGCCGCGAACGCCCGCGCGCCGAGCGAGGGGCGCCCCGGGAGAGGGCGCACCGCGGTGCCGGACACGCGGACCGTGAGCGTCACGCGATCCTCGGCAGGGACCAGCCCCAGACGACCGCACCGAGCCGGAGCGCGAGCGCCACGGCGAAGCCGGCCCCGAGGGCCAGACGCAGGCGTCCTGTCGCAGCGAGCAGGATGCCGGTCACCACCGCGCCCGCCGCAGCGGCTGTGCCGTAGATGCTCTCGGACAAGACGTAAGGGGTCCGCGCCAGCAGGACGTCGCGGATGACACCACCGCCGGTCGCCGCGAGGGTTCCGAGGATCGTCACGACCCAGAGGTTCGCGCCGGAGGCCCACGCCTTCTGCGCGCCGGTGACGGCGAAGAGCGCGAGGCCGATGGCATCCAGGATCTGCAGGGGCAGAACCGGGAACGCATCGACGATCTCGATGAAGACGAACGCGACGAGCGCACCGGCCAGTCCCGCGACGATACGACTGGGGGTTCGCAGGGCGGCGGGCGGGAGGTCACCGAGAAGGACGTCTCGGAGAACACCGCCCGCGAGCGCCACGATGAGCCCGACCACCACCACACCGAGCAGGTCGAAGCCGGCGTGGGCCGCAGCCGCAGCGCCCTCGAGTCCGAACAGCGCCGTCGCTGCGATGTCGAGGGCGTCGAAGGCACGAGTCCCGACGGACGGTCGAGTCGAGCCTCGGCCGGCGATCGCGGCATTGGTCATGTGCTCATCCTGGCAGCGTCGCGCGGTCGACGGAGCGGTAGCTCCGGCCCCGCAACGAAGGTTTCGGCTGCCGATTTTTCGCACTCGACACGACGCGCTGGTGTGCGCTAGCTTTCTCGTAATAGGTCATACGTCTGATGAACGTTTTCGGTGCGTCTCCGACACCGATCAGGGTGATTCAAAGTCGAATTCCCGCCGATACGTTCCCGACACCATGGCCTGTTCGGTGCGCGCCGCACGAAGCCCGGTCAGCGCCCGCCCGTGGCCCCGTGGCCGTTCCCCATCGAGAGGAAGAAATGAAGAAGTCTGCCGTCGGAATCCGCGTCGCTGCTGCGGGAGTCGGTTGTCTGCTCCTGAGCGGCGTCGCATCCGCCGCATTCGCGGTCGAAGAGGACCACGGAGTGGCTGTGAACGTCGACATCGCTCCCGTCAGCACCGGGGCATTGACCCTCACCGTCGACGGTGACAGCACCTCACTGACCGAGGTCGACGACGGTAATGCCGAGACCCGAGAGTTCTGGGGAACCCTGCCCACCGTGACGGTCAACGACACGCGCGACCCCTCGCAGATCCCCGCGGACACGACGGACTCGGACGGCAACGTCATCCCGACCGCCTGGTATGTCGAGGGCCAGGCAAGCGCGTTCACCAAGGCCGGAAGCACCGACGTCATCGGTCCCGAGAACCTCGGATGGACGCCCGACGTCACCACGGACAGTGATGGCACCGTCGCTCCCGGGGACGGGACCGTTCCCGCTCTCGACGACCCGACCAACAACCCCGCCAACAACAACAACGTCGGCCTGAAGGACAAGGAACTGTTCGCGATCGCGACGTCGTCGGCGGAGGCTCGAGCCAAGGGCACCGCGTGGACGGCCACCGCGACGCTCAAGCTCAAGACCCCCCAGACGGTCGCCGCCGGCTCGTACACCTCGACCCTGACCATCTCGCTCTTCGAGTGATCCCGGCGACGCTCACCGGTCGGCGCGGCACGCTGCGCGCGCCCGGCCGGTGAGCGCTGCCCTGGCACGTCCCCTAAGGATTCGAGATGCCGATACGACGGTCTCCGCACTCCCTTCTCTGGGTCCTGCTCACGTTCGTCTTCGTCGTGGCGTGGGCCCCTCCGGCAGCGGCCTCGACCACGTCCGACGACACGACCTGGGCGGTGCGCCCGGTCCCCGCGTCGGACGGTTCCCCGCGCGCCCGGGTCGATCTCACCCTCGATCCGGGCGAGACCGGCTCGGACACCTTCCAGGTGAGCAACTTCTCGCAGACACCCGTCACCTTCGCGATCACGGCGGCGGACGGCTACACCAACGAGCGCGGGCGATTCAACATGCTGCCGACGGGGGCGACGTCCGTCGATTCCGGCACCTGGATCGACGTCGCGCGCACGGTGACCGTGGGTGCCGGGGCGACGGTGGACGTCCCGTTCACGCTGACGGTCCCGAGCACAGCGACACCCGGCGATCACGCGGCCGGCATCGCGGCATCCGTGTCGTCGACGGGAACGGACGACAGCGGCAACAGCATCGGGGTGGAAAGCCGCGTCGGTTTCCGGGTCCTGACCCGGGTGACGGGCCAGCTCACCCCCGCGTACACCGTCAGCGAGGTGGACACCGGGTATCGCACCGCCTGGAACCCGCTGGAGCCCGGGTCTCTCGACGCCAGCTTCGTCGTGCGCAACACCGGGAACATCCGACTGATCGTCGATGCGACCGCCACCACCTCTCTCGGGCAGTCCGCCGACTTCGCGCCCGCGCCCGGTGAGGCTCCGCTGGAGCTGCTGCCGGGGGCCGAGCGGCGCGTCACGCTGACCATCGGCCAGGTCTGGCCCGTGTTCGTCGTCCCGGGCGAGGTGAGCGTCTCCCCCCGGGTCTCGGCACCCGAGGGCGACGGGCTGCAGGTGTCTCCGGCACACGAGTCGTTCGTCGCCGCGGCGGTGCCCTGGCCGCACCTGCTCATCCTGCTCGCCGTCCTGTTGATCGCGGGCGCGATCGCCTGGGACCGCCTGCGCGCGAAGCAGCGGTTGCGCCGCGCCGTCGCCGCCGCACGAGAGGAGGAACGAAAGAAAGCCGACCCGGTCGCCTGGGACAGCTCGAAGCTGCGCGCGCGCAACCGCTGAGGAGCCGGCGCGGCGGCTGAGCCGAACGACGACGTCCCCGTTTCCCACCCCATCCCACCCCGATGTTCTCGCGTCCCCACGGACGCCCCACGCACTCAAAGAGGAGTCACCGTGCCGAAACGCGCACTACGTGTCATCACCGCTCTGTCCGTCGTCTCAGCGCTCACCACAGTCGGGCTCGTCGCTGCCGCCCCGGCAACGGCCGCCACCACGACGACGTTCTACGTCTCGCCGTCCGGCAGCGACTCGGCGAACGGAACGAGCTCCGGATCCGCGTTCAAGACGCTCACCCGAGCGCAGGAAGCCGTGCGCGGGGCGAACTCCTCGTCGAACGTCACGGTCGTTCTGGCCGATGGCGTGTATCCGCTGTCTCAGGCGCTCACCTTTCGCACCGCCGACGGGGGCCAGAACGGCAACACCGTGACGTGGAAGGCGGCGGACGGCGCCAAACCGGTCCTCTCCGGCGGGAAGGCGGTCACCGGATGGACCGACACCGACGGAAACGGCATCTGGGAAGCCCCGCTCGACTCGGCCATCGACTTCCGCCAGCTCTACGTCAACGGCGCGCAGGCGCTGCGGTCGCGCATGTGGGTGGACTACAACAAGTTCAGCTTCTCTCGCACGGGCCTCACCGTCGACCCGGCCTACGTCTCCGCCGGTGACGTCGGCGCGGCCTGGGCCAAGCTGACCGCCCTGTCGCCCGCTGCGCAGAAGCGCATCGAACTGCGCAGCCGGGCCTCGTTCACCGACCGGTTCGCCCCCTTCCAGTCGATCTCGAACAACGTCGTCACCATGCGCCAGCCGTCGTGGGACAACCAGACCTGGGGCTGGGACACCGTCAACAAGCCCCTGCACTCCCCCGCCTTCTCGCTGCGCAATGCCCTCGCGTTCGTCGACGAGGACAACGAGTGGTACTACGACACCGAAGCCAAGAAGCTGTCGTACAAGCCGGCATCCGGAGTGAACCCCAACAGCCTCTCGATCGTCGCCCCGCAGGTGACATCGCTGATGAGCATCAGTGGCGACTCGGCGTCGGCACCGGTGTCCAACCTGACCTTCTCCGGACTGTCGTTCCAGTACTCCAGCGACACGGCAGCGAACAGCGACGACGGCTACGCGAGCCAGCAGAACGGCGCGGTCCTGCGCGGATACCTCTACGCACTGACCGACCCCACCACGAAGGACCTGCCCACCTCGGATCAGCGCACCTTCGACCCCACCAAGGATCAGGCACCACTTGTGCGCCTCATCAAGCGCGACGCGTTCAACGCGTATCGATACCTGGATGACAACAGCCCGGTCGCCACGAACGACCTGACCCGTCTCATCCGGCTGCGGGACTACCCGACCATGCCGCTGAACTCGACGCAGCTCGCGGCGTGGAACGCCGCGCACCCCGACGCGCAGAAGAAGGAGTGCGCGCAGGGCACCTACGCGATCGACTGCTTCGTGTTCGAGTCGAACCGCAACATGTTCCAGCAGACGCCCGCAAGCATCCAGGTGTCGGCGGCGAAGTCCGTGTCGTTCACCCTGAACGAGTTCACCCACCTCGGCTCGAAGGGCCTCGGGATCGGCATGAACGAAGAGGCGAACTCCTCCGGGGTCGGCCTCGGAGCCCAGAACGTCTCGGTCGTGGGCAACACGTTCAACGACATCGCCGGCTCGGCCGTCGTCGCGGGCGGCACCACGCTCGCCGCCGCCCGTCCGGCAACCGACGCGCAGGCGAACCGTTCCCTCTCGATCACCAACAACCGCATCACCAAGATGGGCCAGGACTACTTCGAATCCTCGGCGGTGCTGGCGACCTACATCGACGGTGCCGAGATCTCGAACAACGAACTCACCAACGGCCCCTACGACGTCGTCGACACCGGCTGGGGTTGGGGTGTTCCGGATGCCGGCGGCAACGCCGTCTACCAGGGTCGCGGCTCGTACATCTTCTGGCCCCGCTTCGCGGAGAACAACCCCACCATCGCGAAGAACATGCACGTGGCCAAGAACGTCATGTGGGACTTCAAGAAGGAGGGTAACGACGGCGGCGTCCTCTACCACCTCGGCGCGGCACCCGGCAGCAGCTGGGACAGCAACTACCTGCGCGGCGGGGACGGCACCAAGCTCTACTTCGACGAAGGCACCCGCTACCTGACGGCCAAGAACAACGCCCTCGACGGCACGTATTACCAGGCGTTCGCGAACGGGTTCAATGAGAACCAGGGCACCCCGGCCGATAACGTCGGAAACTCGACGCGCGACAACACGATCGACGGCACCTGGTGGCTCGGCGGCGGTATCAACGCAGGTCCGTGGTGCGCGAACTCCGGTGAATGCGACGCCAACGGCGAGTACTACAACAACCGCATCACCACGAGGTCGCAGTTGGGCATCAACGAGTACCCCCTGGCGGCTCAGAAGGTGATCGCCGAGGCGGGCATCTCGCCGCAGTACCGCAAGCCCGGTGACTGGATCGGCCAATCGCGCGGTCTCGACCTCTCGATCGCCCGTGACACCTCCGGATCGCAGATCCTCACCGCCACCGTCGCCAACTTCGGCTCGACCCCCCTCAGCGACATCGCCGTACAGGTGAGCGGATCCGACAAGGTCTCGCTGACCCCCCTCACAACCGCCCCGACCAGCCTCGAGCCGGGCGTCACCGCCACGGCCACCTGGAAGATCACCGGCGCCGACGCCGTCACCAGTGGAACGGTGTCTGCCAACGCGACGATGACCCGCCAGGAGTTCACCGGCACCAGCCGCGAGACGGTGTCGAAGTCGCTCGCGGTCGCCCTCGGCGGTCGAGTGGCCGCCGGACTGACCACGGCCGCGCCCTCGCTGTACGCCGAGAACCAAGCCGTGCAGACGGGCGACGTGATCGCGCTGCAGAACAAGGGCCGCGACATCGGCGGCGGGGGTGACGAGTACACCTCCGTCTACAAGAGCGACGTCTTGACGCCCACCGGGTCGATCACCGCGAAGTTCGAGGGCGGCAACACGGGCTGGTATCGCGCGGGCCTGTCGGTGCGCAACGACCTGAGCAAGATGGCCGATGCCGCGTCGGCGGACAAGTCCACCGGATACGCGCACCTCGCCATCGAGCCCAACTGGATCGCGCTGCGCTACGACAAGGACGGCGATGGCGCCATCGACTCGCAGGCCGCTGCGGTTCAGACGACCGCTCGCCCGCTGTGGGTCAAGCTGACGCGGAACAAGAACATCGTCACCGCCTCGTACTCGACCGACGGCACGAACTACACCACCCTCGGCCAGGCCCCGCTCGTCGGTGCCGATGAGAACCTCGATGCGGGTGTCGTACAGTCCAGCGCCGGTCGCGCGGGCAACTCGGGCGAACTGGGCACCTCGACCGCTCGATTCAGCGCCCTGTCGTTCTCGGACGGGTCGGAGCCGGTGGATTCGGCGGCGGCGCAGCAGCGCATCCTGGACGACAAGAAGGCGCTGCGCGACACGGAGGTGAACATCGACGCGTTCTCCGCACTCGGCAACAGCAGCGAAGAAGCCGCCCGCAACCTCAAAACCGTCCGCTCCAACTCCGGCAGCTGGGCCGGACAGGCCTACCGCGACGCCGAACGCTCCGTCGGATCGTACTTCCAGCTGGAGATGAACGTCGACCCCACCGCACCCAAGAACTACCTCGGCGTGCGCTACAACGGCGGCGACAACGGCCGCAGCTTCGACGTGCTCCTCAACGGCACCAAGCTGAAAACCGAGAAGATCACCAACGCCCAGGGCAACTCCTTCTACACCCAGTGGGACGAGATCCCCGCGTCGATCCTGCAGAACATCGCCACCACCGACAGCTACAAAAAAGACGCCGCCGGCAAATACGTCCTCGACGCCAAGGGGAACAAAATTCCCGTCGTCACCGTCCGCTTCACCGCCGACGGCTCCGGCAGCTACGTCGGCGGAATCTACGGCCTCACCACGGCCCGCACTACCACCTACGCCACCGACGCGAACCTCTCCAAACTGACCTTCACCACCGGCACCCTCAGCCCGACCTTCACCGGCACGACCAAGGCCTACACGCTCACCGTCCCCGCCGGCACCACCAGCGTCACCTTCGACGCCGACCCCACCACCCCCAGCGGCCTGGTCAAAGTCGGAGACATCCTCATCGACGACACCAAACCACGCACCCTCCCCCTCACCCAGGGCACGACCACCCGTCTCACCCTGAACACCCTCGCCCAAGACCACACCACCACCACCCAATACACCGTGGACGTGGTCCCCCAGGCACCCACCCCCACCCTCAGCGCCCAAGCAACCGCCTCCTCGCGATGCGTCAGCGGAAAGGTCGTCCTCACCGTCACCGTCACCAACACCAGTTCCCGCACCGTCGACACCACCGTCGCCACCCCCTGGGGAACACGCACCACCACCGCCCTCGCCGCCGGCAAGAGCACCAGCTTCGCCTACACCACGCGAAGCAAAACCATCACCGCCGGCACAGCCACCGCCACCGTCACCGCCACCATCGACGGAACACCCACCACCGCCACCACCACCGCCCCCTACACCACCCGCACCTGCAACTAACACCCACCCCAACGACGCGGCCGGCTGACCACCAGCCGGCCGCGTCACCACACCCGCCACCGGACGGGTGCGCGCGCACGCGTCCTCGGTGAACACCCCTGCCCGCCCACGCGGGCGTTCACCGGCCTTCGGTCAACTCCCGCGCGGCGCGACCGCCGACCACCGCCGCTCGGAGCGAGAAGCCCAGCAGCACAACCAGACCCACGACGACTGCCACGACGATGACGAACTCGCGAAGGGATGTCGGCACGATGAGCGCCGCCCAGGGACCCAGGGCGGTGAGGAGCGCGCCGGCTCCGGACCAAGCAAGATCGACGGCACCGGCGCGATGCGCGGCGATCCACGCCTCGTCGGATGCCCGGGTGGCCCCCGTCCGGATGCCGATGAAGTCGTTCCGCGGCAGCGTGCCCGCCGCTCCGCGCTGCGCGGTCCAGAACGCGAGCGCCGCCACCGCGACCATCGCCACGGTGCTCGTCACGAGTGCGCCGATCATGGCATCCCTCAGACCGACGCCGTCTCGACCGGCAGCGGCCAGAGCGCGTCGAGCAATTGCCGCACCCACGCGATGAGATTCGCGTCGTCGGCGTCCTGCGGGAGCGGGACGACCATCGCGTCGCCGCCCGCGACGAGCTTCGCCTTCGGGTAGAGCCGCTGCAGGCGCACGCGCATCGACTCCGCGAGGTTCGCGGGGGCGATGCGGAGGTTCGAGCCCATGGCGACGACATCGGCGAGCCCGGCCTGCGCCGCGCGGCGACGCAGGCGCGCCACGGCGATGAGACCCTCGACCTCGGCGGGCGGCTCGCCGTAGCGATCGCGCAGTTCCTCGACGACCAGATCGATCGCGTCGTCCTTGGCGGTCGCGGATGCCGCGGCCGAGAGCTTCTGGTAGGCCTCGAGGCGCAGCCGCTCGCTGTCGATGTAGAACTCGGGCAGGCGCGCGTCGACCGGAAGCTCGAGGCGCAGCTCGGTGGGGCCGTCGACGTCTTCACCGCGGAAGGTCGACACGGCCTCGCCGATCATGCGCAGGTACAGGTCGAACCCGACACCCGCGATGTGCCCCGCCTGCTCGGCACCGAGCAGGTTTCCCGCCCCGCGCAGCTCGAGGTCTTTCAACGCGACCTGCATGCCGGAACCGAGGTCGTTGTTCACGGCGATCGTCTCGAGGCGGTCGGCCGCGGTCTCGGACAGCGGCTTCATCTCGTCGTAGAGGAAGTAGGCGTACGCGCGGTCGCGCCCGCGACCGACGCGACCGCGCAGCTGGTGCAGCTGCGACAGGCCGTACTTGTCGGCCCGGTCGATGATGATCGTGTTCGCGTTCGAGATGTCGAGGCCCGTCTCGATGATCGTGGTCGACACGAGCACGTCGGCGCGGCGTTCCCAGAAGTCGTCGACGACCTGCTCGAGAGCGTGCTCGCCCATCTGACCGTGCGCGACGACGATGCGGGCCTCGGGCACGAGCTCGGCGAGGTGCGCCGCGACGCGCTGGATCGACGACACGCGGTTGTGCACGTAGAACACCTGGCCCTCGCGCAGCAGCTCGCGGCGGATGGCGGCCGCGATCTGCTTGTCGTTGCGCGGCCCGACGTAGGAGAGGATCGGATGCCGATCCTCGGGCGGGGTGGCGAGGGTCGACATCTCGCGGATGCCGGTGACCGCCATCTCGAGCGTGCGCGGGATGGGCGTGGCGCTCATCGCAAGGATGTCGACGTTGGTCTTCAGCTTCTTCAGGGCGTCCTTGTGCTCGACGCCGAAGCGCTGTTCCTCGTCGATGATCATCAGCCCGAGGTCTTTGAAGATGACCTTCTCGGTGAGGATGCGGTGCGTGCCGATGACCATGTCGACGGTGCCGTCGGTGAGCCCCGCGAGCGTGGCCTTGGCCTCTTTGTCGCTCTGGAAACGCGACAGCGGGCGCACGGTCACGGGGAACCCGGCGAAGCGCTCGGCGAAGGTCTCGAGGTGCTGCTTCACGAGAAGGGTCGTGGGCACGAGCATCGCGACCTGCTTGCCGTCCTGGATCGCTTTGAACGCCGCGCGTACGGCGACCTCGGTCTTGCCGAAGCCGACGTCGCCCGAGAGCAGGCGGTCCATGGGGATCGGCTTCTCCATGTCGGCCTTGATCTCGTCGATCGTCTGCAGCTGGTCCTGCGTCTCGGCGAAGGGGAAGGCCTCTTCGAGCTCGCGCTGCCACGGGGTGTCGGGACCGAAGGCGTATCCCTTGGATGCCATGCGCGCCGAGTACAGCTTCACCAGCTCGACGGCGATGTCACGGACGGCCTTGCGGGCCCGGCCCTTCGCCGCGGCCCAGTCGCTGCCGCCCATCTTCGACAGGGTCGGGGCCTCGCCGCCGACGTACTTCGACAGCAGATCGAGCTGATCGGTGGGGACGAACAGCTTGTCGCCCGGGTAGCCGCGCTTGGAGGGCGCGTACTCGAGGACGAGGTACTCCTTCGTCGTCTTCACGGCGTTGCGCCCGCCGCTCGACACCTCTCGCTGCGTGAGCTCGATGAACTTGCCGATGCCGTGGGTCGCGTGCACGACGACGTCTCCGGGCTTCAGCTGCAGCGGATCGACGACGTTTCGGCGGCGCGAGGCGAGCTTCTTCGCGCCGCGGTTGTCGCCGCCCACTGAGCGACCATAGAACTCGGTCTCGGTGATGACGGCGAACCGCGCCTCGCCGAGTTCGAAGCCGCGCTCGAGCGGCGCGCACACGACGTGCGCGACACCGGGCTCGGGAGGGGTGAGCACGTCGTCCACGCGCCGCGCCGCGATCCCGCGCTCGGCGAGCACGTCGCGCGCGCGGTCGACCAGGCCGGGTCCGGATGCCGTGACGATCACCGACCACCCGTCGCCGAGCAACTGGCCCACGTGGGCGGTGGCCCCGTCGACGTTGCCCTGGAACGAGGGAACGGCGTCGGCCTTGATGCGGTGCGCGGAGTCGTCCCCCGTCACGAGCCCCTCGTCTTCGGCATCCGCTGCGCCCGAGTCGAAGGCGCTGAGTTGCCACCAGACTCCCCCGCGACCGCTGGCGCGCTCGTGGAGGTCGTCGAGGGTCACGAAGTCGCCGGAGTCGAGATCGACGGGGGTGTCGGCTCCCGCCGTCGCCGCCGACCACGCGGCCTCGAGGAACTCGCGGTTGGTGTCGCCGAGCGTCGTCGCGCGCGCGAGCGAGCGCTCGGGATCGACGAGGGCAACGGCGCTGCCGCCGGGCAGGTAGTCGACGAGCGTGGTGAGGTCGTCGATCAGCACCGGGATGAGCGACTCCATGCCCTCGGCGGGGATGCCCTCGGCCATCTTCTCGAGCAATTGGCGCAGGGCCGGGTAGGCGTCGCGAAGCGCCGCCGCGCGGGCACGCACCGCGGGCGTGAGCAGGAGCTCGCGGCTGGGAACCAGCGTGACGGTCGTCACCTCGCCCGGAAGCGAGCGCTGGTCGGCGACCGAGAAGGCGCGGATCTGGTCGACCTCGTCGCCGAAGAACTCGACGCGGTAGGGGTGGTCGGCGACGGGCGGGAACACGTCGAGGATGCCGCCGCGCACGGCGAACTCGCCGCGGCGCGAGACCATGTCGACGCGGTGGTACGCCAGCTCGACGAGTCGCGTCGTGACCGCTTCGAGCTCGTGGCCGCGGCCGCCGACGGCCAGCTCGACCGGAGCGACGTCGCCGAGTCCCGGTGCGAGCGGCTGCAGAGCGCTGCGGACGGACGCGGTGACCACGAGGGGCGCATCACCGTTCCACGCGGCGATCCGGCGCAACACGTCGAGGCGTCGTCCCACGGTCTCGGGGCTCGGGCTGAGACGCTCGTGCGGGAGCGTCTCCCACGCGGGGAAGTGCAGCACCTGCGCGCCGGGCAGGACGGCATCCAGCGCCGGCCCCAGGGACTCGGCACGACGTCCGGTCGGGGCGATCACCAACACGGCACCCGGGTCGCCCGCCGCGCGGCGACGCTCGACGAGGCCCGCGATGACGGGGGCATCGAGCCCGTCGACGAGGGAGAGAGAAAGGTCGGCGGATGCCGCGGACGCGGCCTCACGGTACGACTCAGCCTGCTCGAGGGCGCGCACGATCCCGGGAACTGTCACTCGGGAAAGTCTACGCGGGGGCACCGACATCGGGTCGGCGGGAGCCCGTCTCGTAGAGTGCTGACATGTCGTCGCCCTTCGCCTCCCCCTACGTCGCTCCCGCGACGGGAACGCTTCTGGCTCCCCCACCGAAGCCGAAGAAGCGGCGCCCTCTCGGGGCGTTCGCCCTCGTGGCCGGCATCCTGAGCATGCTCGTCGCCCCCGCGGTCGCCGGGTTCGCCGCGTTCCGCGTCGGCCGCGGAGCCGGCGCGCAGATCGTCGCTCAAGGCGGACAGAACATCGACCTGCGGGTGTTGACCCCCGTCCGCGATCTCGTCCTCGTCGTCGAGATCGCCTTCTGGAGCGGCACCGCACTGGGGATCGCCGCGCTCGTCGTCGGGATCATCGCGACCGCTCGCGACCGGGGCCGACCGATGGGCATCGTCGCCATCGTCTTCGCCGCCCTCGGCCCCCTGGTGTTCGGCGCCCTCGTGGCCATCGCGCTTGTCGCGGGTGCCGGAACCACCGCGGGCACGGGAGGAGCGCTCGTCTGACTCGGGGCGTTACCGCGTTTGCGGGCGCGCGTCCAGCTTCTTCTCAGAAATCGGTCGGTCTCCCTATACTCGCGGCCATGGGATGAATCCGTCCCGCGATCGAAGGAGTACCCCGTGAGCAGCACGACGCCGCCCCCCGAGCCGTACAACCCTCCTCCCGCCACGCGCGCCGACGCCGCTCAGGCGGGCTACCCCGCGTCCCCGGGCTACCAGCCGCCGACCGCGTCGGCCGCGAAGCCGTCGAATCGTCTCGGCCTCATCGCCTTCGTGGTGTCGCTGGCCGCGATCGTGATCGGCTCGATCCTCGCATTCATCGGCGGCATGCAGAGCGGCGCCCTCGTGCAGTACGCGACCACCGGCGCGAACGGCACGCAGATCGACGCGTCGACGCTCCCCGAGAGCGCGCAGCAGGCCGCAGCCGTGGCGGGTCTGCTCGCCGTCGCCGGCTTCCTCGTCTTCGGCGCGCTGGGCCTCTGGGGCTTCATCCAGGGCATCATCGCGGCCGTCAAGAACCGTGGCCGCGGCTACGGCATCACCGCGATCATCCTCGCGGTCCTCGGCGGCATCGTCGTCGCCGTGGTCTTCGGCATCGGCGCGACCGCCGGAGCGGCGCCGTACGTCAACACCATCGGCTGAGCCCCTCAGCGACATGACGAGAGCCCCGGCCGATCGGCCGGGGCTCTCGTCATGTGAGCTCTCGTCAGGCGCGCGGGGCGTGGAATCGCTGCTGCGCCGCGACCAGCCCCTCCTCGACGAGCATCTCCACCGCGTCCGCGGCATCCGAGACGAGGATCGGCAGGGTCTGACGCTCGGTCGCGCCGAACGGATCCAGCACCCAGTCCGCTGGGTCCTGCCGACCCACCGGGCGGCCGATGCCGACGCGCACGCGCGGGAACTCCGGAGTGCCCAGCGCCTTGGCGACGTCGCGGACACCGTTGTGTCCGCCGTGACCGCCGCCCGTCTTGAGCTTCACGGTGTCGTATGGGATGTCGAGTTCATCGTGGACGACCACCACCCGCTCCGGAGCGACGTCGTAGAAGCGGGCGAGCCCGGCAGCCGGACCGCCCGAGACGTTCATGAAGCTGTTCGGCTTCGCGAGCACGAGCTTGGCGCCGCCCGGGCGCAGCCACGTCTCGGCGACGCGGGCGTTCGCCTTGTGTGCGCGGAACGCTTCGCTCCGCCGCGCCGCGAGCTCGTCGACGACCATCTGGCCGATGTTGTGCCGCGTCGCCTCGTAGCGCGGGCCCGGGTTGCCCAGTCCCACGATCACCCACGTGTCTGCCATGGCATCCATTCTCTCGGTTCGGCCGAAATGACAGTTCAGCCGGAAACGAAACGAGGGGGCGCGAGTACGCGCCCCCTCGTCGACGAACTGCGATTCGCAGCCGTCCGGTGTCAGTTGTCGGCGGCCTCGGCCTCTTCGGACTGCTCCTCGGCGACCTCGGCGTCGGCCTCGGCGATCTCTTCCTCGGCGGCCAGCGTGTCGAGCGGCACCGAGACGCCCACGATGAGGGTCTCGGGCTCGGTCACCAGGCTCGCGCCGGCGGGGAGCTTCAGGTCGGCAGCGGTGATCTGCGTGCCGTCCTCGGCGCCCTCGACGTCGACCTCGACGTTCTGCGGGATGTGGGTGGCCTCGACCTCGAGCGACACGGTCGCGGTGTCGAGCATCGCGATGGTGCCGGAGAAGGGCTCGCCGATGACGACGACGGGCACGTCGACCTGGACCTTCTCGCCCTTCTTCACGACGATGAGGTCGATGTGCTCGATGATCTGGCGCACGGGGTCCTTCTGGACGTCCTTGACCAGCACGAGCTGGCTCTTGCCCGCGATGTCGAGGTCGAGCAGGGCGTTCGCGCGACGGATCAGCAGCGCGGTCTGGTGACCGGGCAGCGCGACGTGCTGGGGCTCGGTGCCGTGGCCGTAGATGACGGCCGGGATCTTGCCCGCGGCGCGGAGGCGACGGGCGAAGCCCTTGCCGAAGTTCTCGCGGAGCTCCGCGACGACCTTGTTGTCTTCCGACATGATGTTCTCCTCGCGGGCATGCGGCCCGCAGCTTGGGGGCGGAACACGGCCCGCACCGGTGGTCTGGATTCGACTCGAACGCGAGCGCGTGAGGAAAGCCGGGAGCCTGCATCACCGCGTCGATCACGGATGCCACGTTCACCAAACGGTGTGCGACAGTCCCTCGCCGAAGTTCCCCGGAAGTCTACCAGCGCGAGCGCGTCCGCACGACCCGCGCGTGTCGAGGAGCACCGGAGCGCGCCGGTAGAATCGAAACCCACCGACCCGAAGGATCATCATGGACAGCGGCTTCTTCTCCCACGTCGTGCTCTGGGTCATCGGCGGTGTCGCCCTCCTCGGCGGCATCGGCGCGATCGGCGCCCTCTTCTCGATGGGCCGCAACGCGGGCTACAAGAAGCACTGACGCACGTCAGATCGTCGGGGTCCGCAGCCGCATCTCGCCCACGACGACCTCGACCGTGACTCCCGGACGGATCGGGGATGCCGAGAACGGCGCTCCCATCATGATCACGTCCCCGGGGCCCAACGTCGTCCACGCTGCGACGTACGCGAGACACGCGCGCATCGACATCGGGTAGCGCCCCGCCGACGTGTCGCGAACGGGCTCCCCGTCGACGACGAGCTGGAGCGTCACGTCGTCGTCGAGACCGATCGCGGTGTCGATGTACGGCCCCAGTGGGGTGTACCCCTCCCCCGACTTCGACTCGAAGTTGCGGGGGTCGAATGCCGACCGATCGGGACTCGACAGATCGTTCACCGCGGTCATGCCGAGCACGTACTCGTGCGCGTTCTCGGCCGTAAGGCCCGTCGTGTCGCGACCGATCACGACCGCGACCTCCGCCTCGGCGACCGTCGTACCGGCGTCGCGGCGGAGTGCGACCGTCTGGTCCGGACCCGTGACGGTACGAGGACTCTTCAGCCACGCCTGGACGGGAGCCGCGTGGTCGGGCCCGTTCTGAGCGATTCCCACGACGACCGTCGGGACGCACGGCGCTTCGAAAGTCCCCTCCACCGGGGTCCCGGCATCCGTGATCTGCTCCCCCGCAGCGAACGCGGCGTAGGGGTCGGCGATCGGCACGAACCGTTCTCCGTCGAGCCGAACAGTGCGGACGCCCTCCGTCGTCCGCACGCGGGCGATACGGGTCACCGGATCGTCCGAACGGTCACGGTCGTGGCATCCACACCCTCGCCCGCCTCGTCGCGCGACACCTTGATGGCGTCGTCGGTACGCGTGAGGTCGCGACGGAGCGTCTCGGGGACGAGGAACGTCGAGGCGGTCGTGATGAGCGCGAGCGTCCCCATGTAGATCGCGAGGAGGAGCCAGTTCGCCCCGCTCACGGCGATGATGTACGCGCCGAGGACTCCCGCGAGGCCACCGGCGAGAACGGCCGAGATCTCGCGCGCCATCGCCACGCCCAGGTAGCGGTGACGGTTGCCGAACAGCTCGGGGAGCATGGCGCACTGCGGTCCGAGCATCGAGTTGACGGCGACGCCGATGCCGATCGCGATCACGGCGATCGTGATCGGGTAGCTCCCGAGCGAGATCAGCCACCAGGCGGGGAAGGTGAAGACCAGCATGAACAGCGCACCCATGCGGTAGACGGTGCGGCGACCCATACGGTCGGACAGCGCGCCCGTCAGGGGCACCGAGAAGATGCCGATGAGCGAGCCGAGCGTGACACCCCAGGTCAGCAGGCTGCGGTCGGCCTGGCCACCCACGGAGGCGACGAAGAACGTCAGCGCGAGGGTGTTGAACATGTACGAGCCGCCGTTCTCGGCCATGCGCAGGCCGATGCCCACGATGACGCCCGGCAGGCCCCGCGTGAAGATGTCGCGGATCGGGCGCTCGGCGATCTGCTCGCTCTTCTCGAGCTCGATGAACGTCGGGGTCTCGCGCAGGCGCATGCGGATGAACAGCGCGAGCAGGATGAGCACGAACGACGCGAGGAACGGCACGCGCCAGCCCCAGCTGAGCAACTGGTCCTCGGGAAGCAGCGAGATGAGGCTGAAGACGACGGCCGCGAGCAGCGTGCCCGCCTGGATGCCGATGAACGGCAGCGCCGAGAAGAACCCGCGGCGCTTGACCGGCGCGTACTCGGCCATGAGCACGGTGGCACCGGCCTGTTCGGCGCCGGCGCCGAAGCCCTGCAGCAGACGCATGATGACGAGAAGGATCGGCGCGAGGATGCCGACGGCCTCGTAGGTCGGGAGCAGGCCGATGGCCGTGGACGCCCCGCCCATCAGCAGGATCGTGATGACCAGCACCCACTTGCGGCCGAGCTTGTCGCCCAGGACGCCGAAGAACAGTCCGCCGAAGGGGCGGGCGAGGAATCCCACACCGTAGGTCGCGAAGGCCGCGACCGTGGCGAGGGCCGGGTTGTCCTGCGAGAAGAACAGGACGTTGAAGATCAACGCCGTCGAGAGGCCGTAGAGCGCGAAGTCGAAGTACTCCAGCGCGCTACCGATGCTCGATGCGAGGGTGGCGCGACGCAGATTGGCAGCGTACTCGGGGTCATCCTGCGGCTGCGGCGTCGGTGTGGATGCAGTGGTCACGGCCATCTCCTTCGATCGGCTGGGGTCTTTCGACTTCCGCGACTGTACCAACCCTGTGGACACAGTTCAATATGTTGGACGCAGGATTTGTCTCCCCTCCCGCGGACACCACGATCACCGCCCCTTCCGAGGCGGAGGAGGCGCTCCTCAGCGCGAGCGCGACGCGCTGAACGGGTTCGTCAGCGCCTTCGCCGCCTCGCGCAGCGCGGCACCGACACGGGCGACGCGTTCGGGGGTGGCATCCGCGACGGGGATGCCGACGCCGAGGGCGAGCTGCGGATCACCGGGCGCCCACCCCTCGAGCGGCACGGCGACGCCGACGATGCCGCGGAACGACTCCTCCTCGTCGACCGACCACCCGCGCTCCCGCGCCGCGGCGAGCTTGGCGATGACGCCCTCGACGTCGACCGTGCTGTGCTCCGTCAGCTTCGGCAGCGGACGCCCTCGCGTCAGCAGCGCCCGGACGTCGTCGTCGCTGCGGGTCATCAGCAGCGCGCGCCCCGTGGCGGACAGGGCCGCGGGCAGGCGCGAGCCGAGCGGGGTCCCGAGCCGCACGGAGCGCGAGCCCTCGTAGCGCGCCAGATAAAGGGCGTCGGCGTCATCGAGGACCGCGACCTGCACGAGCTCGGACGAGAGGGCCGGAGAGGTCTCGCAGACGGCGTAGAACTCGCGCACCTGGTTGAACTGCGCGGCGAACGCTCCCCCGAGTTCTGCCGTGCGGATCCCGAGACGGTAGCCGAGCGGCACGCGCTCGATCATGCGCCCCGCCTCCAGCGACAGGCACAGATTGGCCGTCGACGATTTCGCGAGCCCGAGGCCCGCCGCCAGCTCGGTGAGCGTCAGCGCGCGACCCGCCTCGGCGAGCAGGCCGAGAAGACGGATGCTGCGCCCGACGGCTGGAGCCGGATCGCGCGCGATCGCGCTCGCTTCGTCATCACTCACGGCGTCCTCCCGTCGAACCGGAGTCGCGAGGGCCGCGACAGGTCAATAGAACTCGACCGTATCGACAACCGCGCGCATCGGCTCGCCGTCGAGCAGGCGCGTGGCGTTCTCTGCGAACCGGCGCGCGATGCGCTCCTCCTCTTTGCTGTTGAGCGCGGCCGTGTGCGGGCTGACGAGGACTCTCGGATGCCGCCACAGCGGCGACTCCTCCGGGAGGGGCTCCACCTCGAACACGTCGAGGGCGGCGAAGGACACGCGTCCGTCGTCGAGAGCCGCGAGGAGCTCCGTCTCATCGATCACGGTCCCGCGACCGACGCTCGCGACGATCACCCCCGGCTTCACCGCGGCGAGAACCTCGGCGCCGATCAGGTGATGCGTCTGATCGGTTCCCGGCAGGGTGACGACGATGGCATCCACCTCGCTCACCGCCGTGGCCAGCTCGTCGAGCGAGACGAGGCGGTCGACCCCGTCCACGGGGGTGCCGGAGCGCGTCGTCCCCCACACCTCGGCGCCCAGCGCGTGGAAGCGGCGCGCGCACTCCGCCCCGATTCCCCCGAGCCCGACGACGAGCACGGTCATCTCGTCGACCTGGCGCATCTCCCAGCGATCGGTCCAGCGTCGATCCGCCTGCTGCTGCGCGAGCCGCGGCAGGTCCTTCGCGCCGGCGAGGACGCCGAACACCGCGAACTCGGCGAGCGGTCCCCCGTGGACGCCGGCGCTGGTGGTGAAGACGATGCGATCCAGCGCCGCGCGGTCGAGATCGGCCGCCTTCACCTGCCCTCCTCCGCCCGCAGCGGTCGTCATCACCCACCGCAGCTTCGGATTGGCGGCGACGGTCCGTGCGAGGGCGGCGGGATCGACGTCCGGGATGCCGAAGAGCGCGTCCGCCGAGTCGACCATGTCGTCGAATGCGCGCTGCTCGTCAGCCGAGCGCTCGTGCGCCGGGTCACCCGACCAGTCGGCGGGCCCGCGCATCGGGTGCGTGAGCGAGGCGTCGCGCATCAGCTCGACGCGCGGCTCGAGGCGCTCGATCAGTTCGCAGTGCTCCTCTTTCAGGGGCACCGCCACCACCGCGCGTAAGCTCTTGCGTGTCGACATCGTCGTCGTCTCCTCTCGCCGCGAGGCTGGTCGCCCGTCGCGGACTCGTCCAACGTCGTTCACCATACTGAACCCTGTTCAACCTATTGTCTAGCCGATAGGATGCCGACATGACGACGCTCGACGAAGAGACCGGCACCCTTCCCCCCGCCGCCGAGGTGCGCCTCGGCGTCTGGGGCCTCGGCGCCATGGGCGAGCCCATGGCGCAGCATCTGCTGTCCGCGCGCGGGGCCCTGACCGTCCACGCCCGCCGAGAGCGCGACGCACTGACCGCGGCGGGAGCCGCGTGGGCGTCGACGGCGCGAGAACTCGCGGCGGCCACCGACGCCGTCCTCGTCATGCTCCCCGACCTCCCGCAGCTCGAGGAGCACCTCGACGGCCCCGACGGGCTGCTCGCGGGCATCGACGGGCGCCCTTTCCTCCTGATGATCGGGTCGACATCCTCTCCGGTCGGCGTGCGCGAGCTGGCGGAACGGCTGCCCACCGGCATCCGGGTCGTCGACTGCCCTGTCTCGGGCGGCGAGGACGGCGCGAAGGCCGGGACCCTGTCGATCATGCTCGGCGGAGATAGCACCGTCGCCGATCTCGCCGGGGAGCTCCTCGCGCCCTGCGGCACCCCCGTCCGTCTCGGCCCCCTCGGCGCGGGAGAGGTGGCCAAGGCGTGCAACCAGATGGTCGTGGCGGCGACCATCCTCGCCCTCGGTGAGGCAACCGAGCTCGCCGCCCGGTCCGACGTCGACCCCGCGGCGCTCTGGGAACTGCTCGGCGGCGGGTACGCGGGGTCGAACCTGCTCGCCAGCCGCCGCCAGAAGCTCGTGACCGGCGACGACTCACCCAGCGGCGTCGCGGGCTACATGGTCAAGGATCTGCGGTTCGCCGCCGATATCGCCGCCGCGACCGACACGCGCCCGGCACTGCTTCCCGCCCTCCGCGCCGCCTTCGACGAGATCGTCGACCGTGGCCTCGGCGAGCGCGACATCGCCGTCACGCGCCGGTTCACGGCGGTCCGCAGCGACGACTGACGCACGAATGACGACGCCCCGGTGGCAGCGACCACCGGGGCGTCATTGTTCCTCAGAGGGCGAAGACGACCTTGCCCGAGCGCTGCGAGTCCCGCGCCGTGGCGAAGGCCTCGGCGGCATCCGTCACCGCGAACTCGTGCGTGAGCGCGCTCTCGATGCCGGGGTTCGCCGCGAGCAGCGCGACCGCCTGATCGATCTCGTCGCGGAAGCGGAACGCGCCGAGATAGCGCACCTCTTTCGAGATGAAGGGGGCGAGGTTCACCGGTCGCGGATCGTCGGGGAGCATGCCGACCTGCACGACGGTGCCACCGGGGCGGACGGCCTTCAGCGCGGTCGAGATCGACACCGGCACGCCCGAGCACTCCAGGACCACCGCATAGGCACCCGATTCCACCGCGTCGGCGGAGACATCGATGGTCGCCGACGCGCCGAGCGCCGCCGCCCGCTCGAGCGGGCCCGCGAGTACGTCGGTGGCGGTGACGCGTGCACCGGCAGCGACGGCAGCCGCCACGGCCATCAGGCCGATCGGCCCGGAACCGGTGACGAGCACGTCGAGCCCCTCGACGGGACCGGCCTTGCCGAGCGCGTGGAGCGCGACCGCGAGCGGCTCGGCGAGAACCGCACGGCGCACGGGCAGACCGTCAGGAAGGACGCGCACCATGTCGGCCTCGACGATCAGGTACTCGGATGCCGCGCCCTGCGTGTGCGGCCAGGTCGATGCGCTGCCGAGATATGACCCGCCCGGCCACAGGTGCGGGGCATTCTCGATGCCCTCGCGCGGCGTGCCGAAGCGCGCGGGGTGGACGGTGACCGGCGTCCCCGGCGCCAGAGCGCCGGAGGGGTCGAGGTCGACGCGGCCGGAGAGCTCGTGACCGGGGACCAGGGGTTCCCGAACCACGAACGCCCCGTTCGCGCCCTCGTAGTAGTAGTGCAGGTCCGACCCGCAGATGCCGACGTACTCGACACGCAGGCGCACCTGCCCCTTGCCGGGCTCGGGGATGGGCACGTCGCGCACCTCAGCGGTGAGCGCCTTCTCGATCAGCAGAGACTTCATCGATGATTCCTCTCCGCGGTCAGACGACCGCCGTCATCCCGCCGTCGACGAAGATGTTCTGACCCGAGACGAAGCTCGACGCGTCGGACGCGAGGAACAGCAGCGCGCCGCGCAGCTCGTCGACGTCGCCCCATCGGGCCGCAGGCGTGCGCTGCGTCAGCCAGCGCGTGAACTCGGGATCGTCGACCAGGGCGCGGTTCATCTCGGTCGCGAAGTAACCAGGGCTGAGCGCGTTGACCTGGATGCCGAACCGCGCGAGGTCGGCGGCCATGCCGGCGGTCAGCTGCGCGACACCGCCCTTCGTCGCCGAGTACGGCGCGATCGTCTGACGCGCGAGGCGCGACTGCACGGACGCGACGTTGACGACCTTGCCCGAGCCCCGAGCGACCATCGCGGGCGTGATGAAGCGCGAGACGTAGAAGACGCCCGAGAGGTTCGCCGCGACGATGTCGTCCCAGTCGGCGACCGGGAACTCGTGGATGGGCGCGCGGCGCTGCACGCCCGCGTTGTTGACGAGGATGTCGGGCGCCCCGACGTTGTCGAGCAGATCCGCGACGGCGCTCTCGACGGCGCCGGCGTCGCTGACGTCGAAGGTCACGGCGTGCGCGGGACGACCCGACAGCTCTTCGGCTTCGGCGCGCGTCTGCTCCACGGCATCCGCGTCCCGTCCGTGCACGATCAGCCGCGCTCCGCCGCGTGCGAGGGTCAGCGCCAAGCCCCGGCCGAGGCCGCGAGACGAGCCGGTCACGAGAGCCAAGCGGTCGGACACGTCGAACAGATCGGCGTTCGAGGCGGTCATGGGGGTCCTCCGAGTCTGAAGACGGTGAGAGCGGCCGCGAAGCCGATCACCGACTCACGCCCGCAAATCCTCACACAATGATCATATTTTTGACAAGATATGGTCGTATCAAACAACTCAGGAGGGACGGATGGCCCGAGCGTCGCACGGCTCGTTGGTGGATGCCATCGGGATGCGCATCGTCGACGGCGACCTGCCCGCGGGTCGCGTCCTGACTCTCGCGGCGCTCGAGTCCGAGTACGCCGTCTCCCGCACCGTCGTGCGCGAAGCCGTGCGCGTGCTCGAGGCGATGGGCATGCTCGAGCAACGGCGTCGGGTCGGCATCACGGTGCGCCCCGCGGTCGACTGGAGCGCCCTGGACACGCGATTGATCGGGTGGCAGCTCGCCGGACGCCGCCGCGACCAGCTCATCGCAAACACGACGGAACTGCGGGCCGCGATCGAACCGGCGGCTGCGCGCCTCAGCGCCCGCCGCGCCACCGACCTGCAGCGCGGCGAGCTGCTCCGCCTCGCCGACGAGCTCGCCCGCCTGGGAGCTGCGGGCCTCGGCGACTCCCCCGAGTACCTCGCGGCCGACATCGCGTTCCACGACCTGATCCTCGTCTCGAGCGGGAATCTCATGCTCGCAGCCGCCCGGGCGCCGATCGCCGCCGCAATCGAGGGACGCGCCCTCCACGGACTGACCCCCGGCATCCCCAACCCCGACGCCCTCGACAACCACGTCGAGACGGCCGCCGCAATCGGCCGCGCCGACGCCGATGCCGCCGAGGAGCACACCCGCCGCTACGTCGCAGCGGTGCTGACCGAAGTCCGCCCCACCCTCTGACCGACCGATCGACGAAGAGAGAGCTCATGGTCACCACACCCCCCGTCCTCGTGTTCATGGGTCCCGCCGGGACCGGCAAATCCACCGTCGCGAGCATGCTCGCCGGACGCCTCGGGTGGGACTTCCAAGAGGGCGACGATCTGCACCCCGAGGCCAACGTCGCCAAGATGGCATCCGGTCACGCCCTCAACGACAACGACCGCTGGCCGTGGCTCGACCGCGTCGCGGCGTGGATCGACGGACAGATCGCGGCCGGCCGCCCCGGGATCATCACGTGCTCCGCACTGAAGCGCAGTTACCGTGACGTGCTGCGCCGGGACGAGGTCACGTTCGTCCTCCTCATGGGCGACCCCGCTCT
Organism: Microbacterium sp. NPDC086615; assembly: GCF_040686055.1. Classification (NCBI taxonomy): domain Bacteria; kingdom Bacillati; phylum Actinomycetota; class Actinomycetes; order Micrococcales; family Microbacteriaceae; genus Microbacterium; species Microbacterium sp. NPDC086615. The sequence continues at coordinate 221,943 of NZ_JBFBJJ010000001.1, forward strand.
CGTGCTCGAGCGCCTTCTGCGCCGCCAGGGGCACTACATGCCGCCGTCGCTGCTCACCTCGCAGTTCGAGACCCTGCAGATGCCGGATGCCGATGAGCGGGCGATCCGCGTCGACCTCGATCTGACTCCCTCCCAGCAGGTCGAGGAGGTCATCGACCGACTCAGCCTCCCCACCATCACCCCCTGAAACACGCAAAGGCCGAGCCGATAAAGTGGCGGAGGCGGCCCGCGTGAATCGCCCACCCTTCCTCGCACCTGAATACGGAGCAAACGCATGACGTCCACCCCCTCCCCGACCGGACCCTCGACCGACCAGGACCAGGCCCCGCACGAGGCCGCGCAGGTGCACGAGGGTGCGCCCGGCCCCGAAGAGGTCGCGCGTCCCACCGCCGAGGCCGATTCGCGCCCACAGGGCGACGGTCAGGCCCACGCGAACATCGGCGTCGTCGGCTTGGCGGTGATGGGGTCCAACCTCGCACGCAACCTCGCCAGCCGCGAGGGCAACACCGTCGCGGTGTTCAATCGCTCGCGTTCGAAGACCGACGAGCTGCTCGAAGCGCACCCCGAGGCGAACTTCGTCGCGTCGTTCTCGTACGAGGACTTCGCCGCGTCGCTGTCGAAGCCTCGCACCGCGATCATCATGGTCAAGGCCGGTCGCCCCACCGACTTCGTCATCGACGAGCTGGTCAAGGTGTTCGAGCCCGGCGACATCATCGTCGACGGCGGCAACGCCCTCTTCACCGACACGATCCGCCGCGAGAAGGCCGTCCGCGAGACGGGGATCAACTACGTCGGCATGGGTGTCTCGGGCGGTGAGGAGGGCGCCCTTCTGGGCCCCTCGCTCATGCCCGGCGGCTCGGACGAGTCGTGGCAGACGCTCGGCCCGATCCTGACCTCCATCGCCGCGGTCGCCGAGGGCGAGGCGTGCGTGACCCACGTGGGCCACGACGGCGCCGGCCACTTCGTGAAGATGGTGCACAACGGCATCGAGTACGCCGACATGCAGCTCATCGCAGAGGCATACGACCTCATCCGTCGCGCCACCGGCAAGACCCCCGCCGAGATCGCCGACGTGTTCGCCGAGTGGAACCGCGGCGAGTTGGAGTCGTACCTCATCGAGATCACCGCCGAGGTCCTGCGTCAGACGGATGCCGAGACCGGCAAGCCCCTCGTCGACGTCATCCTCGACCAGGCCGGCGCCAAGGGCACCGGCGCCTGGACCGTGCAGACGGCCCTCGACCTGGGCGTCCCCGTCTCGGGTATCGCGGAGGCCACCTTCGCGCGGTCGCTGTCGAGCCACCCCGAGCAGCGCGAGGTCTCGCGCGAGCTCCCCGGCCCCTCTGGCACCGACCTGCTCTCGGGCGAGGATGCCGACGCGTTCATCGAGCAGGTGCGCCTCGCGCTGTACGCCTCGAAGATCGTCGCCTACTCTCAGGGCTTCGACGAGATCCGCGCCGGCGCGGCCCAGTACGACTGGAACATCGACCTCGGCGCGGTGTCGAAGATCTGGCGCGGCGGCTGCATCATCCGCGCCCAGTTCCTCAACCGCATCGCCGAGGCATACGACGCCGAGGCCACGCTCCCCGTGCTGCTGACCGCGCCGTACTTCGTCGAGGCCCTCGGCCGCGCCCAGGACGCCTGGCGCCACATCGTCGCGCTGTCCGCGGCGAGCGGCATCCCCGCCCCCGCGTTCAGCTCGTCGCTGGCGTACTACGACGGCCTGCGCGCCGAGCGCCTCCCCGCGGCGCTCATTCAGGGCCAGCGCGACTTCTTCGGTGCGCACACGTACCGTCGCGTCGACAAGGAGGGCACGTTCCACACCCTCTGGTCGGGCGACCGCACCGAGATCGAGGCAGAGGACACTCACTGACGGTGCAGGTGACGAGGCGGCGACGGGCTCTGCTCGTCGCCGCTTCGGCGTTGCACGCCGCGGGAGTCTGGTGGATGACGCTGCGTCCCACGATCTACGACGAGAACGTCGGCGGCATCCTGCACGCGATCCTCCGCGCCGCCCGCGGCTGGCCGCCGACCGCGTGGATCACTTTCGACGGGGTCGAGTTCACCGCCAACGTGGTGATGTTCGCGCCCCTCGGCGTGCTCGTCCTGCTGTGGGGCGGACGGTGGTGGCACGGTATCGCGGCGGGCCTGCTCATCAGCTCCGCGATCGAGACGACGCAGCTCCTGTTCCTCCCCACCCGCGTCGCCGACGTGCGCGACGTGATCGCGAACACCTCGGGAGCGGCGATCGGCGTCGTCCTGATGGCCGTTGTCGGCTGGCGCGCAGCTCGCTCTCAGGATTCCCATAAGCCACGCCATAGAAAGCTCATAGATACGAGCGCACAATGAGTTCCATGACCGTGACCGCCACCGCTCCCGCCTTCACTCGCCCCGACGGGAGCGCCCTGCGCGTCCTCGTCGTCGACGACGAGCAGATGCTCACCGACCTCCTCTCGATGGCTCTGCGCATGGAGGGATGGGACGTCCGCACAGCGGGCTCCGGCTTCGACGCCCTGCAGGCCGCGCGCGACTTCGCTCCGGATGCCATGGTGCTCGACATCATGATGCCCGACCTCGACGGCATGGCGGTCCTGCAGCGGCTGCGTCACTCCGGCAACGACGTGCCGGTCCTCTTCCTGACCGCGAAGGACGCCGTCGCGGACCGCGTCGCCGGTCTCACCGCGGGTGGCGACGACTACGTCACGAAGCCCTTCAGCCTCGAGGAGGTCGTGGCGCGTCTGCGCGGGTTGATGCGCCGCGCCGGTACCGCTCTGACGCGCGACGCGGAGCCGATCCTGCGCGTGGGCGACCTGTCGCTCAACGAGGACAGCCACGAGGTCGTGCGCGCGGGTCAGGAGATCGAGCTGACCGCGACCGAGTTCGAGCTGCTGCGGTTCCTCATGCGGAACCAGCGCCGTGTCGTGTCGAAGGCGCAGATCCTCGACCGGGTCTGGAACTACGACTTCGGCGGCCGCTCGAGCGTCGTCGAGCTGTACATTTCGTACCTGCGCAAGAAGATCGACGCGGGTCACGAGCCGCTCATCCACACGGTTCGCGGCGTCGGCTACATGATCAAAGCGCCGCAGTGACGACTCCCCCGCGGCCGGAGCCACCGGTGTCTCCTCCGCCCGCCCGTTCACGGCGGCTGAGTCGGCCGTGGAGCCTCCAGGCTCGCCTGATGACGGCGGTCATCGGTATGGTCGCGTTCATCCTCATCATGATCGGGGTGTCCACCAGCGCGATCCTCAGCCAGGTGCTGCTGAACAACCTCGAGGCGGAGGTCGGCGACGTCGCCTCGCTCGCCCAGCCGCGCATCAATCTGCAGAGCACGGCCGAGAACGTCCTGGACTCGGGGCCGTTCGACAACGGCACCCTCATGGTCATGAAGACGCGCCTCGGCGGGACGACGGGGGCGGTCGTCGACGACGGGAACTCCCGCGCCCTGACCGCCGACGAGCTCGCGCAGATCGTGGAGAGCCTCGCCTCGTCGAGCCCCGCCTCGCGCACGGTGGAACTGCCGAACCTCGGCGAATACCTCGTCCGCCCCTACGGCACGGCCGGCAGTGACGAGGTCCTTCTCGTCGGGCTTCCCCTGTCACAGGTCACCGGCACGATCGGTGCCATCCTCACCACGGTCGCCCTGGTCACGACCGGTGGGCTCCTGCTCCTCGCCGCCGTCATCGCACTCGTGATCCGTCTGGGACTCCGCCCCCTCAAGGCGGTGTCCGAGACGGCGACGCGCGTCGCCTCGATCCGCATGGACCAGGGCGACGTGTCGATCACCGAGCGCGTGCCCACCGAACAGGTCGACGACCACACCGAGATCGGGCAGGTCGGCGCGGCCCTCAACACGCTTCTCGACCGTGTCGATGCCTCACTTTCCGCCCGCCAACGCAACGAAGAACTGATGCGCCGATTCGTCGCGGACGCCAGTCATGAGCTGCGCACGCCCCTGGCATCCATCCGCGGGTTCTCGGAGCTCTCGCTGCGCGCCATGCGCCAGGCCCACGATGACGAGTCGCGTCAGCGAACCGCAATGGCCGTCGAGACCACCGAGCAGTCGCTCGAGCGGATCCTCGCCCAGTCGATCCGCATGACGACGCTGGTCGAGGATCTGCTGCTGCTCGCCCGGCTCGACGAGGGCCAGGAACTCGTCTTCGGCACGGTCGACCTCACGCGTCTCGCGGTGGAGGCGGTCGGGGACGCGCGGCCCGCCGGACCCGACCACTCGTGGACCATCGACGTCGGCGACGAACCCGTCGAACTCGCCGGCGACGCGTCTCGGCTCCACCAGGTCGTGGCGAACCTGCTCGCCAACGCGCGCACGCACACGCCGGCCGGGAGCGAGGTGGCCGTCTCGGTGACCCGCGAGGGCGACGACGCCGTCCTTCGCGTCCACGACAACGGGCCCGGGGTCGACCCCGCGGTCGCGGCCCAGCTGTTCGAGCGCTTCGCCCGCGCCGACCGCTCTCGCGACCGGAAGACGGGCGGCACGGGGCTGGGGCTGTCGATCGCCCGGGCGATCGTCGAAGCGCACCGCGGCACGATCAGCGTGCAGAGCACGCCCGGAGACACGACCTTCGAGGTCCGCCTTCCCGCGAAGCCCGCCGACCCCGGTCCGCCCGCCGACGCCTGACGACGAGGCGGGGGTTCACGTGAGGAAGATCACGGCGTAGACGCTCACCAGCGCGACGCCGAAGACGAGCGCGAAGACGACGTGCATCCACCTCTGCCGGTTCAGCAGGGCGACGTACTCACGGAGGAACGCACTCGGCACGAAGTACGCCGCCGTGCGGGCACCCACCACACGCGCTCCGGGCAACTCGCGACGCGCCAGGAGCCCTGCGCGAAGGACGTGGTAGTCGCTCGTGACGACCAGCAGCGGCTTCGATGCGCCGATCTCCCCGACGATCGCACGTGAGAAGGCGAGGTTCTCCCGTGTGTTCAGAGAGCGCGTCTCGGGATGGACGAGGTCCGCGGGGATGCCGCGCTCTCGCAGGTAGTCCGCCATGGCCTCGGCCTCCGCGCGCGGCTCGTCGGGCCCCTGACCGCCGGACGGGATGACGAAGGGCGCGACTCCCCCGGCCCGGACCGCCCGCTGCCAGGCGGCGATCGCGCGATCGAGGCGGCCCCGGAGCAACGGCGGCACCCGCCCGTCGATCAGCCCGGAGCCCAGGACGACGATCGCGGTCGGCGTGCGCGGGACGGGCAGCGCGGCGTACAGCAGCGACGACACGAGGAACGCGACGAACGCGGCCGCCGCGTACCCCGCGATCAGGACCACGAGAGCCGCCACGAGGAAGCCGCCCAGTCCTCCCCACGCCAGGAGCGCGAGGAGGACGAACGGGAAGGCCACGAGCCCGATCCCGGCGATCAGCGACAGCAGGTTCGCCAGACTCCGCCCCTCGAGTCGCAGCATGGTGATGCCGTTGGTGATGAGGAACACCGCGAGCACCGCCACGACCACGGGCACCGCGACGGCGACGACGAGGATCGCCGCGCGGGCGGCATCCGGATCCGTCTGCACGAGCAGCTGCAGCACGCCCAGCGCGGCAAAGACGACCGCGGCGACGAGCAGAGTCCCCTCGCGCAGCTGGGCACGCTGACGGGCACGCGCCACCGCGAAGACGACGAGCAGCAGCGCGGCGAAAGCCAGGAGGAGCATGTCGCGACGCTATCGGGTCGGGCCTGCCCCTCCCGGGCGCTTGCGGGGCGCGCCCGCGTCTGCGTCCGGTCGCGGGTCAGTACCCCGCGAAGGCGTCGGTCCTGAGCGATCTGGCCTTGGCGAGCGCCGGCGCGAGATCCGAGATGAGCCGGGGCGGACCCGAGACATAGGCCACGCGCTGGGCGATGTCGGGAACCGTGCGAAGCACAGCATCGGCGTCGACCCGGTCGGGTCCCGCCCACGACCATCCCGCGGGCAGATCGTGCGGTTCCTCACGCGAGAAGACGACGACCGGGATGCCGCTCGCCGCGATCTCATCACGGAAGGCGAGTTCGCTCGGGTCGGACACCACGTAGACGAGAACGGCGTCGCGGCGCTGCCCGGTGGCCTGGAGGTGCCGCAGCTGCGAGACGAACGGCGTCACGCCGATCCCTGCGGCGACCAGCAGCACGGGCGCGGTCGGTCGAGAGGGAAGGACGAAGTCCCCCCACACGCCCGTGACAGCGAGAGTCGAGCCCGGCTCGACGGCCGCGAGCGCCTTCTTGTACGAGGACTGCGAGCCGTCCTTGTAGGCGATGCGCACCTCGGGCAGGTCTTCCGGGGCGGACACGATCGAGAACTCCCGCCGCGTGCCGCGGGCGTCGGGGCGACGGTGCGGGACGTCGAGCTCCAGGTACTGACCGGGCGAGAACGCGAAGGGACGCGCGGCGTGGAAGGTCAGTTCGCGGACGGTCGGAGTCAGGTCGCGACGGCGTTCGACGCGCAGGCGCACCGCCGCGCGCAGGCAGAACGCGAACGCCACGAGATTGCCGATCAGCAGAGCGCGCTCCTGTCCGAGCGTGATCGCCCCGACGGCGATCGGCCAGCCGGCCAGGACGCCCACGACGATCGCGACGGCGTACTGCTGCAGGCGGCGCGGCGGCAGCGTGAGCGGCTCCGACAGCATGAACGCACCGAGGAACAGGAACGGCGACGAGAACGCGACCTGCAGGAGCAGCGCCGGCACGTCGACCGGGAAGCCCGCCGTCTGGAACTGGATGCTGGTGCGCACGAATGCGACCGCCATCGCCACGAGCCAGAACGTCACCACGATCGGGAGTTTGTCGGTGCGTAGGAGCAGCAGCACACCGAGCACCAGTACGCCGATCGCCATCAACGGGGTTCCGACCCACCAGGCCGAGCCACCGAGATCCGGCGCCCAGACACTCACGATGGTCAGCACCGCCGCCCCCGTGGCCGCCGGGTTGAAGACGTGACGGCCACGCCAGACGAGGAGGTACTTCGATGCGGATGCCACGACCCCGGCGAGGGCGAGACCGGCCAGAGCGAGCGGCTCGAGGCTCGGCCGGAGGACGAACAGCACGATCGCGGCCGTGATGAGCGACGACTCGAGGCGGCGCGGCATCCGGAGTACGCCCTGCGCGGCCAGGTCGGTTGCCGCGCACGCGACAGCGAGCACCACGGCGCTCGCGACGATCTCGAGCGGCTGGGGGCCGATCTGTCCGGCGAACGAGAGCACGAGGGCATAGACGGCCAGCAGACCGAGCGACGACAGGACGAGGCGGTACATCGACACCCGGCCGATGAGGCCGAGCACGCGGGTCGAGCCCGCGGTGAGCGTGGCGCTCATGGGATTCCCTTCGAAAGCTGTGGCGTTGAGGTCACGAGAAGATCTCGCCGGTGAAACCCGGCGACCATTCCACGCGACCGTCGGTGTGCATACGCACCCAGTGCGCGTTCCAGGATGCCGCGAGTTCCGGTCCCCCGTCGAAGAACAACGCGGTCGCGAGGGCGTCGGCCCGCATCGCGGTGTCGGCCGCTGCCCAGGTCGCCGCGTAGGCCCGGACCGGCGCGCCCGTGCGGGCGTCGAGGACGTGGTGCAGGTTGTCGCCCCACGCCCGCCGATTGATCGCCGACGCGCACAGCGCCCCCTCGGCGACGGTGATCACACCGATCGCGAGGGTCGGGTCGTACGGGTGCTCGAGCGCGACGCGGATCGGCTCGCCGCGAACGGCGAGGTCGCCGGATGCGTCGACGACGATGTCGCCGTCGACGTGCGCGCGCACCGCGTTGACCACGAGGTCGACGAGACGACCCTTGCCGAGCGCGCCCACGTCGATCGTGGCGGGACGCGCGACGGCGAGCCGCCCGTCGCTCCACGAGAGGGTGTCGCGCCACACCGGTACCGGCTCCGGATCGCCCGACGGGGCGAGCGTCAGCCGCGCGTCGTAGCCCAGGCGCGCGAGCGCGTCGCCGATGAGCGGATTGACGGCGCCGGCCGTCGCGGTGTCGAGCTCGTCGTACAGCGAGAGCATGGCATCCGCGTCGTCGGGGGCGGGGACGGATGCCATGCGTCCTCCCGCGAGGGCGGAGACGAGCGAGTCGTCGCGGAACCGCGACCACTCCCGGTCGAAGCGGTCGATGACGGCCGACACCGCGTCGCGGGCGACCGGGGGCAGCGGCGCCGCCGTCTCGATCGCCCACGACGTGCCGATCGCGTCGAAGGTCCAGGTCGAACCCGTCGCGGTCGGGATGGTCATGATGGTCAGGCCTTGGCCTCGGTCTTGATGGTGTCGACCGCCTTGTTGAAGCCGCCTCTGGTGAGCGACGACCCGGCGACCTTGCTCACCGAGATCTCGTCGAGCTTCTTGCCGACGACCTCGTCCTTGATGCCGCCGATGAACTCGCTCTGGTAGCGCTTGGACTCCGCGGCCTGCGGGTCGCCGGTCACCTCGACGGCGGTGATCGTGTCGTCGGCGATCGTGAGGGTGACGTCGACGGTCTCGACGCTCTCGGGCGTGGCGTACTGGCCCGTCGCCTCGTAGGTGCCGTCCTTGTAGGTGCTCGAGGTCGTCGAGCTGTCAGTCGTCGAGCTGTCGGTGGTCGCGCTCGCGGTCGGAGCCGCGGTCGCCGCCGGAGCCGACTCGGCGGGAGCAGCGGCGTCGGTGGTCGAGCCGCCCGAGCAACCGGCCAGGGTGACGATGCCGGCGACGCCCAGGAGAGCGGTGCCGATGCGGACGGGACGGGGTACGGCGGTGGTGCGGATCATCAGGGTCCTCCTTCTGTCGTGCCTCGCGGCGCGTTCGTGCTCACCGTAGGAACACGACCTTGGCGGCACCTCGGTTCAATACTTTGTGCAACCTATGAGAGACCCTGCGGCGCAGTGGGCGGGGAACCCCGTACCGTCGCGCGGAGATCTCGGGCGACACGCCGGGTCACGGCATCCGGAACCGGCGTGTCGGTCCCGGACTCCGCCTGACGGTACAGCCACGAGGGAAACGAACTCAGCCGCCTCCCGGAAGGAGACGGCTGAGCGACGGAGGAACGCTTACGCGTCGCCGCCGAACATGCTCGTGACCGAGCCGTCCTCGAAGACCTCGTGGATCGCGCGCGCGAGCAGCGGCGCGATCGGCAGCACCGTGAGACCGGGGAAGCGGCGCTCCGCGGGCAGCGGCACGGTGTCGGTGACGACCACCTCGTCGATCGCGGGATCCTGCAGGCGTTCGCTCGCGGGATCGCTGAAGATCGCGTGCGTGGCGGCGACGATGACCTTGCGCGCGCCGTTGGCCTTGAGGGCCTGTGCGGCCTTCTGGATCGTGCCTCCGGTGTCGATCATGTCGTCGACGAGGAGGCACGTGCGTCCCTTCACGTCGCCGACGATCTCGTGCACCGACACCTGGTTGGCGACCTTCGGGTCGCGACGCTTGTGGATGATCGCCAGGGGCGCGCCGAGGCTGTCGGACCACGTGTCGGCGACGCGCACGCGCCCCATGTCGGGCGAGACGACGGTGAGGGTCTCGCGGTCCTCACCGGTGAGCCCCTGCTCGAAGTGCTCGAGCAGCACCGGCTTGGCGAACAGGTGGTCGACAGGGCCATCGAAGAAGCCCTGGATCTGGGCCGCGTGCAGGTCGACACTCATGATGCGGTCGGCCCCGGCGGTCTTCAGCAGGTCGGCGACGAGCCGGGCGCTGATGGGCTCGCGACCACGGCCCTTCTTGTCCTGACGCGAGTACGGGAAGTACGGCGCGACGACGGTGATGCGCTTTGCCGAGGCGCGCTTGAGCGCGTCGAGCATGATGAGCAGCTCCATGAGCCACTCGTTGACCGGCGGCCCGAACGACTGCACGACGAAGACGTCGCAGCCGCGGATCGACACCTCGAAGCGGGTGTAGATCTCACCCGAGGCGAAGGTGCGGTGCTCGGTGGGAGCGAGCTCGGTGCCGAGGTGCTCGGCGACCTGCTTCGCCAGCTCGGGGTGGGAGCGCCCCGAGGCGACGACGAGTCGTTTCTTGGTCTTGGCGACGAGCCCGGGGGCGATGCCGTTGTCGCGGTCGAGGTCTACACGATTCTTCTTACGAGCCATCGGCCGCTTCCTGTTCAGCCCGAGCCCGCGCAGCCACATCGGCCGCTGCGGTGCCCGGTCGGTTCTTCTCGACCCACCCCTCGATGTTGCGCTGAGGTGCAACGCTGAGGGCCAACGCGCCGGGCGGGACGTCCTTGCGGATGACCGCACCGGCACCCGTCTTGGCGCCGTCTCCAATCGTAACCGGCGCGACGAAGACGTTGTGCGAGCCGCTGTGCACCTCGTCGCCGATCACGGTGCGGTGCTTGGTGAGGTCGTCGTAGTTCGCGGTGATCGCGCCGGCGCCGAGGTTGACGCCGCGACCGATGTCGGTGTCGCCGATGTACGACAGGTGCGGCACCTTGCTGCCCTCGCCGATCGACGAGTTCTTGACCTCGACGAACGTGCCGACCTTGCCGTTCACGCCGACGCGGGCGTTCGCACGCAGGTAGGCGAAGGGGCCGACGGTCGCTCCGGCCTCGATGACGGCGAGCGTGCCGTCGGTGCGGGTGATCGTGGCGTCCTCGCCCACCTCGCAGTCGGTGAGCGTGGTGTCGGGGCCGATCGTGGCCCCCGACGCGATGACGGTCGCGCCGCGCACGTGCGTGTTCGGGAGGATCGTGACGTCGGGCGCCAGTGTCGCGGTCACGTCGATCCAGGTGGTCGCGGGGTCGACGACCGTGACGCCCTCCAGCTGCCAGCGACGGACGGTTCGCGCGTTGAGCGTGCGGCCCGCTTCCGACAGCTGGACACGGTCGTTGACCCCGAGCGCCGCGGCGGCGTCGGAGGTGACGGATGCCGCGACCCCGAGGTGCGCGTCCCGGAGCAGACCGACCACGTCGGTGAGGTACTTCTCGCCCTGGGCGTTGTCGGTCCCGACGAGCGCGAGCTGGGTCCGAAGCGGTGACGCCTGGAAGACGTAGACCCCGACGTTGATCTCGGTGACCGCTGCTTCGTCGGCCGTGGCGTCTTTCTGCTCGACGATCCGGCGCACGCCGTCGGTCTCGTCGCGCAGGATGCGGCCGTACCCGAAGGGCTGGTCGACGCGCGCACTGAGCAGGGTCACGGCGGTGCCGCCGGAGCGATGGGTGGCGAGCAGCTCGGTGAGGGTGCCCGTCTCGAGCAACGGCACATCGGCGCTCAGCACCAGCACGTCGCCCTCGAATCCCTCGAGGGCGCCGAGCGCCGCCTCGACCGCGCGGCCGGTGCCGGGGACGTCGTCCTGATCGACGACGACGACCCCGGGGGCGAGCTCGCCGACGGTGGCGGCGACCTGCTCGCGTTCGTGCCGGACGACCACCACGATGCGCGCGGGATCGAGGGATGCCGCCGTGTCGAGGACATGCCCGACCAGGGGGCGGCCGCCCACGGGATGCAGCACCTTGGGGAGGCGGGATCGCATACGCGTGCCTTGGCCCGCAGCGAGGACGACGACGGCGAGCTCGGTCGTTGAGGTCATGCTCCGCCGCCAGGATTCGAACCTAGACCTAACAGCTCCAAAGGCTGTCGTGCTGCCGTTACACCACGGCGGACCGTGCCCGCGGGCACCGGTCAAGTCTGCCAGACCCGTCAGCCGCGCGTCGGCGCGCCGCACGCTCTCGCCATAATGAGACCGTGAGCACGAACCGGGACAGCGACGAGGTCGACCGCATCGTCGACGCCTGGATGCGCCAACGCCCCGACCTCGACTTCTCTCCCCTCGAGGTGCTCTCGCGCGTCGCGCGCCTCTCGCGTCACCTCGACATCGCCCGGAAGGAAGCCTTCCGCCGCAGTGACATCGAGTCGTGGGAGTGGGATGTCCTCTCGGCGTTGCGGCGCGCGGGCGAGCCGTACCAGCTCAGCCCGAAGCAACTCCTGCAGCAGACGCTCGTCTCGAGCGGCACGATGACCAACCGCATCGACCGGCTCGTCGCCCGCCGGTTCGTGCGGCGCGAATCCGACCCCGGCGATGGACGGAGCATTCTCGTGACCCTGACCGACGACGGCCGTGTGCGTGTCGACGCCGCGATCACCCGCCTGGTCGACGCCGAAGCGCTGCTTCTCGACGGCCTGTCGCGCAGCGACCGCGACCGGTTGGCCACCCTGCTGCGCAAGCTGAGCATGGGATTCGACGCGTGACCGACACCGCCGCGGCCGCCACCATGTGGGACCGATTCAAAGCGTGGCTCGACGTGCGCTTCCGCTCCCCCGCGGCCATCTACGGCCTCATCGTCTACGCGTCGTTCATCACGATCGCCGACGACCACGCCGACTCACCCTGGGAACTGCTCGGGGCATCCGTCTTCCCCCTGCTGGTCTTCTACATCGCCCACGTCTTCGCTCACACCCTGACCGAGCACGGTACGCACGGCCTGCGCCACTCGACGCGCGAGGCGATGCGGCACGCCGCCGGAATGCTCTACGCGTCGCTGCCCGCCGCGCTCTGCCTCGTGTGGGCGGGGATGACGAACGCCTCGGTCGACGACGCCTCGGACTGGACCGCCTTGGCAACGATCATCGTGCTCGCGATCCTCGGCTACAACGCCTACCGTCGCCGCGGATCCCGGCTCGTGTTCCGTCTCGTCGGAGCCCTGTCGACCGCCGTGCTCGGGGTGTTCATCGTCGTGCTCGAGACGATGGTGCACTGACGCGCGTCCTCGGCGCCGCGGGTCAGCCGATCGCCTCGGTGAGCTCGAACCACCGCATCTCGAGCTCGTCGCGCTCGGCCTCGAGACCCGAGATGCGCTGCATCTCCTTGCCGAGACCGACGTAGTCGCCCTGGTCGTGCTCGGCGAGCGCCGCCTTGGCCCGGTCGATCTGCTGCTGCAGCTTCTCGATCTTGCGCTCGGTGGCGGATGCCTCCTTCTGCGCCGCGCGAAGGTCGGCGCCCTGGAGGCCCCTGGATGCCGCGGCCCCAGCCGCCGTCGACCGCGAGGGCTCGGCATCCTGAAGTGCCCGGAGCCGCAGGTACTCGTCCACTCCACCGGGGAGGTGGCGGAGCTTGGCATCCAGGATCGCGTACTGCTGATCGGTGACGCGCTCGAGGAAGTACCGGTCGTGGGAGACGACGATGAGCGTGCCGGACCACGAGTCCAGCAGGTCTTCCATCGCCGCGAGCATGTCGGTGTCGAGGTCGTTGGTCGGCTCGTCGAGGATCAGCACGTTGGGCTGGTCGAGCAGGATCAACAGGAGCTGCAGACGCCGCTTCTGTCCGCCCGAGAGGTCTTTCACCGGCGTCGAGAGCTGCGCGCTCGAGAACCCGAGGCGCTCGAGCAACTGGCCCGGGGTCAGCTCTTGCGCCTTCGACCCCGCGCCGAAGGAGTACGTGGTGCGGAGCCCCGCGATGACGACGCGCACCGGGTCGTTCAGGTGCTGGTCGAGCTCGTCCAGACGCTGGGTCAACGTGGCGACCTTGACCGTCTTGCCGCGCTTCACGCGTCCGCTGGTGGGTTCGAGCGATCCTGTGATGAGGTTCAGGAGCGTCGACTTCCCCGCGCCGTTGACGCCCAGGATGCCGGTGCGCTCCCCCGGCGCGATGCGCCACTCGACGTCTTTCAGCACGACGTGGTCGCCGTAGGACACCCCCGCGTCGAGAAGATCGACGACGTCCTTGCCCAGGCGTGCGACCGCGAGCGACTGCAGCGCCACCTTGTCGCGGATCTCCGGAACATCGGCGATGAGCTCGTTCGCGGCGTCGATGCGGAACTTCGGCTTCGACGTGCGGGCGGGCGCGCCGCGGCGCAGCCACGCGAGCTCTTTGCGGGCGAGGTTCTGCCGACGCTGTTCGATGGATGCCGCCTGGCGGTCGCGCTCGACACGCTGCAGGATGTACGCCGCGTAACCGCCCTCGAAGGGCTCGACGATGCGGTCGTGCACCTCCCACGTGGTGTTGCAGATCTCGTCGAGGAACCACCGGTCGTGCGTGACGACCAGGAGTCCGCCCGAACTCGGCGCCCAGCGCTTCTTGAGGTGCCCGGCGAGCCAGGTGATGGCCTCGACGTCGAGGTGGTTGGTGGGCTCGTCGAGGAACAGCACGTCCCAGTCGCCTGAGAGCAGCCTCGCCAGCGCGACGCGGCGTCGTTGGCCGCCGGAGAGGTCGCCGAGACGCGCGTCCCACGGCAGGTCGCCGAGCAGCCCCGCGATCACATCACGCGTGCGCGCGTCTCCCGCCCACTCGTGCTCGGCGCGGTCGCCGACGACCGCGTGGCCGATGGTGTCGTCGTCGTCGAGCGTGTCCTGCTGATCGAGGACGCCCACGGTCACTCCCCCGCGCACCGTCACGCGACCGCCGTCGGGCTCGCGGATGCCCGCGAGCATGCCGAGCAGGCTCGACTTGCCGTCGCCGTTGCGACCGACGATGCCGATGCGATCGCCCTCGTTCACGCCGAGCGAGACGGAGTCGAAGACGACCTTGGTCGGGTATTCCAGGTGCAGGGCTTCGCCCCCGAGCAGATGTGCCATATCCGTCCCAGGCTACGCGGTGCCCGGCCCCCGGCGCGCGTGGTGCTCCCGGCATCCGGAAACGACGACGGGGTCGCCCGGCGAACCGGACGACCCCGTCGGAGCGGAGAGGCTCAGAGGCCGTTGGCCGAGAGCCATTCCTTCGCGATGTCGGCGGACGACTTCTGGTCGACCTTGGACTCGACGTTGAGTGCGACGAGGCCCTCGGTCGTGAGCTTCGCGCTGACCTTGTTCAGCACGTCGGACACCTCGGGCGCAATGTTCGCATTCACGACCGGCACGACGTTCGACGCGAGGAACAACCCCTTGGGGTCGGTCAGCGTGACGAGGTTGTCGGTCTTGATACGGGGGTCGGCCGTGTAGACGTTCGCGACCTGGACCGTGCCGGCGACGAGGTCGTCGACCGTGGTGTCGCCGGTGGCCGAGAACTGCACGCTGACGCCATAGGTCGACTGCAGACCCGTCGGCCCGTAGGGGCGCTCGGCGAGCTCGAGGTTGCCTCCGAGGGTGAGACCCGAGGTCACCTTGGCGAGGTCGGCGATCGAAGTGAGGCCGTTCGCGTCGGCGAAGGCCTTGGTGACGGTGTACGAGTCCTGGTCGGTCGCGGGCGACTGGTCGAGGACCTCGAGGCCCTCGGGAAGGGCGGCGGGCAGCGCCTTGTAGACGTCCTCCGAGGTGCGGGCGGTGGTGTCCTTCTCGAAGAACTGCAGGAGGTTGCCGGTGTACTCGGGGAAGACCGAGACGGTGCCGTCCTCGAGCAACGGGATGTAGGCGTCGCGCTGACCGATCTGGAACTGGCGGGTCACCGTCTTGCCCGCGCCCTCCAGGGCCTGGGCGTAGATCTCGGCGATGATCTCGTTCGAGTAGTACGCCTGCGAGCCGACGACGATCGTGGCGGACGAGGCCGAGGCGTCGCCGCCGCCGTTGCTGAGGGGGTCGCTCGACCCGCCGCTGCAACCGGCGAAGGCGAGGGAGGCGACCGCGAGGCCGGCGAAGAGGCCGAGGCCCTTCCGGGTTCGTGCTGTGAACATGGGTGCTCTCTTTTCTGGTGATTCGGGAATCGGATGGATCAGGGGGTCGCCGGGGGCGCTGCGGGCGATCCCACGGCGAGAGCTTCGGCACGGCGACGGCGGGCTGAGCGTCGCCGGGGCTGGGCGGCACCGGCGACACGGATGCCGCGGGGCACCACGAGGTGCTGAAGAAGGGCGAAGAGCCCGTCGGTGACGAGCGCGAGCGCGGCGACGAGGATCGCGCCGCCGATGAGCATGTCGAAGCGGCGGAGTGGAATCGCGGCCACGATGTACTGGCCGAGCCCGCCGAGGCCGATGTAGGCCGCGATCGTGACCGTGGCCAGCACCTGAAGGGTCGCGGCGCGGATGCCGCCGACCAGCAGCGGCAGCCCGAGGGGGACCTCGATGCGCCAGAAGACCTGCATCTGGGTCATGCCCATCGAGCGCCCCGCGTCGATCACGCGACGGTCGATCGCCTCGAGGCCCGTGTAGGCGCCGGCGAGGAGCGAAGGGATCGCGAGGATGACGAACGAGATGACCGCCGCCTCGGGCTTGTGCAGCACCCCGAGGAGCAGCGTCAGCAGGATCAGCAGGCCGAACGATGGGATCGCGCGCGCCGCCCCCGAGATCGCGACCGCGGTCTCGCGTCCCTTGCCGGTGTGACCGATGAACCAGCCGAGCGGGATGGCGATCGCCCCCGCGACGACGACCGCGATGAGCGTGTACACGAGCTGCACGCCCAGCGCCGTGCCGAGCGGGTCGTAGGGACTCTGATCGCCCGAGAAGATCCACGCGAACGCCTCGCCGATGAGGTTCATGCCTTCACCAGCGTGCGGTTGGAGATGCGCGACACGGTCCGTGCACCCCGCGTCCACGGCATGAGCAGACGCCCGGCGAGAACGAGGAGCAGATCGACGACGAGAGCGATCACCACGACCGCGATCACCCCGGCGAACACCTCGGGGATGATGCGGCGCTGGAGGCCGTTCGTGAACAGGTAACCGAGGTTCTGGATGCCGACGAGGATGCCGACCGTCGCGAGCGCGATCGTGCTGGCCGAGGTCACACGTAGCCCCGCGAGCACCACGGGACCGGCGAGCGGGAACTCCACCGCCCAGAACCGACGGAACGACCCGTAGCCGATCGCCGTGGCCGCCTGGCGCACCCCGGCATCCACCGAATCCAGGCCGTCGGCGACGGCGCGAACGAGGATCGCCACCGCGTAGATCGCGAGCGCGACGACGAGGTTGTTCTCGCTGATGATGCTGTACCAGCCGGTGATGACGGGGACGAGGATCAGAAGGGCGAGTGAGGGGATCGTGTAGAGCAGGCCGGTGATCGTGATCACGCTGCTGCGGACGAGGCGATAGCGCCACGCGACCCACCCGATCGGAATGCTCACGACGAAGCCGACGACCAGGGCGATGAGGCTCTGACGCAGGTGCACCAGGGTCAGTTCCCCGATCAGCTCGAGATTGTTGACGACCCAGTTCACGGGTGGGAGTCCTCCACGAGAGCGCCCTGCGTGCGCCCCTCGGCATCCACAACGACCGTCCCGCGTGACGTCTGCTTGAGGTGCAGGGCGCGCTTGCCTTTGACGGCACCGATGAAGCTCGCCACGAAGTCGGATGCCGGGTTCTCGACGATCTCGCTCGGAGAGCCGACCTGCGCGATGTGGGCGCCCTTCTCGAGGATCACGACCTGATCGCCGAGGAGGAACGCCTCGTCGATGTCGTGCGTGACGAAGACGATGGTCTTGCCGATCTCGCTCTGCAGGCGCAGGAGCTCCTGCTGCAACTCGTCGCGGACGATCGGGTCGACCGCGCCGAACGGCTCGTCCATGAGGAGGATGTTGGGGTCGGCGGCCAGCCCGCGGGCCACGCCCACGCGCTGCTGCTGACCGCCGGAGAGCTGGCTGGGGTAGCGGTCGGCCATCGCGGTGTCGAGGCCCACGGTCTCCATGAGCTCGAGCGCCCGCTTGCGCGCGGTCTTGCGGCTCTGTCCCTGGAGCACGGGGACGGTGGCGATGTTGTCGGCGACGGTGAAGTGCGGCAGGAGACCGGAGTTCTGCATGACGTAGCCGATGCTGCGGCGCAGCTGCACCGCAGGCTTTCCCCCGATGTCGTCGCCGTCGATCGAAATCGTGCCGGCGGAAGGCTCGACCATCCGGTTGATCATCCGCAGCAGCGTCGTCTTGCCGCAGCCGGAGGATCCGACCAGCACGGTCGTCTTGCGCGAAGGGATGACGAGGCTGAAGTCGTCGACGGCGCGGGTGCCGTCGGGGAAGACCTTCGAGACGGTCGAGAACTCGATCATGCTGTGCCCGACCTCAGTCGGAGACCACGACCTTGCGGTCGAAAGCCACGTAGCCGGCGAAGTCGGTGCCGACGCGCTCCACGGCGCCGGGGCGCAGGTCGGGGTACGACCAGGCGCCGTCGGCGAGCTCCGCCCCGTCGAGCGAGACGTTCCAGTACTGCACCTCGCCCTTCCACGGGCAGGTGTACGGAGTGGGGCTCTCGTTCAGGGCGCCCTCGCGCACAGCGCGCGGCGGGAAGTACCAGTTGCCCTCGATCGACACCACGTCGTCGCGGTCGGCTTCGGCGATCACGACGCCGTCGAGCACTGCCTTCATGGCGAACCCCTCTCGTGGTGTCCCGCGGGCACGGCGCCCAGCGGTGGATCGACCACCTCCCGAGAGGCTAACCGGGCGGATGCTGCGCAAAACGAACATTGCCCCGTGTGACGGGCTGGTCTAGGGTGCGGGTCGGTCAGAGGACGCGGGCGCCGCCGACAGGCCCGTGGACGTGCAACGCGACGAGCCCGGCGGCGCTCAACGTGACCTGCAGATCGATCGCCGACTCCTCGTCGGCCGCGAGGAACGCGAGCGTCGGCCCCGACCCGGAGACCAGGCCGGCGAGGGCCCCCGAGCTCTCGCCGCGCTCGAGAATCCGCGCGAGGTCGGGGCGGAGATGGAGGGCGGGCGCCTGCAGGTCGTTGCGCAGCGAGGCGGCGAGCATTTCGGCGTCGCCCTGGCGCAGCGCGTGGAGAATCTCGGGTGCCACCGCGGGCACCCGGGGCGCCGGTCCGATGTCGACGGCGTGGCGCTCGCGATGCGCGTCGAGCTCGCCGTAGACCACGGGGGTCGACATGCCGATCTCGTTCGGCACCAGGACCCAGTCGAAACGGCCACGGGCCAGGGCGGGACTGAGTTCGTCGCCGCGCCCGGTTCCGACCGCCGTCCCGCCGAGCAGGGCGAACGGCACGTCGGCTCCGAGCTGGGCCGCGAGGCGCACCAGCTCCGAGGTCGGCATCCCGAGCCCCCAGAGGGCGTCGCACGCGACGAGAGCCGCCGCTGCGTCCGCGGAGCCGCCTCCCATGCCGCCGGCCACGGGCACGGCCTTGACGATCGAGAGGTGCACCCCGCGATCGATCCCCGCGGTCTCGGCCAGCAGACGGGCCGCCCGCACCGCCAGATTGCGGTCGTCGGTGGGCACCCCGTCGATGTCGACGGGACCCCGCGCGGACACCTCGAGCGTGAAATCGTCGGCCGCGGTGGCGGTCATCTCCTCGTAGAGCGAAACGGCCTGGTACGCCGTGGCCACATCGTGGTAGCCGTCGTCCTTGACGTCGCCGACCTCGAGGAAGACGTTGATCTTGCCCGGGGCACGGACGCGGACCGATTCAGCGGAGCTCATGATGACGACGACGCCCGCCAGAGGTCGACGTCGGCGGCCTCGGACAGCGCGTCGATGCGCTCCAGCTCTTCGGTGTCGAACGCCGGGCCCTCGAGCGCGGCGAGGTTCTCGTCGAGCTGCTGCGTCCGCGAGGCGCCGATGAGGGCGGATGCCACGGTCTTATCGCGCAGCACCCATTGCAGCGCCATCTGCGCCAGGGTCTGCCCGCGCTCCTTCGCGATGACGTTCAGGCTCCGCAGCGCCGAGAGGGCGGCATCCGTCAGCATCCGGTCGGGCAGGGAAGAACGCTTCTGGGAGCGGTCGGCCTGACCGTCGCCGAGGTACTTGTCGGTGAGGAGCCCCTGCGCCAGGGGCGTGAAGGCGATCGCGCCCATGCCCTCCTGCCGGAGCGTGGAGGTGAGCCCGTCCTCGACCCAGCGGTTGAGGATCGAGTACGACGGCTGGTGGATCACCAGCGGCGTGCCGAGCGAGCGGGCCACGGCGGCGGCCTCGGCGGTGCGCTCGGCGCTGTACGACGAAATGCCGACGTAGAGCGCCTTGCCCTGCCGGACGAGCGTATCGAGGGCGCCGATCGTCTCTTCGATGGGGGTCACCGGGTCGACGCGGTGCGAGTAGAAGATGTCGACGTAGTCGACGCTCATGCGCTTCAGCGACTGGTCGGCGCTCGCCAGGAGGTACTTGCGCGATCCCCAGTTGCCGTAGGGCCCAGGCCACATGTCGTAGCCGGCCTTCGACGAGATGATCAGCTCGTCGCGATACCGGCCGAAGTCCTCGCGCATCATGCGGCCGAAGTTCGTCTCGGCCGAGCCGTACGGCGGGCCGTAGTTGTTCGCGAGGTCGAAGTGCGTGATGCCGCGGTCGAACGCGTGACGAAGCACCTCGCGCTGGCGGTCGAAGGGCACGTTGTCGCCGAAGTTCCACCACAATCCGAGGGAGATCGGGGGGAGGAAGAGGCCGCTCCGACCGACCTGCCGGTATGCGACACTGGAATATCGCGCATCCCGCGCGCTGTAAGGCCGGTGAAGGTCAGGTACGTCCGGGCCGAATCGAGCGGGATCAGTCACTCTTCGACAGTAGCGCGCCCATCCCCCTGCTTCGGCCCCGATGCCGAAACGCTCCCGTAACGCCGAGTATCTACGGTGTACGGATCCACCATCGACCCCGAGGAGGCCGCATATGCGCTCGATCGTTCCCCTTCCGATCGACACCGATCCTTGGCGGGCACTCCTCTCGCGATCCGACATCCGGATGCTGGACGGCATCCTGCACGTCATCGACGACGCATCCACCCCCTCGGATGCCGAGCGCGACGACCTGCTGGCCGTCGCCGAGGCCGTCGAGGCCGCCGGCGTCTCCGTGATGCTCGTTCGCGACGCCAACCGTCGCCCGAAGCTCGTCGTCGACACGGTCGACGCGGATGCCGCTCTCGCCGCTCTGCGCGACCCCGAGCTGGGTCCGATCTATCTCAAGGCGCGTGGCGAGGACCCCGTCCCCGCTCACAGCGTCGCCCCCTCCCCCGGCTCGGTGGAGGCGTACGCCGTCTTCCGTCCGCGCACCTCGACCGAGGGCTCGTACCGGTACGGCGCGGCCCTCGCTCCGCGGCTGGAGTTCTGGCGGTTCGGCGAGAAGACCATCGAGGCTCCGCGCCCGAGCGCCCTCACCCGTCGCCGCTTCGCCCGCGCCGACCTCGACCTCGTCGAGATCGAGCGCTACGGCCGCCGGTGGCAGACGGTCGCGGGCATGTTCGACCCGCACCCGAAAGAGTTCGTCGGCGACATCGACATGGTGTTCTCGTGGGTCGACGGGTCGTCGAGCGAGTTCCAGCGGCAGCGCGCCGCGCGCATGCAGGGCTACGTCGTGGGCGACGGCGACGACAACGCCGCCCGCTACCGACAGGTCGACGAACTGCGGTACGCGCTGCGGAGCGTCCACATGTACGCGCCCTGGGTGCGCCGCATCTTCATCGCGACCGACTCCCCGACCCCGGAGTGGCTCGCGGACCACCCCAAGGTCACGATCGTGCGCAGCGAGGAGTTCTTCGCCGACCCCTCGGTGCTCCCGACGCACAACTCGCACGCCGTCGAGGCGCAGCTTCACCGCATCCCCGGGCTCGCCGAGCACTTCCTCTACAGCAACGACGACATGTTCTTCGGTCGCCCCGTCACCCCCGAACTGTTCTTCAGCGGCGGCGGCGTGAGCCGTTTCGTCGAGAGCGGCATCCGGATCGGCAGCGGCGCCCCGCACGTGGACCGCTCGGGCCACGACAACGGTCTGCGCGTGAACCGGGCGCTGCTGAAGGAGCGCTTCGGCCGGGTGATCACGCTCGACCTGGAGCACTGCGCGACGCCGCTGCGCCGCTCCGTGGCGTTCGAGCTCGAGCAGGAGTTCGCCGACGACTACGCGCGGACGGCCGCGAGCCGTTTCCGTTCGGCCACCGACATCTCGGTCACGAACAGCCTCTACCACTACTACGCGCTGGCCACGGGCCGCGCGGTCGTCACGACCGAGCCGCGCACGCGCTACGTCCAGACGACGCAGCTCGATTCGCTGCGCACGATGGAGCGTCTCGTCTCGCGCCGCGACACCGACATGTTCTGCCTCAACGACGGCAGTGTGCCCGAGATCCCCGAGGAGGTGCGGGTGCCCGCGCTCCGCGCGTGCCTCGAGCGCTACTTCCCGATCGCGGCCCCGTGGGAGAAGACGAGCGTCAGCGCAGAACCGGCAACGGCGTCGTCGGCGGCGACACCCGCCCACTGAGTCCGCGGTTCGCCGGGACCTCGATGCCGGCGTCACGGAGGCGCCGCTGCGACTCGGCGGCATCCACGTACTGGAGGGCGTCGCTGGTCGCGAGCGGCACCACGGAATGCACGATGGTCTCGTCGTAGACGTGCACGATGTTGAAGCCCTGCGCCGCGTCCTGGGGGCGGGTTCCACCTACGGGAACCATCAGGTCCTGCGTGTAGCAGGTGGCTGAGGCCACCGACACCGGGATACCGGCGAACGTGGCGAACGTCGAGTAGTGCAGGTGTCCGGCGAGGATCGTGCGGACGTCGGATCCGCGCAGCACGGCGGCGAGGCTCCGCTGGTCGCGCAACTCCACCGACGCGGCGAGATCGAGCACGCTCGGAACCGGCGGGTGGTGCACGGCGAGGATCGTGCCGAGCGGGGCGGGCGTCGACAGCACGTCCGCGAGCCAGGCGAGCTGGTCGGCGGTGACCGCGCCGTGGTGGGCACCGGGGACGGACGTGTCGAGCGTGACGATGCGCAGACCGTCGAACTCGTCGACGCGGTCGACGGGTGCCGTGGCATCGGCCGCGTCGCCGGGGAGCAGATGCGAGCGGAACGTCGCACGGTCGTCGTGGTTCCCCATGACCCAGACCACGCGCGTGTCGAGACGCTCCGCGAGCGGTTCGACGAGCGCGCGCACGCGGTCGTAGGCATCGGCCTCGCCGAAATCCGCGAGGTCTCCCGTGAACACCAGGGCATCGGGGCGGACCCCGGAGGCCTCGATCGCCGCGACCGCGCGGGCGAGATACGCCTCGGAGTCGACGTCGTCGTAAAGCGGCGCCCCGCCGGCGCGCAGGTGGGTGTCGCTCAGGTGCAGCAGCACCCTCTCGGCTCGGGGGTACTCGGCGTAACGCATCTCGTTCCTCTCGGGTCGTCGGGTACGACCTCGCGACCGGCGTGATGCTCCCGGCTTGCCCTGGAATGTTACAGGCATGTTTCGGGAACGCGCGATGAACACGGTGAGAATTTCACCTGCGGCCGCTCGTCGCCCGGCGTGCGCTGGCGCGCGAGCGGCGGGCCGCGGCGGTCGAGGTGGTCAGGATGCAGGAGCGATCGCTCCGCTCGACGCGCTGGAGCCCCACGAGGCTTCACGGGCCCCACCGATCATGCAGATGAACCATGAACGGCACGAGGGCACCGGGTGACGGCTCAGCGTCGAGCCGGCCGCCTCAGAGAGCCGCGATACGCGCGTAGTCGTCGACCGTCAGCTGCTCGCCGCGGAGAGTGGGGTCGACGCCTGCCCGCTCAAGCTGGAGCGAGGCCTCGGCTGCGGTTCCACCGAGAACGCCGGACAGCGCCTGGCGGAGCATCTTGCGCCGCTGCTGGAAGGCGGCATCCACGATCTGGAACGTTCGGCGCCGGTGCTCCTCGGTGCCGCGGGGTTCGGCATCCCGTTCGAAAGCGACCAGCACGCTGTCGACGTTCGGGACGGGCCAGAAGACCTGACGCGACACCGTGCCCGCCAGCCGCCACGAGCCGTACCAGGCGGCCTTGACGCTCGGGGCGCCGTAGACCTTCGAGCCGGGAGGGGCGGCGAGGCGCTCCCCCACCTCGGCCTGGACCATGACGACCCCGCTGCGCAGGTAGGGGAACGTCTCGAGGAAGTGCAGCAGCACGGGCACCGAGACGTTGTACGGGAGGTTCGCGACGAGCACGCCCGGCTCGCCCGGGAGCGAGTCGACGCGGAGAGCATCGGCGTCGATCACGGTGAGACGGTCCGCGGGGACGTCGTGGGCCCGGGCGGTGACGGGCAGTCGCTCCGCGAGCCGGTGGTCGATCTCGACCGCGACCACCGAGGCACCCGTCTCGAGGATCGCGAGCGTGAGCGAACCGAGGCCCGGCCCGATCTCGACGACACGGTCGGATGCCGAGACCCCGGCCACCTGGACGATCTTGCGCACCGTGTTCGCGTCGACGACGAAGTTCTGCCCGAGCTTCTTGGTCGGGGTGACGTCGAGCTCGGTGGCGAGTCGGCGGATCTCGGCGGCACCGAGGAGGGAAACGGGCATTGTTCCACTGTAGTCAGCCTCCCGCCACCCGCCGGGTGACAGGAGTACGTTGAGCGGGTGAGTCAGACGCAGTCGATACCCGCCAACTCTTTCACCATGCGGAGCCCCTTCGGTCGAAGAGCCATCGTGCTTTCGGTCGCCGCCGCGGTGGGCGGGTTCCTCTTCGGCTTCGACTCCTCCGTCATCAACGGCGCGGTCCAGTCGATCGAGACCGAGTACACGAAGGTGCCGACCCTCACCGGCTTCGTCGTCGCGATCGCCCTCATCGGGTGCGCGATCGGCGCGATCGCCGCCGGTGCCCTGTCGGACCGCTTCGGTCGCCTCAAGGTCATGATGGTCGGCGCCGTGCTCTTCCTGGCGTCGTCGATCGGGTCGGCACTGACGTTCAGCGTCCTGGACCTGACCATCTGGCGCGTCATCGGCGGTCTCGGTATCGGCATCGCCTCGGTCGTCGCCCCGGCCTACATCGCCGAGGTCGCGCCGAGGCAGATCCGCGGCAGCCTCGCATCGCTGCAGCAGCTCGCGATCACGCTCGGCATCTTCGCCGCCCTGCTCAGCAACGCGCTCCTCGTGGGTGCCGCGGGCGGCACGGCCGACAACCAGCTCTGGTGGGGCCTGGAGGCCTGGCGGTGGATGTTCCTCGTCGGCGTCGTCCCCGCCGCCGTCTACGGCCTTCTCGCCTTCACGATGCCCGAGTCTCCGCGCTTCCTGCTCGCGCGCGGGCGCGCCGACGAAGCCCGCGCGATCTTCGCGCGCCTGGTGCCGCCGGCCGACCTCGACAAGACCATCAACGAGCTGACCAGCGCGATCGAGACCGACCGCAAGAACAAGGGGGCGTCGCTCGCCGGCAAGGCCCTCGGTCTTCAGCCGATCGTGTGGATCGGCATCATCCTGTCGGTGTTCCAGCAGTTCGTCGGCATCAACGTGATCTTCTACTACTCCACGAGCCTCTGGCGCGCGGTCGGCTTCGACGAGAGCGACTCGTTGCTGATCGGCGTCATCACCTCGGTGACCAACGTGCTCGTGACTCTCATCGCGATCTGGCTCGTCGACCGGGTCGGCCGCAAGCCGCTCCTGCTCGTCGGGTCCGCACTGATGGCCCTGTCGCTCGGCGCGATGGCCCTGGCGTTCTCGTTCGCCACGGGCTCGGGCCAGGACGTCTCGCTCCCGGGCATCTGGGCACCGGTCGCCCTCGTGGCGGCGAACCTCTTCGTCGTCGGCTTCGGCGCCTCGTGGGGTCCGCTGGTGTGGGTGCTGCTCGGTGAGATCTTCCCCAGCCGCATCCGCGGAAAGGCACTCGGTGTCGCCGCCGGTGCGCAGTGGCTCGCGAACTTCCTCGTCTCGTGGACCTTCCCGCAGCTGGCCGACTGGTCGCTCGCGATCACCTACGGCGGGTACGCGTTCTTCGCCGCCCTGTCGTTCGTCTTCGTCCTGTGGAAGATCCCCGAGACCAAGGGCATGGAGCTCGAGCAGACCGAGACACTTTTCGTCCGCAAACCGAAGAAAACCGCCTGAGAGGACCGAAACATGACCAACAACTCGAAGTCGCACGAAGAGATCCGCGAGGAGCGCGAGGCTGCCCAGAAGGAGAAGGACCGTCTGGAGCGCGCCGAAGAAGCCCGTCTCGACGACGAGAAGCGCTGAGCTCGATCCAAAACTCGAAGGCCGGCATCCCGCGGGGTGCCGGCCTTCGTCGTGGCGGCGTCAGAACTCGCCGTAGACCTCGATCGTGTTCGCCGCGATCTGCGCGCCGAACTCGTCGGCATCCATCCCCCGCTCGGACGCGAGGAAGCGCAGAGTGACAGGGATCAGATACGGGGCGTTCGGGCGCCCACGGTAGGGCGCGGGCGTCAGGAACGGGGCGTCGGTCTCGACGAGGATGCGCTCGAGGGGGGTCACCGCGAGGGCGTCGCGCAGGTCCTGCGCGTTCTTGAACGTGACGTTGCCGGCGAACGAGAGGTAGTAGCCGCGGTCGGCGGCGATCCGCGCCATCTCGGCATCGCCGGAGAAGCAGTGGAACACGGTCTTGTCGGGTGCGCCGACGCGCTCGAGGGTCTCGAGCACGGCGTCGTGGGCATCGCGATCGTGGATCTGCATGGCGATCCCGTGCTTCTTCGCGAGCGCGATGTGCGCCTCGAACGAGCGGAGCTGAGCCGGGATGCCATCGGCCTCGGTGCGGAAGAAATCGAGCCCCGTCTCGCCGATCGCCCGCACGCGCGGAGCGGCCGCGAGTTCGTCGATGACCGCGATCGCGGCATCCAACTCGCCGGCGCGTTCGTAGACGGGAGCCTCGTTCGGGTGGATCGCCACGGCGGCGAGCACACGCGGATGTGTCGCGGCCGCCCACGCCGACCAGCGCGACGAGTCGACGTCGCCGCCGGCCTGGACGACGCCGTGCACACCCACGGCGAGGGCGCGCTCGAGCTGTTCATCCAGCGACAAACCGTGCATGGTCCCTGAGCCCGTCGAAGGGCCGTCCTCGATCTCGAGGTGCGTGTGGTTGTCATAGACCGGGATGCCGAGGGGCTCGGGCGCCGGCGGGTAGCTCACGTCGCGCCGGCCATCGGTCGAGCGCTCCCGCACGTACTGGCTCGGGTCGCCGCCTTCGATGGTGCCGCGGGGCCGCTCGACCGGGGTGGCGCCGGGGGCGGACCCTTCGACAAGCTCAGGGACCGCCGCGCGCTCAGGGACCGCCGCGGGATCCGGGGCCGACGTGCTCACGCCTGCTCGACGCGCGGGAACAGCGGCGAAAGCCCGTTGACCGACGAGCCGGGACGCAGCACGCCCCACTCTCCGGCGTCGCGCAGCGGCTGGTCGTGCAGTCGCCCGATGCTCTCGGCGGCGCCCAGCGCGACCCACAGCTTCTCGGTCGAGACGGGCATGACCGGCGACAGCAGCACGGCGAGCGCGCGCAGTCCCTCGGCGGCGGTGTAGAGCACGGTGCCGAGGCGTTCGCGCTTCTCGGGGTCTTTCGCGAGGGCCCACGGCTCGTTGTCGGTGATGTAGCCGTTGAGCGCGTCGACGATCGTCCAGATCGCCGCGATCGCCTCGTCGATGCGGAACTTCTCGATGGCCGCATCGGCGTTCGTCGCGGCATCCGCCACCGTCTGCTGGATCGCCAGGTCGATCTCGGTCGGCTCGCCCGAGGGCGGCACGATGCCCTCGAAGTACCGCTCGATCATCGCGATCGTGCGGGATGCCAGGTTGCCGAAGCCATTGGCCAGCTCGGCCTGGTAGCGCGCCGAGAGGTCTTCCCACGAGAAGGAGCCGTCCTGCCCGAACGCGATCGCAGACAGGAAGTAGAAGCGGTACGCGTCGGAGCCGAAGACGTCGGTGATCTCGGTCGGGGCGATGCCGGTGAGCTTCGACTTCGACATCTTCTCGCCGCCCACGAGCAGCCAGCCGTGCGCGAACACGCCGCGCGGCACCTCGAGGCCCGCGGCCATGAGCATCGCGGGCCAGATGACGGCGTGGAAGCGCAGGATGTCTTTGCCGACCACGTGATAGGCGGGCCAGCGGCGCGCGAACTGCTCGGGGTCGTTGCCGTAGCCGACGGCCGTGGCGTAGTTGAGCAGCGCGTCGACCCACACGTAGATGACGTGCGCGTCATCCCAGGGCACCTGGATGCCCCAGTCGAACGTCGACCGCGAGATCGACAAGTCTTTCAGACCGTTCTTGACGAAGGAGACGACCTCGTTGCGCGCCGACTCCGGGCGCACGAAGTCGGGCTCGGTCTTGTACAGCTCGAGCAGGCGGTCCTGGAACTCGCTGAGCTTGAAGAAGTAGTTCTTCTCCTGCAGCAGCTCGAGGGGCTTGGAGTGGATCGCGCAGACCTTGAGTCCCTCGAAGGGACCCTCGCCGTCGACGATCTCGGCCTCGGTCTTGAACTCCTCGCACCCGACGCAGTAGAGCGCCTCGAACTCGCCGGCGTAGATGTAGCCCCGGTCGTAGAGCGCCTGCACGAATTTGGCGACGCGCTCCTCGTGACGGGGCTGGCTCGTGCGGATGAAGTCGTCGTTGGCGACGTCGAGCGTCTTCAGCAGAGGGAACCACGACTCGCCCACGAGCTTGTCGACCCACTCCTGCGGGGTGTGGTTGTTCGCGGCCGCGGCACGCATCATCTTCTGGCCGTGCTCGTCGGTGCCGGTTAGCATCCAGGTGTCGTCACCGGCCTGGCGGTGCCAGCGCGCGAGCGTGTCCACGGCCACGGTCGTATAGCCGTGGCCGATGTGGGGGACGTCGCTCGGGTAGTAGATCGGCGTCGTGATGTAGAAGGATCGGCCGGAAGTCACCCCAGGATTCTACGGGGAGGCACCAACACGGCAGACCGTGTGACGAGCGCGGGGCCGCTCAACGCTTGACCGCGAGCCCCGCCTGGTAGAGCTCGCGCGACGAGTGACCGGTGAGCGACGCGACCTCGGCCGCCGCTTCTTTGAGCCGCGTGCCGCCGCGCACGAGTTCGAGCACCTGGGTCACGGCATCCGGGAACGCCACCTCGCGCGCCGTGGCGCCGCCGACGACGATCGCGATCTCGCCGCGCACCCCGTCAGCCGCCCACGCGGCGAGCTCGGCGAGAGTGCCCCGCTTGACCTCTTCGTAGAGCTTGGTCAGCTCGCGGCAGACCGCCGCGGAGCGATCGGCGCCGAAGGTCGCGGCGAGGTCGTCGAGAGTGGATGCCAACCGCGAAGGCGATTCGAAGAACACCAGGGTGCGCTCCTCCGACGCCAGCTGCGCGAACGCGCGGCGACGCTCTTCGGGCTTGCGGCGGGGGAAGCCTTCGAAGGCGAAGCGGTCGGTGGGCAGCCCCGCGACCGCGAGGGCGGTGACCACGGCGCTCGGACCCGGCAACGCGGTGACCGTGACGCCTGCGGCGGCGGCGGCCGCGACCAGGCCGAAGCCCGGATCGCTCACGGTCGGCATGCCGGCGTCGCTGAGCACGAGGAGGTCGTCTTCGCGCGCGAGTTCGACGAGTTCGGCCGCACGCTTCTTCTCGTTGTGGTCGTGCAGGGCGATCAGCCGCGGACGGTTCTCGACCCCGAGACCCGAGAGCAGGCGCTGCGTCGTGCGGGTGTCTTCGGCGGCCACGACCGTGGCGTTCTCGAGCGCCTCGATCAGGCGGCGCGAGGCGTCACCCAGGTTGCCGATCGGGGTGGCCGCAAGGATGATCACCGTTCCACCTTAGGCTGGGGCGCGTGAGCACCGACCTCTCTCCTCTGCTCCCAGCGGTCGAGCGCACGCGCCTCGACCGCTGGCGCGACGCGCTGCTCGCCGACCCGCGCGGTCTGCGCCTCTGGAGCTGGCTGGCGCCCGCCCTCGTCACGCTGGTCGCAGCGGTGCTGCGTCTCATCGACATCGGCAACCCGCACCAGCTCGTGTTCGACGAGACCTACTACGTCAAAGATGCGTGGAGCCAGTGGGTCCTCGGCTACCCCTCGACCTGGCCCGACAAGGCCGACGAACGCTTCGCCGCCGGCGACACCGACATCTTCACGGGCATCGGCAGCTACGTCGTGCACCCCCCGCTCGGACGCGTCCTCATCGGCGCCGGCATGGCGCTCTTCGGAGCGGATTCCGCGACGGGCTGGCGCATCGCTGCGGCCGTCTTCGGCACCGCGACGGTGCTGCTGATCTACCTCGTCGCGCGCACGCTCACCCGGTCCATTCCGCTGGCGACCGTGGCATCCGGTCTCTTCGCGATCGACGGACTCGGGATCGTGCTGAGCCGGATCGCGCTGCTCGACATCTTCCTCACGTTCTTCGTCGTCCTGACGTTCTGGTTTGTCGCCCTCGATCATCGGCGTACGGCCGATCGGTGGGCCGCGCTGTGGGTCGCTCGCGAGGGCGAGGCCCCGATGTGGGGCCCGATCCTGTGGAACCGCCCGTGGCTGATCGCCGCCGGCGCGGCCGCAGGAGCCGCCACGGCCGTGAAGTGGTCGGGTCTCTACGTGCTGGCCGCCGTCGGTATCTACGCCGTGGTGACCGACGCCCTCGCCCGACGACGCGCCGGAATCGGTCAATGGCCGATGGATGCCGTGCGCCAGGGCCTCGCCTCGTTCGTGCTGCTCGTGCCCGTGGCCGCCCTCGTCTACCTGTCGAGCTGGTCGGGATGGCTGTTCACCGACGGCGGCTGGATGCGCTCGACGCCGGTGGCGTCCGCCGGCCTCTGGTCGTGGGTGCCCGCGCCCCTGCAGAGCCTGTGGGCCTATCACGAGGCGATGTACAAGTTCCACGTGGGCCTCGTGACCCCGCATGCCTACGCGAGCCCCGCGTGGCAGTGGCCTTTCCTCATCCGCCCCACGTCGATGTACTGGCACCAGGACGACTACGGCGTCAACGGGTGCGGTCTGCCGAGCGGGTGCACGGAAGCGATCTCGAGCCTCGCGAACCCGCTCATCTGGTGGGCCGGGGTCGCGGCATCCGTGTATCTACTCGTGCGTTTCGTGCTCGTGCGGGACTGGCGATACGCGCTCGTGCTCACGGGCCTCGCCGCCACCTACGTACCGTGGCTGCTGTACCCCGAGCGCACGATCTTCCAGTTCTACACGGTGGCGATGCTGCCGTTCCTCGTGCTCGCGCTGGCGTTCGCGCTGCGCGACGTCTCCCGCGGCATGCGCGGCGGGTCGAGGGCCGGCGGGCAGGCGTTCGTCGTCGGGTTCCTGGTGCTGTGCGTCGCCCTCTCGGCGTTCTGGTACCCCGTGTGGGCGGGGCTGCCCGTCCCGTACGAGTTCTGGCGCCTGCACAACTGGCTGCGGACCTGGGTCTGACGACGTGACCCGCGGCGACGAGTGGCTGCACGACCCGCGGCCCGTGCAGCGGGTCAAGGTCTTCCGCGACGCCCCGGTCGATCGGGCCGCGTGGCCGGCGACGGTTCCCGCGGTCGCGCAGTTCCTCGAGGTCGCCGAGGGTGAGGGCTGGGAGTTCGGACCGGGCGTGACGTTCCTCGTGGGCGAGAACGGCTCGGGCAAATCGACCCTGATCGAGGGCATCGCCGAGGCCGCGGGGCTCCCCGCCGAGGGCGGGTCGACGAACGGCGGCGGCGAGACGCGGCGCACCGAGAGCCCGCTCGGCGAGTGGCTGCGCGTCGAGCGGAGTCCCCGCGCACCCCGCTGGGGATTCTTCCTGCGCGCCGAGACGATGCACAGCTACTACTCGTGGCGACAGGACCTCGTCGGGGGCGACGCCCTGCGCCTCCACGAGATGAGTCACGGCGAGTCGTTCAACAGCCTCCTCGACGAGGTGCTCGACCACGAGCGCTACGTCGCCGGCCTCGCGTGCCTCGACGAGCCCGAGGCGGCCCTGTCGTTCTCATCGACGCTCCGCTGGCTGGCATCCCTCGACCGCATGCGCTCCCGCGGCACGCAGGTGATCTGCGCGACCCACTCCCCCGTCCTCGCCGCACTGCCGGGCGCGACGATCCTCGAGCTGGGCGAGTGGGGCATCCGCGAGAGCGCCTGGGAAGACCTGGATCTTGTGCGGTTGCACCGCGGGTTTCTGGAGGCGCCGGGGAGGTATCTGCGGCATCTGCTGGAGTGAGGGGGGTGCCGGGGGTCAATGGATCCGGAAATGGTCAGCAGAATCGGATCGGTTCAGCGCTTTCGTCCGGATCTGGTGCGCTTCTCCGAATCTGCGACGCGCGGAGCAGGCGCTGGTCAGACCCGCCGCGGTCATATGCGAACGTCTTGGTGGACGACGGCACGCCCGGATCGGTGCCCATCTCGATCAGCAGCGAGGAGTCCACCGACTCGGTCAGCTTCTACGCACCCTGATGCCACCCCGTCGACCCGTGCACCGAACCCGCATCGTTCGCCGCGGACGTACCGAGCGCCAGGGTCACCGGATCGAGGGGCTGCCCGAACGGGTCATACCCGTGCACACCCGACGCCGACGCACCATCCCCGGTCGTGAGCGTGTGACCCTACAACGACGGATACGACCACGACGCCGCACCCGAGACGGAAACATCGACCGTCACCCCACCAGGCAGAGACAAGAACACCGTCGCACCGGCATTCATCCCACACGAGCGAAACTTTCGACCCCGCTGCCGTGGTCGTTGCGACATGTTGCCTCATGTCGACCGACGGTGGATCCTGCCGTGCCTGTTCACAGCATTCTCATTGCGCTGATACTTGGCCACAACTATTTTTTTGGTAGCGAACATAGACCCTGACCTCTTCGCACCCATAGCCCTGTTCCGCGGCGGTTAGCCATCCATCTGATCGAAGGGGGACATGCGAAGATCTCCCATTTCACGCGCTAGGGCAAATTCCTGTCGCGCATCTTCCATTCGACCGGCTTCGTACAGCAAGCATGCAAGATTGAAAGCAGAATGGGCGTCCCCCGAAAGGATCCCCAGTCGATACAACTCCATAGCTTGATCGTTGTCTCCTTGCTCGGCCAACAAGTTGCCCGCAAGAACGTGCGCACCGTAGACGTTAAGGCGCGCCGCTTCCGTGATGAGATCTCGGTACTCTGACTCGTCTCCGGCCCGACGTCGGATCTGGGCCAAGGGGACCGCAAGTGACGGATCCGCCTGGAGACCAGGTCTTAAATGAAACTGTGCGTCTTCATCCAAGTGCAACTCATACATCGAAAGCCCAAGAAGCCCGTGAAGACGAGCATTGTGGGGCTCGTTTTGCAATGCAGTCTCGAGGACCGGGATCGACTCTTCGTACAAACCCATCCAATTTAGCGCGTCTCCGAGCGCTCGCACGGCGTCAACCGAACCAAGGTCAGCACTTGCCCTGAGAATGTGCAGACCCTCCAGCTCGCCGGTAGGCTCCGACCACACGTATGCGCCGAGAATATACATTGCGGTCGCCATGTCCTTGGCGCTACAGAGTTGAGCGGTCAGGACTCGCGGCAGGACAACTGCAGAGAGCGTGACATAGGTTCCTTCGTTATGACCCTCCTTTGCACGGATTCGGCGCAAGAACGCCTCGTAATCTTTGCCCGTCGATATTCTCTCGCTCATACGCCCTCACGAAAAGAAATTAGTCACCACGCAAACCTTTGGTATGGCGCTCGCCTCGAGGAGAAGCCGGCGTTGCGACCCCGCCATGCCGCGCTTGTCCTCCCACGCGACCCCCAGCGACGAGCCGCCCAGGTACGCCACCCGAGCAAGCCCCTGCTTCGCATCGAACGACGACGCCGCATACACCTGACCGTTGAACGTCACCGTCGTCGTCTTGCCATCACGGTCGTACGCGAACGCCGTCGTCGACGACGGCACCCGCAGCACGCACCTGATCAACTGCCTGTGATGCCCGATTCGAGCGGCCCCAATTCGAAGTAGGGATCCGGCGATGACGTGACCCAAACGGTTATGTCGCATTCCATTAAACCGACGATTTCGACCCTGTCCGTTTCATACTCGAATCGTTCAGGAACGATAATCCCTATCTTTGCTCGATCCTGTACGTCAAAACTCTGAGCAAAAGGGACAACAAGACGGATTGGCACCGAGAGTTCGGTCGGCGCCTCGCGGGGTCGTCGCTTCCGGCGCCTTTCCGGAGCGCGCCCACCAACCTGGAACAAATCAAGACTGTAAGCCTGCGCCCAATCAATCTTGCCGTCGATGATAAACTTCTGATTCACAATTCTCGCCGTCAAAATTTCAAGCTCCGGGTCGTCAATGTAATCAAACGAGAACTTGCGCCAAACGTCAGCGTCTTGCACCATCACCTCAGGTATCGTTTGTGGTAGTTGAATAATGTGGGGATTAGCAAATGAGACTACGATCCTTCAACACCGTTCGCGAAGTACTGATCTGCCAATGCGAGCGCGTGTCTCGCCACGCGGAATTAGGTTTTCATCGAATGCGGCTTTTGATCGAAATGCAGCCGATAGGACCGACTTCCTATCGTGAAGGGGCGAGTCGCTCCAGAGGAACGAGCGAGTGCCTTAAGTCCCGCGGAGGCGGGGAGACCGCTAAGCGCCCCGATTGCACCGCCCTCAAGTGCAGCAGAGCCTAGTCCGCTCCAGGAAAACCGGGAGGTACCCCCGTTTTGCGCCGCATAGCCTCCTGCCGCCGCGACAGCACCAATAGCCGCTCCAGCAACGATCCCGCAGACAACGGTCACCCCACACGCGACGGCTGCCGCAACCCTAGCGACGATGCCAGCGACAGTGATGACACCGGCGAGCCATCCGCGCCATTCCTCCGCATTTCCGCTCAGACCGTTCTTGCCGATGGGGTCGGTCGGCCAGACGTAGTCGTTGTCGACGCCGCCCTCGACCGGGTCGACCTGCAAGAACCGACCCAACGCGGGCACATACAACCGGGCGCCCATCTCGACCAGCAGCGCCGAGTCCACCGACTCCGTCAGCTTCTGCGCACCCTGATGCCACCCCGTCGTCCCATTCACCGCACCCGCATCGTTCGCCGCGGCCGTACCGAGCGCCAACGTCACAGGATCGAGGGGCTGACCGAACGGGTCGTACACCTGCACACCCGACGCCGACGCCCCATCCCCGGTCGTGAGCGTGTGCCCCTGCAACGACGGATACGACCACGACGCCTCACCCGAAGCGGGAACATCGACCGTCACCCCACCAGGCAGCGACAAGAACACCGTCGCGCCGGCATCCCCCGACACCACCGCCCAGGGGCTGTCCCCCGCCCCGGCGTACACGTACCGTGACGTCACCGCCGGCGCATCACCGGCCGGATCCACCGTCCGCGACACCACACGACCCGAACCATCCCGCACCAGCGACATCACCGACCCGGCATACGTCCGCGTCCCGATGTGACGGTTCTCCGCCTCACACGAGAACAACAGATTCGACAAACGCGTCGTGTTGCCCCGCACACCATACGTGATCTCGTCAGCATTGAATTCATCCACGATCTGCGACGACCCCGGGCCCACACCACTTGTGGTCACTCCCCAACCGAGCCAGATCGAGATTCAGACGTGGAATGGGCATCACGAATCATCCGCGCCACTCGGAGCACGGTTCGCAACCTCCCAACCGTGCTCGGAAAGGATTTACCCCTCTCGCCCACTTCTTCGAAACGCAAAATCGAGATGGGTCCCACAAACGGCAACCATCCCACCTCGCCCACAGCAGCCAAACCAAGATACGGCTCGGTCGAGACTCTCTCGATATCCGCCAAGGGGACGCGATAATCGCGAACCCAGCTACGCACCACTACAACATCCTGGACTATAAAAACGCCCATAAACCATGGTCGCAGCATCCAGTAAGCGCATATCGCGTAGATCGTTAAGACCAGCGCGAAAGTGCCCACCCCCACCATTCCTTCTGGCAAACGTCCGCCAGCTGTACCCAGGATGGTGGCTGTCGAGAAGGTGAGCCCGTAAGACATACCGGCGACACGAGCCCCGCGAGCAGATCCCGGAATTGCTATTCTGCTCACGATTCACCGAACCCATCTTCTCATGAAGGCATCTCGTATTCGCTTGCTCGTCCACTTGGAGGATTCTGGGCGCAGAGCGTCTCCTGCGGCATTAACGGCCACATTCGCTGCCGCAGTCAAAGGCAATTCAGTCTGGAAGTTCGCCGATCGAACGGTCCGGCGATATAACCCACGCCCGGTAAAGGAACCGAGTTGATTGACGACACGCGCTCTCGCAGTCGCCTTAATTGTTGATGCCGCCGCCTTTAGAACACCGCTCACACCTACAGTGCTAGCGACCGCTCCCACTGCCGCGACTGCGGCCTCGCCAATCCGTCCCTGTGCCAGATACGCAACGGTCTCGACTACTCCGCATGCAGCGCCTACCCATCCCGGGATGAACCCGCAGGCGAAGAGCGCTGCCTTTCCGACCGCAGAATCAGTGATTGCACGCCCCCACTCCTCCCACCATGCCCGCCCGGTCAAGTCGTTCTTGCCGATCGGGTCGGTCGGCCAGACGTAGTCGTTGTCGACGCCACCCTCGACCGGGTCGACCTGCAAGAACCGACCCAACGCCGGCACGTACAACCGGGCACCCATCTCGACCAGCAGCGCCGAGTCCACCGACTCCGTCAGCTTCTGCGCACCCTGGTGCCACCCCGTCGTGCCGTTCACCGCACCCGCATCGTTCGCCGCGGCCGTCCCGACCGCCAACGTCACAGGAGCGAGGGGCTGCCCGAACGGGTCGTACACCTGCACACCCGACGCCGACGCACCATCACCGGTCGTCAGCGTGTGACCCTGCAACGACGGATACGACCACGACGCCCCACCCGACGCGGGAACATCGACCGTCACCCCACCCGGCAGTGACAAGAACACCGTCGCTGCGGCATCCCCCGACACCACCGCCCACGGGCTGTCACCCGCCCCGGCGTACACATACCGCGACGTCACCGCCGGAACATCACCCGCCGGATCCACCGTCCGCGACACCACACGACCCAAACCATCCCGCACCAGCGAGACCTTCGACCCCGCCGCCGTACTCGTCGCGACATGCCGGTTGTCGGCGTCATACGAGATCAACAGATCAGCCAGCCGCGTCGTGTTCCCCCGCGCGTCGTACGCGAGCTCACCAGAGCTGACCCCATCCGACACCGACGACGCCCCTGGCACCGCACCGGACACACTGCTCGAGAGCAGACGATCCGCCCAGTCGTAGCAATAGTCCGTCGTCGACACGAGAGCCGCAGACGACCCGGGCGCGGTATACCGATCGACGGACCGCGTCCGATTCCCCGAGGCACCAGCCGCGGTGTTCGGACCACACCCACCCGACGACGCGAACTCATACGACAACTCATGACCCGGAATCCGCGCCGACACCAAACGCCCCGCCGCGTCATACCCATACGTCGACTCGAAGACCCGACCCCCCTGCGAGATCCGCTCCCGCACGACCCGACCCGCCACCGACCGCGTCACCTCGTCGGTGATCGGCGCGGATGCCGGGAACGACCAGGTCTGCGACCCGATCGTGCCGCGCTTGTCATCCCAGGCCACACCCAGCGATGAACCACTCAGATACGACACCTGCGCGATCCGCTGCTTCGCGTCGAACGACGACGCCGCATACACCTGACCGTTGAACGTCACCGTGGTCGTCTTGCCGTCACGGTCGTACGCGAACGCCGTCGTCGACGACGGAACACCCGGTCCCGCGGTCGTCACCCGGAGCACGCGTCCGGTCAGCGACTCGTAGACCGGGATCGTCACGACGCCCCACACGTCGGTGTACGACACCACGCGACCGAGAAGGTCGGTCCGGGTCGTCGTCGCCGAGGTGCTCGACTTGGCGATGGGTGTTCCCGTGACCGTCACCGTCAGACCGGTCGGAGTCGGCGTGTACGAGGTCGTGACCGTATCGGTCGCGACACCCGCGCCACCGACCGAGACTTCCTTCACGGTGCGCCCGCGCGCATCGACCGTCGTGCACGACCACGCCTCGTCACCCGTAACACGCGTGCCGGCCGTACGACCCATGACGTCGTACACGTACGAGGTCATGACCGCGGGACCACTCGCCGGCGTCGGCCCAGTCGATGACTTCAGCATCCCGAACTGGCGCGTTCCAGCGGGCACGCCGCAGGTGTCCTCGGTCAGTTGCTCCGCGTCGCCGTAGTAGGCGCGCGTCGTGCTCTTGGCATCCGTGATCGAGCCGGATGCGGCAGCGGCAGGCAGGGCCTTCGACTTCTGCCGCAACCACCCGGCACCGTTGAGCTGCTCGAACGACGCGGTGCTCTTCAGCGCCAGGCCACCGGGGTCGACGGTGCTCTCGGTCACCTGCCCGACGACGGGGTCGGCATACGCATTCGCGGTCGTCATCGACGGTGCCGCCGCCCCTGCGACGGTCGTGGCATCGTCGACCGTTCTCGACGTCACGAGTCCATAGTCGGGTCGGAGCTGCGCGCCGGGAACGATCACGTAAGCGCCGTTCGACGGGGTTGCCCATTTCAGCTGCAGGAACGCCGACGAGGCGATGTCGAAGTACTCGATCCGGATACGGCGTACGTCTCCCGCAGCGACCGTGAAAGCGGCACTCGTGCCATCGGTGCCGGCGGGTGCGCCCCAGCGGTCGATGATGAGCACGTCGTCGAGCCACACCCGCGCGCCGTCGTCGCTCGTCGTGCGGAGGCGGTAGGTGCCCGCCTCAGGGAAGGTGATGAGGCCGGTCAACCGCAGCGACCAGTGATCGCTCGACACCCCCGCGATCGGTGCATTCGTTCCCCAGTCCCTGTCGACGGCCCCTCCGGTGAGGCCCGCGATGCCGAGACTGTAGGCCTCAGGCTTGCCCGAGAGCTTCTCGGTGTTCGAGTAGTACGCGGCCTGCAGACCGTTCAGCCCACCGTCGTACACGGTGCTGCTCGATGCCGGGACGATTCCGCAGCCGCCCGCATCAAGTGGCTGTCCGACGGGCCGCCCGTCGGAGGCGAAACAGGCCGTCGGTGCCGCGCCATACACCGCCACCGGGCGGTCGGTGCGGTCGTACACGCGGGTCGACACGAGCCCCGTGGCATCCGTCGTCCGACGCACGAGGTCCTTCGCCGGGTCCCATTCTTGGCTCGTGGTGACGCCCATCGCGCTCGTGGATGCCGTTTGGCGCCACGCCGCGTCGAAAGTCACGGTCTGCGAGACACCCGGGAGACCCGCGATCGAGACCGTGGTGCGGCCATCACCGTAGGAATAGGTGCGCGACGGCCGCTCCGACGTCGTCACGCCGTCGGGCGCGGGCAGGGTCACCCCCGTGGCCCGCGAACCGTCGTAGGTGATCGAGGTCGTACCCGGGTCGGCGGCACCCGCCGCGACCGGGACGGGAATGCTGTCGTTGGCCGCGGCATCCCGGATCTGGCTCAGCAATCCGCCGGCGCTGTCGTAACCGAAAAGCGTCAGCTCGTCGCCCGGGTCGAGAATTGCCGCAAGCTGACCGTTGCCGTTGTAGAAGAGCCGAGACTCCGAGCCGTCCGGGTACGAGATACGGCACAGCATGTCGACAGGGGCCTTCGCGAACCCCGTGCCCGGCCGTTCGGGGCAGGCGGAGCGGTCACCGGTCTGGTAGGTGAAAGAGACCTTGCGGGTGTACTGGTCGCCGCTCTTCGACACCGGGTCGACCACCTCGATGGCGACGCCGTTGGCGTTCAGGATGCTCTGCGGGGCCGCGGCCTTCCGAACATCTTCGGGAGGCGTGGCCGAGGTCACGCGGCCCTCCTTCGTGAAGTGATAGACGGTGCCGTCCTCATCGGTGAAGACGACCCAGCCGTTGCCGTCGAGCGAGAGAACGCCGTACTCCCCACTCGGGGCGGTGTAGCCGCCCGCGGAGGCCTTCGTGTAGGTGTGGGCCTTGCCCGTCGTGTCGGTGAGGACGACCGAGGCGTCGGTGATCTGCGCGGAGACCCAGTTCGACGACGCCCCCGCCAAGGGAACGGAGGCACCCCAGCCCTGCGGCAGAGTCGTGACCCGCTTGGTGAACCAGTCTGGCGGAATGGTCATACGGGTGGGCGTGGACGCCCCCTCGGGGGTGTACTCGATCCAGAGGTCGACATGGGCGTCGCCCGTCTCTTCGTAGTACTCCACGCGCAGAGGCTTGGCGCCGCCGCTCGCGGTGACGGTGGAGCCCGCCGCAGTGACCCACGCACCGCCCTGCCACCGCTCGAACTGCTGGCGACCGTCGTAGAAGACGCGGATGCCGTCGTCGTGCGATGCGCCGAACCGGATCTCCCGGCCGACCAGCGCCGAGGGCAATGTCAGGAAGCCGGTCCACCGCGCCAGGAAATGGTTGACGGGAAGCGCGTCGGTCGGCGCCCCGAGACCCCAACGGAAGGAGACCGCGGGGTCTGTACGGACGAGAGCCGCGGTCTTGTCGGTGAAGACGTATCCGCTGGGGGCAGAGGGAGCAACGCCGCCGGACCGCGCGTCGAAGTACTCGCCGGTCAACCCGCGATTGGCATCGGCCACCTCTTGCGAGTTGTACGTGAACGACATGCCCATAGCGCCGCCGAGTGTCTGGACCGTCGGAGACGCGAAGGACACATTCACGTTGCCGTTGGCGAGGTTCGTCGTCACCGCGCCGGCTGTGTCATAGGGAGACGGACCCGAGGAACCGAGCCTCAAGTCGGTGCGAAGGCGACGGACCCACCCGTTCTCGGTGTTGATGTCTTGGCCGTCATTGGTCGTCACTGTCCACGAGTAGACACCGCCGTCTTGGAGCGTACCCTGCGGCACCGTCCACGAGGCCACACCATCGGCTGCGGTGATCCACCCCGACGTCACGACCGCACCGGACCGCGCGTCTTGGCCTGTGGCGATCTTGAACTGGTAGGTCATCGCCCCGCCCGTGGCGTCCGTGTCGGAGACAGCACCGACGCTCAGGGTCGGCGTGAGCGTGGTCACCGTGGTCGGCGTCTCGGTCACCGCACTGCCGGGCGTCGCGGTCGCGGCGTCCGGCAACGGAACGGCGTTCGTCGTGAAGGTGTAGGTCGGTGATTGGCGATAGGTCGATTGCCCCCAGAGCCCATTGAGGTCGTCGACCAGCGAGACCCTCCAGTAGTACGGTGTGCCGGTCCGCAGGAGACCCGCAGGCACTTGGTATTGCTGACCGCTCTCCCAGTTGCGCGCGGCGATGATGTTCGTCATCCCGGGGTCGGTGGCGAGCTCGAACGCATACTGCTGCGGCCGCCCGCCGGGGTTCGTCGATGAGACCCCGAGGATCGGTGCCAGGCCGATCCCCGTCCACCCATCTCCGACTCGCGTACCCCACACCGACGGGTAATCCCACGACTCGACCCAAAGGTCGGACTGCACACGCTTGAAGGAGTACGACGACCCCTCCCAGCCGCCGATCATGAACGCCGGGCGGTCACCGATTCGAAGGTTGCTCGCCAGGCGCGCGGCGACACCGTCACCCTCGACATCGGCCCAGCCCGTGGAAAGGTTGTAGTTGCCGAGGTGCGACCCCATCCCGTTGTACGAGAAGCTGCTGGCGTGCTGCACCCACCCCGTCTGCATCGACGTGGTGCCCTGGTTGTCGTATCCGACACCGATGTTCGCCGCCGCGATGAACTTCCCCGGAATCGCCCCGTAGTCGAATGCGACCACCGATCGCCAGAAGCGGTTTCGCCCGCCCTCGCGGGTGTTTCCGACCATCTGGCTGCCTCGCCACACCGTTCCGTCCGATTTGTAAGCCGACGCACCGTTCGGCGTCATCACCGTGGGGTCGATGCGGACGGGATACACACGCGCCGGGTCGCTCAACCACGTCCGATCTGCGCGGAGCGTGTACCGCCACGATCCGTCGCTCGCCTGCCAGAGCGAGACCTTGAGGGCCGTACTGACGTTTTCGCGCTCGCCCTCGACCCCGCTCGAGTCGGTGGCGATGGGCGTCGGGATCATCAGCACATCGGTGCCGCTCGTATCGGTGAAGATCACCGAGTCCGCGTCGCCCAAGGAGGGAATCAACGAGCCCGCGTCGATCCGCCAGGTCCACGAGGAGCGCTTCGTCGGCACGGCATCCAGAACGAGAGACTCTTTGACCGCCCCCGATTCCACGCGGTACTCGAGGTCGGCACTTCCGAAGACGTCCTGGTAGGTGAGCTCCTCCCAGTCGTCCCACCACCAGAACGGAGCGGCGAGCTCGCCCGCCTCCGCGCCCAGGAGCGCGAACGACACGTCGTGCCCGTCGCGCGAGACCTCCACGGACGGCGCGTCATCGCGCCCACCGCGGAAGACCGGAGCGAGGGGGTGGTCCCGCACGGTCCAGTCGTCACCATCCCGTGAGACGGACGTGTTGACATCGACCCACTCGCCGTTGTCGTCCCGCGCACGCTCGGGCTCGGACGACACGCGCGTGACCGTCGACCCGGAGGCGTTCGTGTACCGCGTGGCATCTTCGGACTCGTCGATGCGGCGCAGACCAGACGTGTCGACGGAGCGCTTCTCCCACTCGGCCACGGCGTCCGAGACGGGCGGCGACGTCACATCCGGGATGACCTCGGTGCTGTCGCGGGGCAGCGTCTTGTCGAAGGGGATCGCGAAAGACCCCTCGGGCAGCTGAGGAACGGGGGCGGTCTCATCGGTCGAGGGGAGAGCGGGCGTGTCCTCTCGCGAGGCCTCCGCGGGCCGGACGGTCGCCGGCGCGACCGCCATCGCCGCATCCAGCGGGACGGCCACGCCGATCACCAGGGAGACCGTGGCCAGCACGGAGACCAGCCAGAAACGAGAAGAGAAGCGCATGCCCACCCCGCGGAGACCGCCCGACGTGGCGGAGAACGTCGCCTGCCGACTCAGGCTCCGCAGAGATTAGGCATCAGGTTTTCCCAGGTTCCGCGGTGCTCCGCGTCGTTCCGCGGCGCGCGGAGGGCATTTTCACCCGCGGGCGGGGCGGGCGGCATCCGGTGTTCGCCCTCGTGGCTCGACAGTCCGTGGCGGCGCTGCGCGCGCGTACCGGGTGGCGCGGCGCATGACGCCAGATCCGGAGAACGGCCGCAGAACCGGACCATCTCGCGTTCTGCATCCGGATCCGGCGCCCCTCTCCGGATCTACGAGGCGCAGAGCCGGGCCGGTGGTCCCGCGAAGCCGGCGGCGTCGAGCAGACACCGGGTCACGAACCGCGCGAGGAATCGCCGGCCGCGCGCGTCAGACCAGCCGCGCCGCATCCGTCGTCGGCAGCGCGCACGTGAACGCGCGGCAGTCGTAGGCCGTCGCCTCGCCGCCGAGCGCGGTCTTCCCCTCGAAGAGCGCGAAGCCCGCCTCGGCGAACGCCGCGGCCTGTTCCGGTGCGACCACCGCGACCACGTCGGCGGCGACCCGTCGCGCGGCGTCGGCGATCTCGGCATCCGCCTCTCCGACGACGACCACCTGACGCGGGGCGGATGCCAGTCCCACGGCCACCTCGAGGATCGCGCCGTGCGCGAGCGGCGTCGCCAACGCGCCGTCCGCCGCCGCGCGGACGAGCGTCTCGGCGGCGGTCCGGTACCGCTCCCCCGCACCGAGACGCCAGAGATCGAGGGCGGCTGCCGCGAAGACTGACGGCCCCGAGGGCGAGGCGCCGTCGCTCGGGACGCCGTGCGGTTGCATCCCCTGCGCGAGAAGCACCGGGTCTCCCCCACCGGGAGGATGGATGCCGTCGTCGCCGAGGCACGCGTCGATCAGGGCACGCGCCCGGGAGGCGTAGGCCACTTCGCCCGTCGCCCGCGCGAGGGCGAGCAGACCGCGGGCGAGCCCGCCGTAGTCCTCGAGCGTCGCGGGGGCGGCGGAGCGGATCTCGTCGAGCGAGGCGCGGCGGAGCGTCCCGTCGTCGGCGACGTTGCTCTCGAGCACGGCGTCGGCCGCCCAGCGGGCGGCCTCGAGGAAGCGCGGGTCGGTGCGCGTTCCGGCGGCGGCGAGCGCCGCGATCGCGTGGCCGTTCCAGCCGGTGACCACTTTGGCGTCGAGGGCGGGCGGCTGCAGCGCCGAGCGGTCGGCGACCCGGTAGTACCCGCCTTCCGAGCGTTTGCCGTCGATGATGGACTCGGAGTCCTGTGCCGCGGCGATCCCGCCGGACGGCAGCTGCAGAACGTCGACCAGGAATCGCGCGGCATCCGTCGCCGTCGCCTCGTCGGACGCGGCGAGCGCGACCTCGACGAGACCGGCGTTGTCGGTGAGC
The DNA here is from genome assembly GCF_040686055.1 of Microbacterium sp. NPDC086615. Lineage (NCBI taxonomy): Bacteria > Bacillati > Actinomycetota > Actinomycetes > Micrococcales > Microbacteriaceae > Microbacterium > Microbacterium sp. NPDC086615. The sequence goes on from NZ_JBFBJJ010000001.1 coordinate 265,453, forward strand.
ATGCGCTCGTAATGCGGCACGCTCCAGTCCCGGCGGGTCGCGTAGCGGAAGAAACCGCCCTCGACAGTGTCGTGCAGATCGGATGCCGCCATGGCGGCGAGGGCACGGGATGCCACGGCTGCGGCATCCGGCACCTCGGACGCGAGCGCGGGGTGCTGCAGGAACCTCAGCACGGGGGTGTTGGGAAACTTCGGGGTCTCGAACGCAGGACCCGCCGCGAAGCCGGCGTACTCGCGGTCCTCACGGGCGGCCACGGTGCGTGCGGCGGCGGCGAGCTGTTCGAGGGTGGGCGGCGCGTCTGCCGGAGCGGTGGCCGCCGCGGCCAGAGCGTCGCGGAGCGAGGAGCCGGTGGCATCCACGTCGCTCCGCCGTTCGGTCCACGCCTCGCGGACCGCGGCGAGGACCTGACGGAACGAAGGCTGCGGGGGCCGGGGCACGGGCGGGAAGTACGTGCCCGCGTAGAAGACGCGACCCTCGGGGCTCACGAACACCGTCAACGGCCACCCGAGGTGCGGGGTGAAGGCGGAGGCGGCGTCGAGGTAGGCGGCATCCACATCGGGGTGCTCCTCGCGGTCGACCTTGATCGACACGAAGCCGTCGTTGAGGAGGGCGGCGGTCTCGGCATCCTCGAACGACTCCCGCGCCATGACGTGGCACCAGTGACAGGTGCTGTAGCCGATCGAGACCATCACGGGGACGTCTCTCTCGGCCGCGAGCGCGAACGCCTCGGGCCCCCACGGGAACCACGCGACGGGATTGTCGGCGTGGGCCCGCAGGTAGGGGCTCGAGGCGTTCGCGAGGCGGTTCATACGCGCGGGGCGCCCGCGGTCAGTTCAGGTCGTCGGGGTGCGTGCCCACGCGGCCCGAGCCGTCGCCCGGGTCGATGGCGTCGATCGCGGCCATCTCGTCGGCGGTGAGCTCGAAGTCGAAAAGGTCGAAGTTCTCCTCGAGGCGCTCGCGGCGCACCGACTTCGGGAACACGATGAAGCCGTGCTGGATGTGCCAGCGCAGTACGGCCTGGGCGGGGCTCTTGCCGTGGGCTTCGGCGGCATCCTTCACCGCGGGGATCTCGAACAGGTCGTACTTGCCCTGGCCGAGCGGCCCCCACGACTCGATGTGCATGTCGTGCTCCTGACCCCACGCCGCGATCTCGCGCTGGCTGAGGGCGGGGTGCAGCTCGATCTGGTCGACCACGGGGGTCACGCCCGTCTCGGCGACGATGCGCTCGAGGTGCGGCACGAGGAAGTTCGAGACGCCGATCGAGCGGGCCTTGCCGGCGTCGCGGATCTCGATCATCTTCTGCCACGCGTGGACGTAGTTGTCGTTCTTCGGCGTCGGCCAGTGGATCAGGTACAGGTCGACGGCGTCGAGCTGCAGCTTCTGCAGGCTCTCGTCGATCGCGGCGAGCGGCTCGTCGCCGTCGTGCCGGTCGTTCCAGAGCTTGGTCGTGACGAAGAGCTCGTCGCGCGGGATGCCGCTCGCGGCGATCGCGCGGCCGACACCCTCTTCGTTCTTGTAGATCGCGGCGGTGTCGATGTGGCGGTAGCCGACCTCGAGAGCCTCGGACACGGCGCGCTCGGCGTCGTCGGCGGGCACGAGGAACACGCCGTAGCCGAGCTGGGGGATGGAGTTTCCGTCGTTGAGTTGCACAGAAGGAACGGTCATGCGTTCAACCCTAGAAGTCCCCACCGACATCGACTCCGGGGTTGACGCGTCTACGCCAGCGGTGCGGCCGAGGCCGCGCGGGCGAGCGCCTCGGCGACGAGCCGGACGTTCTCGACGACCGATCCGGCCGTCACCCGCACACGGTCCGCGCCCCACGGCGAGGTCTCCGGGTCGACGACGAACGGAGACCCGGCAGCGATGCCGATGCCCTCGGCAGCCGCGTGCACGAGCGCGGCACGTTCGTCGCGGACCGGCATCCAGAGGTTGATGCCGTCGGGGTCGCCGACGTCGATGCCGAGGCGGCGGAGGGCTGTGGCCAGACGGTCGAGACGGTCGCGATAGATCAGGCGCGCTGTGCGCACCGGCGCCGTGGAGCGCGGGTCGGTGAGCAGCTCGAACAGCACCGACTGCAGGAGCCGCGACGTCCAGCCGGGGCCGAGCATGCGCCGTCGCACGATCCGATCGACGATCGCCGACGGTCCGCCGAGGGCCGCGATGCGCAGGTCGGGTCCGTGGGACTTCGAGAATCCGCGCACGTGGACGACCTGGGCCGGGAGCCACAGCGCGAGGGTCACCGGCGGCGCGCTCGCGATGAGGGCGGAGTGGTCGTCTTCGATCACCGTGACGCGGGTGCCGCCGGGGACGCTCAGGAGCACGTTCGCGAGTCGACGTGCGCGCTCGGACGACATCGACACTCCGGTCGGATTCTGCGCGCGCGGCTGGAGCAGGACGGCCGAGGGGCCGAGCGCGAGAGCACGGGCGAGGGATGCCGGAATCACACCGTCGGCGTCGGACTCGAGCGTCACCGGCACCGCGCCGGCGGCCTCGATGAGATCGAAGAAGTAGGGGAACCCGGGCGACTCGACCGCGACGCGGTCGCCGAAGCGCACCACCTGATCGAGCGTGCGCGAGATGCCGTCCAGGGCGCCGTCGACGACGGTGAGCTCCTCGACGCCACGCACGGGCCACTGCTCGCGGAGAACGTCGTAAAGGTCGGGGAGCACCGGGAGGTCGTGGTACCGCCCGGTGTCGGCGCGCGGCCGGGCGAGGGCGAGCGCGCGCTCGATGGAGGGGAGCATCGCGGGGTCCGGAGTGCCGAGCGAGAGGTCGAGGCGCAGCGCCGCGACGTCGCGCCCGGCCCCGAGGCCCCGCGGGGCGCCGGGGACGCGGGCGGCCGACATCCCCTGCACGCGCGGACTCAGCCACTCCCGCCGTTCGGCGCGGACGAACGTCCCGGCCCGGCCGCGCGAGAACACGACTCCCGCGTCGGCGAGCGCACGCCATGCGGACGCGACGGTTCCCGTCGACACCCCGAGGGCGGCGGCGACGTCGCGGACCGTGGGCAGTCGCTCCCCCGGTGCGAGCGTCCCGTCGCTCACGAGCCGCGCGATCTCTGCCGCCAGGCCGGCCGACGTGCGCTCCACGAAGGAGTCGGGCGGGATCATGGGCCCCCAATTTACGGCGGTGTCACTCGTGGAAATCGTGGAGAAATATTCAGGCGCGACAGTAACAGAACCGGGCCCTCTCCCGTCGGCAGCGACGGAATCGAGCCACGACGGCCCGGGAGGAACGAGGGCACCATGACGACGGTACGCGCCGCGATCACGCAGACCACCTGGACCGGCGACAAGGCATCGATGCTGGACAAGCACGAGCAGTTCGCGCGGGATGCCGCGGCGCAGGGCGCCGAGGTCGTGTGCTTCCAGGAGCTGTTCTACGGCCCCTACTTCGGCATCACCCAGGATCAGAAGTACTACCGCTACGCCGAGCCGGTGGACGGCCCCATCGTCCAGCGTTTCGCGGCGCTCGCCAAGGAGCTGGGACTCGTCAGCGTGCTGCCCATCTACGAGGAGGCGCAGACCGGCGTCTACTACAACACCTCCGTGCTCGTCGACGCCGACGGGACCGTGCTCGGCAGCTACCGCAAGAACCACATCCCGCACCTCGACAAGTTCTGGGAGAAGTTCTACTTCCGCCCGGGCAACCTCGGCTACCCCGTCTTCGAGACCGCCGTCGGCAAGGTCGGCATGTACATCTGCTACGACCGGCACTTCCCCGAGGGATGGCGCGAGCTGGGCCTGAACGGCGCGCACATGGTCTTCAACCCCAACGCCACCAAGCCGGGCCTCTCGAACCGCCTGTGGGAGGTCGAGGGCCCCTGCGCCGCCGTCGCCAACGGCTACTTCGTGCTGCAGCCGAACCGGGTCGGCCGCGAGGACAACGAGTACGGCGAGGATGCCGTCACCTTCTACGGCACGAGCCAGGTCATCGACCCGCGCGGCAACCACGTGGGCGCCGTCGGCTCGTCGGAGCACGAGGAGGTGCTCATCCGCGACCTCGACATGGACCTCGTGCAGCAGATGCGCGACGACTGGCAGTTCTACCGCGACCGCCGGCCCGACACCTACGGCGAGATCGTGGAGGCCTGATCATGGGCACCACCCTCATCTCGGGCGGCACGGTCGTCTCGGCGACCGGCCGGAGCGCCGCCGACGTGCTGCTGGACGGCGAGACGATCGCCGCCGTCCTCGCCCCCGGCTCCACCCTGCTCGGCCATGACCTCACGGCATCCGTCGACACCGTCATCGACGCGACCGGGAAGTACGTCATCCCGGGCGGCATCGACGCGCACACCCACATGCAGCTGCCGTTCGGCGGCACGAGCGCCTCGGACACGTTCGAGACCGGCACCCGCGCCGCAGCCTGGGGCGGCACGACGACGATCGTCGACTTCGCGGTGCAGCGCGCCGGCGAGCGCGTGCAGGACGGTCTCGCACACTGGCACGAGCTCGCCGCGGGGAACTGCGCGATCGACTACGGCTTCCACCAGATCGTCGGAGGGGTGGATGCCGACTCCCTGGCCGCTCTTCCCGGCTTGATCGACGAGGGCATCTCGAGCTTCAAGATGTTCATGGCGTACCCGGGTGTCTTCTACGCGGACGACGCGCAGATCCTCCGGGCGATGCAGGTCGCCGCCGACACGGGGCTGCTCACGATGATGCACGCGGAGAACGGGCCCGTCATCGACGTGCTCGCCGAGCAGCTGATCGAGAAGGGCAAGACCTCGCCGTACTTCCACGGCGTCGCGCGCGCGTGGCAGATGGAAGAGGAGGCCACGCACCGCGCGATCATGCTCTCGAACCTCACCGGCGCGCCGCTGTACGTCGTGCACGTGAGCGCGAAGCAGGCGGTGGAGCAGCTCGCGTGGGCGCGCGACAACGGACAGAACGTGTTCGGTGAGACCTGCCCGCAGTACCTGTACCTCTCTCTCGAAGACCAGCTCGGCGCCTCGAGCGAGGACTGGGGCGACTTCGAGGGCGCCAAGTGGGTGTGCTCCACTCCCCTGCGTTCGAAGCACGAGGGGCACCAGCACCACATGTGGCAGGCGCTGCGCACCAATGACATCCAGATGGTCTCCACCGACCACTGCCCGTTCTGCATGAAGGACCAGAAGACCCTCGGGCAGGGCGACTTCCGCGCGATCCCCAACGGCATCGGCTCGGTCGAACACCGCATGGACCTCATGTACCAGGGCGTCGTCACCGGTCAGATCAGCCTCGAGCGATGGGTGGAGTTGACCAGCACGACGCCGGCGCGCATGTTCGGCATGTACGGCAAGAAGGGCGTGATCGCCCCGGGAGCGGATGCCGACATCGTCGTCTACGACCCGGCCGGGCACACGTCCATCGGCGTGGGCAAGACCCACCACATGAACATGGACCACTCCGCGTGGGAGGGCTACGAGATCGACGGGCACGTCGACACCGTCATCTCGCGCGGCAAGGTCGTCGTCGACGACGGCGCGTACATCGGCGCCAAGGGCGACGGGCGCTTCGTCAAGCGCGGCCTGAGCCAGTACCTGGTCTGAGAGGAGAACCCATGGATTTCGGCGTCGTCCTCCAGACCAACCCGCCCGCTGCCCGCACGATCCAGCTCTCGCAGCTCGCCGAGGCGCACGGCTTCAGCCATGTCTGGACCTTCGACTCGCACCTGCTGTGGGAGGAGCCGTACGTCGTGCACTCGGCGATCCTCGCCGCCACGCGACGGGTCACCGTCGGACCCTTCGTGACGAACCCGGCGACCCGCGACTGGACGGTCACGGCATCCACGTTCGCGACCCTCAACGAGATGTACGGCAACCGCACGATCTGCGGCATCGGCCGCGGCGACTCCGCAGTGCGAGTGACGAACGGGCGCCCCACGACGCTGAAGGCGCTGCGGGAGTCGATCCACGTCATCCGCGAGCTCGGCAACTCCCGGGCCGTGGAGTACAACGGCGCGACCCTGCAATTCCCGTGGAGCCGCGGGTCGAAGCTCGACGTGTGGGTCGCCGCCTACGGACCTCTCGCGCTGAAGCTCACCGGAGAGGTCGGCGACGGCTTCATCCTGCAGCTGGCCGACCTCGACATCGCCGAGTGGATGATCAAGACGGTCCGCCAGGCCGCCGAGAACGTCGGCCGCGACCCCGACGAGATCGCGTTCTGCGTCGCCGCCCCGATGTACATCGGCGACGACACCCCCGAGTCGCGCGCGCACATGATCGAGCAGTGCCGATGGTTCGGCGGCATGGTCGGCAACCACGTCGCCGACATCGTCGCGAAGTACGGCGACGGCTCCGATGTGCCCGCGGCCCTCACCGACTACATCGCCGGGCGCACCGGGTACGACTACAACTCGCACGGCAAGAGCGACAACGACCACGTCGACTTCGTGCCCGACGAGATCGTCGAGCGCTTCTGCGTGCTCGGGACGGCCGAGGAGCACATCGCCAAGCTCGAGAAGCTTCGCGCCCTCGGCGTGACGCAGTTCGCCGGCTACCTCCAGCACGACAACAAGGAGGAGACGATGCGGGTGTACGGCGAGACCGTGATCCCGGCCCTGTCCGAGCACGTCACGGCGAAGCGGTGAGCGCCCCGTGACCGATCAGGTCGTCACGCCCGGCGAAACCGCGATCGTCGGGAGAGCAGCGTCCGCACGCGGACGCACCGCGGCGGCCCGGATCGGCTGGGGTGCGGCCGGGGTGGCGGCGGTCATCGCCCTCTGGGAGCTCTACAAGTTCCTCGGGCCGGCGGACGGCGTGACCGTGGGCGGGGACGGATCGGCCGGGTCGGGCGTCATCCTGCTCCCCCGCACGCACGACCGTGCCATGCCGCACGTGTGGGACATGATCGCGCGGATGTTCGCGCCGACCAGCGGAGGGGACACGCCGCCGCTGCTGCTGTCGGTGGTCCAGGCCGCGGGAACCACCCTCGGCCTCGCCGCGCTGGGGTGGCTGATCGGCGTCGTCGTCGGCTCGCTGCTGGGGATCGCGATGCAGCGGTGGCGCCTGGTCGAGGCGGGACTGCTGCCCTGGATCGTCGTGAGCCAGATCGTGCCGCTCATCGCGTTCGCGCCGGTGGTCAACGCGCTCGGCACGCAGATCGATCGCTCCGGTTTCCCCTGGCCGCAATGGTTCTCGGTCGCGCTGATCGCGTCGTACCTCGCGTTCTTCCCCGTCGCGGTCGGCATGCTCCGCGGGCTGGAAGCCCCGGACGCCCTCCACCTCGACCTCATGCGTTCGAGCTCCGCCGGGTGGTGGCAGACCCTCGTGCACCTGCGCCTTCCCGCCGCCGTGCCGCACCTGCTCCCCGCGCTCCGCCTGGCCGCGGCATCCGCCGTCGTCGGTGCCGTCGTCGCCGAGGTGTCGATCGGTCTGCGCGGCGGGATCGGCCGCATGCTCATCCAGCTCGCGGGGCAGGCCTCCTCCGACCCCGCCGCGCCCTGGGCACCCACCTTCGGCACCGTCGTGATGGGACTCGTCGCCGCCGGCGGCGTCGCCCTGGTCGGCGTGGCCCTTCATCGTTTCCGTCGCGGGGAGGACACCGCATGACCACCGACACCGCTGTTCGAGCCCGCGGGCTCGGAAAGGTCTTCCCGAGCGCGGGCGGGGAGGTGACCGCCCTCACCGACGTCGACCTCGACATCGCGGCGGGCGAGTTCGTCTCGCTCATCGGCCCCTCCGGCTGCGGCAAGTCGACGCTCCTCCGGCTCATCGCCGACCTCGACACCGCAACCAGCGGCGAGCTCACCCTCGCGGGGAAGACCGCTCGGCAGGCGAGGCTCGACCAGGACTACGGCATCGCGTTCCAGCAGGCGGGTCTTCTCCCCTGGCGTACCGTCGCGGCGAACATCGCGCTGCCTCTCGAACTGCACCGGTGGACCCGCAGCCGCCGCGACGCCCGCGTCGCCGAGCTCGCCGAGCTCGTGGGTCTGACCGACTTCGTCGGGCGATACCCCGACCAGCTGTCCGGCGGCATGCAACAGCGCGTCGCGATCGCCCGCGCCCTCGCGGCCTCGCCGAAGCTGCTGCTGATGGACGAGCCGTTCGGCGCGCTCGACGAGATGACCCGCGAGCATCTGCAGAGCGAGCTCGCCCGGATCGCCGCCGAGACCGGAGCGACGGTCGTGTTCGTCACCCACTCGATCCCCGAGGCCGTGTTCCTCTCCGACCGGGTGGTGGTGATGAGCCCGCGCCCCGGACGCATCACCGACATCGTCGACACGCGCCCGGGCCGCGCCCGCGACGACCTCCTCCGCGAGTCCCCCGAGTACTTCGCCCGCGTCACCGCGGTGCGCGAAGCACTCCACGGCTCGCCCGTGCAGCGGGCGAACGAGCGATGAACGCCGTCCGCCTCCCCGGCTGGGCACGCCTGCTCGCCCCGATCGTCGTCGGCATCGCGGGACTCGCCGCCTGGTACGCGTTCGTCGCCTCGGGCAGCGCCCCGCGGATGCTGCCCGATCCGTTCGCCGTGGCCGCCGAGTTCGTCGAGCGATTCGGCCTCATCGCCGAGGCTGCGGGGGTGACCGGAACCAACGCCCTCGTCGGACTCGTCGCGGGAAGCCTGCTCGCGATCCTGCTCGCCGCTCTCGCCGCCACCTGGCGCCCCGTCGACGGCATGACTGCGCCCCTGGTCGCGGCCCTCGCCGTCGTGCCGATCGTCGCGCTCACCCCCATCTTCAACACGATGTTCGGCGCGTCGAGCCAGTTCGGCCGACAGGCCGTCGCCGCGATCGCCGCGTTCGTTCCCGTGTTCGTCAACACACTCCGCGGACTCCGCCAGACCCGCCCGGTCCAGCGCGACTTCTTCCGCGCCACCGCCGCCAGCGGAGGGCAGACGTTCCTGCGTCTCACGCTGCCGACGGCCCTGCCGTACCTCGTCACGGGCGTGCGGGTCGCGGCATCCCTCGCCGTCATCTCCGCCCTCGTCGCCGAGTACTTCGGCGGACCCGCCGACGGCATCGGCACGGCGATCGCCACCTACGCCAAGTCCGGACGCGCCTCCCTCGCCTGGGCGTTCGTGGGCGGAGGCATCGTGATCGGCCTCGTCTTCTTCCTCGTCACGTCACTGCTCGAACGCCTCGTCGCGCGCCGCCTCGGTGCGGGACGCGCGCGCGGCTGATCGGCATCCACCCCGCGACGAAAGAGCCTGCACCACCCGCCACACGCTCCACCCGAACCGGAAGGACCTTCCATGAGACACAGCATCCGACGCACGCTCGGCGCGATCGCCGGCGTCAGCGTCGCCGCCCTCGCGCTCTCCGCCTGCTCCGGCGGCAGCTCCGCACCCGCGGCATCCGACGCCGACTTCACCCCGCTCACCTCGGTGAAGCTGCAGCTGCAGTGGCTGCCCCAGGCGCAGTTCGCGGGGTACTACGTCGCCCTCGACAAGGGCTACTTCCAGGAGGAGGGTTTCGACAAGGTCGACGTCGTCCCCTCGGGCGGTGACATCGTGCCGCAGGACGCGCTGGTCGCCGGAGACGTGGACTTCGCGGTCGCCTGGGTGCCCAAGGTCCTCGGCACGATGGAGAACCAGGGCGTCGAGCTCACCGACATCGCGCAGGTGTTCCAGAAGTCCGGGACGACCCAGGTGTCGTGGAAGGACTCCGGCATCGCGAAGGTCGACGACTTCGAGGGCAAGCGCATCGGCTCGTGGGGCTTCGGCAACGAGTGGGAGATCTTCGCCGCCATGGCCGACAAGGGCCTCGACGCCTCGACGGTGAAGATCACCACGCAGGACTTCTCGATGAACGCGCTCCTCGACAAGGACGTGGATGCCGCCCAGGCGATGACGTACAACGAGCTCGCGCAGCTGCTCGAGACGGTGAACCCCGCCACCGGCAAGCTCTACACGATGGACGACATCAACGTCATCTCGTACCAGGACACCGCCGGCGCCATGCTGCAGGACGCGATCTGGGCCGACACGAAGCGTCTCTCCGACGACCCCGCGTACGCCGACGCCGCCACGCGCTTCCTCAAGGCCGTCACGAAGGGCTGGGTCTTCGCGCGCGACAACCCCACCGAGGCGGCGGACATCACCTACAAGGCCGCGACGGCTCCCGGTGTGAACGCGTTCCCCGTGGGACCCGTGCACCAGCTGTGGCAGATGAACGAGGTCAACAAGCTCATCTGGACCGGCGGTGACTTCGGCACGATCGACTCCGCCGCGTGGGACAAGACGGTCCAGGGCGCGCTGAAGGCGGTCAACCAGGACGGCCTCAACCTCATCACGACCGAGCCGGCCGACTCCGCGTACTCGAACGAGTACATCGACAAGGCGCTGTCCGAGCTGAAGGACGAGGGCGTCACCGTCGACGGTGACTACACGCCGATCGACGTGACCCTCACCGAGGGCGGTCAGTAACACCACACGCACGCGCGGGGCGGCCGGATGCCATCGGCCGCCCCGTCGCGCACGTCCGGGGTTCTTTGCGAGCGGCGTGGTTTACTGACGCCGTGCCCCCCGAACCCTCCGCCGCTCACGCCCGCCGCCGCCCCGATTCGGGCTGGCGCCGAGGACTGAAACTGCTCGCCATCGGCCTCACCGTGGCCGTCGTCGCCGCGGTCGCCGTCGGCGGCGTCTACGCCTGGATGCTGTCGCAGCGCCTGCAGGAGGCCGCGGTGCCGCTCCCCGACGCCCCCTCGCAAGCCCCGTCGCTGAGCGAGTACGCGGGCGCGTTCGACGTGCTCATCGTCGGAACCGACGAGTGCGACGACCAGGTCAAGGACGATTTCGGCGAACGCTGCAGCGATCCCGAGGCCGAGGGCATCCGCAACGACGTCAACCTCCTCGTGCACGTGTCCGAGGCTCCGCGCCGCGCCACCGTCGTCTCGTTCCCGCGCGACCTGCGGCTCGAGATCCCGGAGTGCACCAACGAGGACGGCTCGGTGTCGTCCGGGGCGTGGAAGGCGTCGATCAACACGGCGTACGAGGCCGGCGGCCTCGCGTGCGTCGCCAGCACGGTGTCGAACCTCACGGGTCAGCAGATCCCCTTCGCCGCGAAGGTGAGCTTCGGCAACGTCGTGAACATCACCGACGCCGTCGGCGGTGTCGAGGTGTGCATCGGCGGAGACGGCATCAACGACTACGACGCCGGGATCAACTGGGAGCCCGGCCCGCGCGTCGTGCAGGGATACGACGCCCTGGCGTTCCTGCGCACGCGCAAGGGCATCGGCGACGGCAGCGACCTCGCCCGCATCGGCAACCAGCAGCAGTACCTCTCGCGGCTGCTCAACAAGGTGCGCAGCGAAGAGGTGCTCTCCAACCCCGCAACCCTGCTGGGGCTCGCGAACACCGCGGTCAACAACGTCACCCCGAGCGAGAGCCTCGCCGACCCCGTCCGCATCGCGCAGCTGGCGTACACCCTCAAGGACGTTCCGCTCAGCGACACGACCTTCGTGCAGTACCCGGTGCTGCCGGACCCCGACGACAGCGACAAGGTCGTTCCCGACCTCGACGGTGCCGCCGTCCTGTGGGATGCCCTCGCCCGCAACGCCCCGATCGCGCTGACCGGTGAGCTCGGCGCGAACGAGGGCGTGACGCTCGACCCCTCGGCCCCCACGGCCGAGCCCACGGCGCCCGAGACCCCGACGCCCGGAGCGACGGATGCCACCCCCGGCCCCGAGGTCGTCGAACTGCCGGGGAACGTCAGCGGGAGCAAGGCCGACCAGGCGACCTGTTCGCGCGGGAACGGCTGAGGTCCGCCCGACCGCGGCGACGGCGTCGCGCCGGGGCTGAGATGCGGCGCTCGGTGGGTGCGGCGGAGGCCCGCGCGACCGCGACGACGGCGTCGCGCCGGGGCCGAGGTGCGGCGCTCGGTGGGGCACGGCTGAGGCCCGCCCGCGCGGAGGCGCGGCGAGTCCCGGCGCAAGGGTCCGAGGTTCCGACGCCCGGTGCGAGAACATCGGAGGGTGAAAACCGCCACACGGACCTGCGCCCTTCTCGTGCTCACCGCGCTCGCGCTCACCGGGTGCGTCCCCGAGCCTGCTCCGACGCCGAGTCCGACGGCATCCCCCTCTCCCTCACCGACACCCACGCCGACGCCCACGACCGACCCGCTCGCGGGGATGAGCCTCGACGACAGGGTCGGGCAGATGTTCATGGTGGGCACGTCCGTCGACGGAGCCGACCAGACCACCCTCTCGGCGGTCGCGGACGATCACATCGGCGGGATCTTCCTGCACGGGAGATCGGATGCCGGCGCGCAGGCGACCGCTCAGCTCGTGTCGACATTCACCTCGGCGCAGGCGACGGGTCAGCCGTTGCTGTGGGTGGCCACCGACCAGGAGGGCGGCGAGGTGCAGGTGCTGAGCGGCCCCGGGTTCGATGAGATCCCTTCCGCCGTCGACCAGGGTCAGCAGGACGACGCGACGCTGCGCAGCAATGCCGCGACGTGGGGCAGACAGCTCGCGCAGGCCGGCGTGAACATGAACCTCGCGCCCGTGGCCGACATCGTCACAAGCCCCGAGACCGCGCAGAGCAACCCGCCGATCGGCGAGCTCGAGCGCGAGTACGGCTACGACGGGGCGACGGTGGCAGCCAAGGCCGGGGCGTTCGCCGCCGGGATGCGCGACGGCGGGGTGCTGCCCACCTTCAAGCACTTCCCCGGGCTCGGGCACGTGGGCGACAACACCGACACGACCGCCGGGGTGACGGACGACTTCGTCACGGCCGACGGCGCCGACGTCGGCGTGTACTCGACGGTGCTGCCGGAGGGACCGGCGGTGGTCATGCTGTCGACCGCGATCTACGAGAAGATCGACTCCTCGGCGCCCGCCGCGTTCTCGCCCACGGTGGTCGGGGTCCTTCGCAACACGGTCGGCTTCGACGGCGTGGTGACCACCGACGACCTCTCGGCGGCGCAACAGGTGCAGGCGTGGTCGCCCGCCGACCGCGCGACGCTCGCCGTCGAGGCGGGGATCGACCTGCTGCTCGTCTCGGCCGATTCGTCGGTCTACCCCGAGATGCACCAGGCCGTGCTGTCGAAGGCGCAGAACGACAGCGCGTTCGCCGCGAAGGTGGACGCGGCGGTGACCCGGATCCTGGCCGCGAAGGCCGCGATGCCCTGACGCCCGTTCGCGTGATTTGACGGAGAACGTCGCTCCTCCGCCCTCCGAAGCGACACATTGCGGCAATCCACGCGGGTCGAAGCCGCCCTCTCCGCTCGCGAAACCCACACGGTCCGACATTGACGTGCCGCATATGTGCGCCACACCCCACGCGACGCGGCCACTCGCGGCAAACGAACGCTCCGCGGGCACTCGAACGTCGCACTGACTTGCCGCACATGTGCGCCACACCCCGCCCGACGCGACCAATCGCGACAACTCACGCGCTGACGCGAACGGTCGGAGCCGGACGCCGAGGCGCCACCGCGCGATAAACTAGAAGGCTGTGTCTGTCGAACCCGTGATCGTCTACCCGCCCGAGCTGCCCGTCAGCGCCGCGCGGGACGAGATCGCGCGCGCCATCCGCGACCACCAGGTCGTGATCGTCGCCGGCGCGACCGGGTCGGGCAAGACCACGCAGCTGCCGAAGATCTGCCTCGAGCTCGGCCGCACCTCGATCGCGCACACGCAACCCCGCCGCATCGCCGCGCGCACGATCGCCGAGCGCATCGCCGAAGAGATGCAGGTACCCCTCGGCTCCACCGTCGGCTATAAGGTGCGCTTCACCGACAAGGTGTCGGCCGACACCCGCGTAGCGCTCGTGACCGACGGCATCCTGCTCAACGAGATCCACCGCGACCGGCTCTTGCGCCGCTACGACACGATCATCGTCGACGAGGCGCACGAGCGTTCGCTCAACATCGACTTCCTGCTCGGATACCTCCGGCGCATCCTGCCGAAGCGCCCCGACCTCAAGGTCATCGTCACCTCGGCGACGATCGACCCCGAGAGCTTCGCGCGGCACTTCTCCGCCGCGCCCGCCGAGCCGGGCGGCGAGCCGGTGCCGGCGCCCGTGATCGAGGTGTCGGGGCGGACCTATCCGGTCGAGATCCGGTACCGGCCGCTGGATGGCGCCGACGGTGCGGGCGAAACTCCTGAGGATCCGGATGCCGACGGCTCCGACGCCGCGACATCCCGTGGCCGCGGGGTCGCAGCGCCGCAGAAAGTCAGGAGTTCGGCCCGCGCGACGCGCGACGGCGACGACGCCGACGAGGTCGGGGCCGTCGTGGCGGCGCTCCGCGAGCTCGACCGGGAGCCCGCGGGCGACGTGCTCGTGTTCTTCCCGGGCGAGGCGGAGATCCGGGATGCGGCGGATGCCATCCGCGGGGCGTATCAGAAGGATGCCGCGCCGACCGAGGTGCTGCCCCTCTACGGGCGTCTGTCCGCCGCCGAGCAGCACCGGGTGTTCGAGCGCTCCACCGTCGCGGGCGTTCGCCGCCGTGTCATCCTCGCCACCAACGTCGCCGAGACGAGTCTCACCGTCCCCGGCATCCGGTATGTCGTCGACACCGGCACAGCCCGCATCTCTCGGTACAGCAACAGGTCGAAGATCCAGCGACTGCCGATCGAGGCCGTGTCCCAGGCCTCGGCGCAGCAGCGATCCGGTCGCGCGGGGCGCACGTCGCCCGGTGTCGCGATCCGCCTCTACTCCGAGGACGATTTCACGCGCCGACCGGAGTACACCGAACCCGAGATCCTGCGCACGTCGCTGGCATCCGTGATCCTGCAGATGCTCTCGCTCGGGTTCGGCGACATCCAGGCGTTCCCGTTCCTGACCCCGCCCGACTCGCGCGGTGTGAAGGCGGCGTTCGACCTGCTCGTCGAGCTCGGTGCCGTGAAGCTGCCGGCACCGGGGGCGCGCTCGCGCGACGACCGACCCGATCGCGACCCGTCGCGCGGTGGCGGGCGCGAAGACGGTCCCCGCCTCACCGAGATCGGCCGCGAGATCGCGCGGCTGCCGATCGACCCGCGCTTCGCGCGAATGCTCATCGAGGCGCGCCGGAACGACGTCTCGGCCGAGGTTCTCGCGATCGTCTCGGGCATGTCCATCCAGGACGTGCGCGAGCGCCCCGAGGATCGCCGCGAGGAGGCCGACCGGTTCCACGCCCGGTTCACCGATCCGACCAGTGACTTCCTCTCGCTGCTGAACCTGTGGGAGTACCTGCAGGAGAAGCAGGCGGAGCTCGGTTCGAGCGCGTTCCGACGCCTCTGCCGGAGCGAGCACCTCAATTACGTGCGCGTGCGCGAATGGGTCGACGTGCATCGTCAGCTGCGCTCGCTGGGCGCCTCGGGCGAGCGCCCCGGCTCCAGCGACGGCGGGCGCGGCGCTGGTGGGCGCGGCGCTACCGGGCGCGGCGCGAAGAACCATGTCCCACTTATGGCCGGTGCGGGGCGCTCGAAGCAGCACAATTCGGGACATGCACCGCCACAAGTGGGACGAGGGTCGACAGACAGCGCACCCGAAGGCCACGCCGCCGGCGATGCCATCCACCGCGCGATCCTGTCCGGGTTGCTGTCGCACGTCGGCATCCTGGATCCCCGCGCAATGGCGCAGACCAAGGACCGCAAGGCTCCGGGAGACGCCCGTCCGGTCAAGGGCGAGTACATCGGCGCCCGCGGCGCGCGGTTCGCGATCTTCCCCGGCTCGGGGCTGAAGAAGAAGCGCCCCTCCGCCGTTATGGCCGCCGAGCTGGTCGAGACCTCGCGCCTGTTCGCGCGAACGGTCGCGGCCGTCGACCCGGCGTGGGCGGAGGAACTCGCCCCCGACCTGGTGAAGCGCTCGCTGAGCGAGCCGCACTGGTCGAAGGATGCCGGCTCCGCCGCCGCGTACGAGAAGGTCACACTGTTCGGTGTCGAGCTCGTCGGCCGGCGTCGCGTCCAGCTCGCGCGCTTCGACCGCCCTCTCGCCCGCGAGATGTTCGTCCGCCACGCACTCGTCGAGGGCGAGTGGGACCCCTCGGTCCTCGACAAGCGCCTCACGGCGTTCCTCCGCCGCAACGTCGAGCAGCGCCGCCTGCTCGAGAAGATCGAGGAGCGCGAGCGCCGCCGCGACATCCTCATCGGCGATGAAGCGGTGTTCGCGTTCTACAACGCCCGGATTCCCGCCGACGTCACCGACATCCGCTCGTTCGAGACCTGGTGGAAGGATGCCTCGAACCGCACGCCGCACCTGCTCGACCTGCGCGAGTCCGACCTCACCGGAGACCGGGCGCAGGGCGACGATCGGGCCTTCCCCGCGCGCTGGCGACAGGGCGATCAGACCCTGAATCTCGCGTATCGCTTCGAGCCGGGCGCCCCCGACGACGGCGTCACGGTCGTCGTTCCGCTGCCCCTCCTCGCGCAGCTGCGCCCCGACGGCTTCGACTGGCAGGTGCCCGGCATGCGCGACGAGCTCGTCACCGCGTTGCTTCGCGCCCTGCCGAAGACCATCCGCCGCAACGTGGTGCCGGCCGCCGACTGGGCGGAGAAGTTCTCGGCCGAACTCGCCGAGAAGGGCCCCGAGCACGCGAACGGCCTCCCGAGAACGACGCTCGTCGACGCCCTCGCCGCCCTGGTGCAGCGCGTCGCGAACCAGCGGGTGAGCGCGGCTGACTTCGAGCTCGAGCGCGTTCCCGCGCACCTCCTCCCCTCGTTCCGAGCGGTCGATGCCCGGGGCCGGGCGGTCGGCAGCGACCGCGACCTCGGTGCGCTGCAGCGACGACTGGCCGACCGGGCGCGCTCCAGCGTCGAGTCGACGATCTCTCGGCCCCCGCAGAGGGCCGCGAAGGTCGCCCAGGCCTCCCCCGCGTTCGCTTCGCGCACGAAGCTCACCACCTGGGACCTCGACGAGCTCACCGAGGTCGTCGACACCCCCGTCGCCGGCGGCGTCGTACGCGGCTACCCGGCGCTCGTCGACGAGGGCGACAGCGTCGCTCTGCGCGTCGAGGCGACGCCCGACGACGCCGCGCGGCTCACGCGGGCCGGCATCCGTCGCCTGATGCTGCTGGCCGTCCCCTCCCCCGCCACCTACGTTCTCGACCACCTCACCGCGAACGAGAAGCTCGCGCTCGCGGCATCCCCGTACCAGAACGCCAAGGCGCTGATCGAGGATGCGCGCGTGGCCTTGGCCGACGACATCCTCGGGAGCGACGGCGCCGTGCGCACCCGAGGGGACTTCGAGCGGGTGCGCGACGCGTTCTCTTCCGTTTCGGTGGAGCGCACGTTCCAGACGGTGTCGCTCGCGGCGAAGATCCTGCTCGCGCAGCGCGAGGTCGAGAGGGCGATGAAGGATGCCGCGTCGATGACGATCCTCGGAGCACTCAACGACGTGCGGGGCCAGGTGAAGGGGCTGCTGTTCCCCGGTTTCCTCTCGCGCACCGGCATCCCACGCCTGCAGCACTATCCCCGCTACCTCGCCGGTGCGCTCGAACGGGTGAAGACGCTCTCGGACAACCCGGGCCGCGACCGCCAGCGGCAGACTGAGTACGAGCGCTCCGCGACCGCGTTCACCGAGGCGGGTGGCGTCATCCCCCTGCCCGCCGACGCTCCCGCGAACCTCGTGCAGACGCGGTGGCTACTGGAGGAGCTGCGAGTGAGCCTCTTCGCCCAGCGCCTCGGCACGGCGGAACCCGTGTCGATCCAGCGCATCGCGAAGGCGCTGAAGGGCGCGTGAGTCGCGCGCGGGATGCGCCATGCGAGGCGATCGCCCGTACGGGCGGCTTGTCGTAGCGGAAGCCACGTGCGTGAGTTGCCGCAATTCGTCGCCTGAGCACGCGCCACGCGACAAACATGGGCAACTGAGGCGCCGGGGGCGCCGGCGTCGGGAAGCCTCACTTGCCGCACTTCGTCGCCCGAGCACGCGCCGCACGACAAGTAGGGGCAAACCAGGTACCGGCGCGACGGCGTCGGGGGCGTCACTTGCCGCACTTCGTCGCCCAAGCACGCGCCGCACGACAAGTAGGGGCAAACCAGGCACGGGCGCGACGGCGTCGGGGCGTCACTTGCCGCACGTGGTCGCCGCAGCATGCGCCGCACGACGAACGGGGGCAAACAAGGCACGGGCACGGCGGCGGCACCGGAAGCGTCAGCGCAGCCTCAGCGCTTACACGCCGAGGGCAGACCCCCAGTTGCGCAGCAGCGCCTCCAGCACACGACGGTCGGCCGGACGGAGCGCCGACAGCAGGCGCTCCTCGTTCTCGACGTGGGCGACCAGCGCCTCGTCGATGACCCGCCGACCCGCCGGAGTGAGCGACACCACCCGACCGCGGCCGTCGTCGTCGCTCGCGCTCCTCGACACGAGCCCGGATGCCACGAGCCGGTCGACACGCTTGGTCACCGCGCCGGTGGTCACCATCGTGTGCCGCGCAAGCTCGCCGGGGGCGCACGCGAAGGCCTCACCGCTTCGACGGAGCGCGGCGAGGATGTCGAACTCCCCCTCGCCCAGGCCGTAGCGCCGGAACACGACGAGCAGCTCGGCCTCGAGGCGGTCGACGAGCCGGCTCATGCGCCCGATGATCTGCATCGGCGAGGCGTCGACGTCGGGGCGCTCAGCGGCCCACTGCGCGACGAGTTCATCGACGTGGTCGGTCATGGCATCCATGATACCTTCCGCGGAAACTATACTGTCTTCCATGGAAGGTAAATGGCGCCTCGTCGCGATCACCGCGGTTGCCCCGATCGCGTGGGGTGCCACCTACGTGGTCACGCGGCACCTGCTCCCGCCCGACGCCCCACTCTGGGGCGCCGCCCTGCGCGCCCTGCCCGCCGGACTTTTGCTGTGGGCGCTGGCCCGACGGCGACCGCGCGGCTCGTGGTGGTGGCGCGCACCCGTCCTGGGACTGTTGAACTTCGGCGCCTTCTTCGTGCTGGTCTACCTCGCCGCGCAGCTGTTGCCCTCCTCGATCGCGGCGTCGATCATGGCGCTGGCCCCACTCGCCCTCGCGGGCATCGCGTGGCCGATCCTCTCGCAGCGCCCGACCCCGCGGTGGGCGGCGGGGGCCGTGCTCGGCATCGCGGGGGTGCTGCTGGTCGTCGGGCTCGGGGCCGGCGCCGTGTCGCCCGCCGGGGTCGCGGCATCCGTCATCGCTCTGCTCGCGTCGTCGCTCGGGGCGATCCTCACCACCCGGTGGCGCGACGACACCCCGCTGCTCGCGACGACGTCATGGCAGCTCATCGCCGGAGGGATCGCGCTCGTGGTCGCCGCGGCGATCGTCGAGGGGCCGCCCCCGCGCGTGGATGCGATCGGCGGCGCGGCCTACGCGGGGATCGCCGTCGTCGCCACCGCGCTGGCGTTCGTGTGCTGGTTCACCGGGCTTCGCCACCTGCCGGCGGGCACCGTCGGGATCATCGGGCTGCTCAACCCGGTGACCGGGGTCGTGCTCGGGGTGCTCGTCGGCGGAGAGTCCCTCGCCCCGCTTCAGGCTCTCGGCATCGCACTCGTCCTGCTGTCGCTGGTCGTCGCGCGTCCCCGTCCCGCGCGAGAAGGGCCCCTCCCCGTCGCTCGGCGACGAGAAGAGGCCCTCTGAGAGCGCAGCGCTCAGGACGACAGCGACACCTGGCCCAGGGCCGCCTCGACGTCGACGACGGCCTTCGCCGACGACGAGGTGCGCAGGCTGTTGTCGACCGAGCCGATACCGTCCTGGTTCACGACCCGGTACTCGTCGTCGGGCAGCGTGATGTCGGCGGATCCCGCCGTGACCGTGACCGTCGTGCGGCTGGGGGTCGCACCGCTCAACCCCGCCGTCAGCTCACCGCCGGCGACCTCGAAGGTCGCCGTGTCGACATCCTCGACGTCGGCCGTGGCGGCGCCGCCGGCGACCGTGACCGCGAGGGTCTCGGCGCTCCCGGACAGGTCGACCGCACCGCCGGCCAGGTTCACCGTCAGCGCGCGCATCTCGGCATCGAGGTCGAGCGTCCCACCCGTGACGTCGATGCGCCCGTCGAGCGGCGAACCCTTCAGGCTGCGCGGGAGGGTCAGCGTCGCCCCGGGGCTGCGGTCCCAGTCGACGAATGCGCCACGCGGCGACGACACGCGCAGGGTGTCGCCCGTGCGTTCGAACGTCCAACCGCCGCGGCGGGCGTCCCCGGCCTCGAGCGTCGCGTCCGCGCCGTCGCCGTACTCGATGGTGAGCGAGCCTCCGGCGACGTCCACCGAGAGATCGGTGAGGCCGCGCGCCGACACCGACCCCGCCTGCACGCCGGATCGTGTGTCGGCGAGCGTGGCCGCCGCGGTGATCGCGGTGCCGCCCACCGTGCCGACGAGGGCGATCGCTCCGACGACGATCGTGACGATCGACACCGCGAGCACGGTTCCCCGCCGCGAGGTCTGCGCCGGCGGAGGCGTCGGCTCGACGGGGGTCGGCTCGAGAGGGATCTGCGTGGTCATGACGTTGCTCCGGTGTGGTCGTGGCCCAGGTGCACGAGGGCGGCGATGACGCGGCGGTTGCCGGTCTCGTCCTGCTCGAGGCCGAGCTTGGTGAAGATGGCGGTGATGTACTTCTCGACGCTGGCCTCGCTCACGAAGAGCGCCGCGGCGATGGCCTGATTCGACCGGCCTTCCGCGATGAGCGCGAGCACGCTGCGTTCCCGCTCCGTCAGGCTCTGCAGCCGCTCGTCACGACGGCGACGGGCGAGGAGCTGTCCGACGACCTCGGGGTCGAGGACGGTCGCTCCCCCGCTGATGCGGGCGACCGCGTCGAGGAAGTCGCGGACGTCGGCGACCCGGTCCTTGAGCAGGTAGCCGAGCGACCCCTGCCCGTCGGCGATCAAGTCGCTGGCGTACTGCTCCTCGACGTACTGCGAGAGGACGAGGACCGCGAGTCCCGGATGCCGGGACCTCAGCGCGATCGCCGCGCGGATGCCCTCATCGGTCCAGGTCGGCGGAAGCCGCACATCGAGGACGCAGAGGTCGGGGGCGTGCTCGTCGACCGCGGCCTGGAGCCCGTCGGCGTCGGGCAGGGCGGCGACGACCTCGTGGCCGTCGTCGGCGAGAAGGCGGACGAGCCCCTCGCGCAGCAGCACGGAGTCCTCGCAGATCAGGATGCGCACGGGACGCTCACTTCCACCGTCGTGGGTCCGCCCTGCGGGCTGTCGATGCGCGCCGTGCCGCCGGCGGCGGTGACGCGGTTGACGATGCCGTCGAGGCCACCGCCCGGGACGACGCGCGCCCCGCCCAGCCCGTCGTCCTCGACCCGGGCCCAGAGGGTCCCGTCCTCGCGGAGGCGGACGTGTACGCGGCACCCGGTCGCCCGGGAGTGCTTCGCCGCATTCGTCAGGGCCTCGGCGATCGCGAAGTACACGGCGGCCTCCGCCGGACGACTGCACCGACGCGGCAGACGCACGTCGAGGGTCACGGGGATGTGCGAACGCGACGCGAGCGCCGAGAGCGCGGCATCCAGTCCCCGGTCATCGAGCACCGAGGCATGGATGCCACGGGCCAGCTGCCGGAGTTCGGTGATCGCCGACTTGGTCGAGGCGTGCGCCTCGGCGACGAGCGCTTTCGCCGTCTCGGGGTCGTCGTCGATCTTGGTCTGGGCGAGCCCCAGGGTCATGCCGATCGACACGAGTCGCGGCTGGACGCCGTCGTGGAGGTCGCGCTCGATGCGCGTGCGCTCGACCTCGGCGGCGCGGACCGCTCCGGCGCGGCGGGTGTCGGAGGTGCGTGCGCGCTCCTCGAGCTCCGCCTCCCGCGAGGGGACGAAGATCGCGCGGACGATCACGCCGTGCAGCACGGCGAGTCCGACGATGGCGGCGAGCGATGCGACGAGCGCGATGACACCGACGAGGGGCGCAGCGAACCCCTCGAGCGGGAAGATGCCGAGGAAACGCGTATCCGGCCACCCGACGATCGGGGCGATGGTCAGGGCGAAGCCCCACGCGGCGAGACCTGCGGCGGTCAGGGTCACCAGGCCCAGGATCGTGCCGATGGTGAACGAGGCCACCGCGCGCCACTGGCCGGGGTCGATCGCCTGCAGCCAGACCGTGTGCAGGAAGCCGACGAATCCGGGACGCGGGCTCCGGCGTGGGCTGAGCGCCGGGAGGCCGAAGCCGTAGAGGCCGTCGACACGGGCCCGTTCGAACCAGGCCACCGCGAAGAGGGCGTAGACGAGGGCGACGAGAACGACGACGCCGATCAGGAGGGCGAAGAGCAGTCCGATACCGCCGCCCAGCATGCCGAAGAGCGCGCCGAAGACGGTCGGGCCGATCAGGCCGAGCGCGGCCATCTGGGCCGCGGCCCCGGCGATGCGCCCGGGGGTGGCGATGCGCACGCGTGACGAGGGGGTGACGACCGGCTGGGCGGGCGGCAGCGGGATGGTCTCGGCGGTGGCGGTGGCGGAGTCGTCGCGGTCGCGCGGGTTCGGCGGAGGAGGCGGAAGAACGGATGCCGTGGTCATGTGTTCCACGGTAGGGGTGGGCCCCGCGTCCGCGCCGCCCGGGCAGCCCCCGCCCTCGTTCGGGTTATCCCGAAAGCTCTTCGGGGGTCAGCCAGCCGGTGTCGAGCAGGACACGCGTGATGTCGTCGGCACGAACGGTCTGCGGGCCGACCGCGACAGCCGGGGCGTCCGTCAGTCCGGGGATCTCGGTGCCGTCCGACACCGGTTCGCGCTCGTCGAGCAGCGCCTCGATCGCATCGGCGATCGGCGCGGCCAGATCGCGCGTGTCGACGAACACGGTCGCGGCGACGACGCCCGCGTCGAGGGCACGCGCGGTGGCGAGGTCGGCCCCCGAACCGACGACGATCGGGTCCGGACGCTCGGCCGCGCGCGACGGCGAAGGCGTGGGTGAAGGGGTCTCGCCCGCGGGCGGGTCGGTGGTGAGCGCGGTCACCATGCCGCGGGTGACGTCGTCACCGAGCGCGAGGAACGCGGTGCGGCCGGGCGTCTCGCCCTCCGCATCCGTGTCCGCGACGACCACTCGGGCGCGCTTCTCCGCCGCGTCCGACACGTCGAGCGGATCGTCGGCGACAGCGGCGTCGTCCCACGCGGCGCCCGACGTGATCACGACGCGCCCCTCGTCGACCGCGGAGGCCAGGGCCTCGCGCGCGGCGGCGAAGCGTCGCTGCTCCCAGGCGTCGTCCGCGGCACCGGCGAGCACGGTGAGCTCGACGGGTCCGGCCGGGGAGGCCGGTGCGGGGTCCTCGGATGCGTTCGTCTCCGATGCGTCGGAGTCGGGGGCGTCGGAGTCGGGGGCGTCGGAGTCGGGTGTGGGCGTCGGGTTCGTGGCATCCGCCCCCTGCCCGGCGTCGAGCGCGTCGAGCAGAGCCTGGGCCTGGGCGCGGCCGAGCTCTTCCGGCTCGACCACCGCGGCGAACCCCGCTCCGGAAACGGCGAGACCGCGACCGAGGAGGGCGATCGGAACGCCGTCTTCGTCGGCGAGTTCGGCGGGCGCCGCGAGCTCCTCGGCGGACAGGGGCGCGACGATCACGGCATCCATCCCCTTGGTCAGCATGTTCTGCACCTGCGAGGCCTGCGTTCGCGCGTCGTCGGCGGCGTACTCCAGATCGACGCGGTAGCCACGATCGCGCAGTTCGGATGCCACGGCCTCCCCCGCGTGCTCCCATCCGGCGTCGGCGGTCGAGGGCAGCGCGACGCCGATCACCCCCGCCCCGTCGCTCGAGCCGGCCTCACGCGGCGGCGTCGCCGTGCAGCCGGCGAGGCCCAGCGCGAGCACGGCGAGCACCGCGGCGGCGCGGCGGAGGGACGTGCGGGGGGTCACCGTTCCATCCTGCCGCAGGAACGACGAGACGCCCCGGCGCGGAAGCGTCGGGGCGTCTCGATGGGGGTGGATCAACCGCGCGTGCGGTTCTTGTTCCACACGTCGAAGGCTACGGCCAGGAGGAGCACGAGACCCTTGATGAACTGCTGGACGTCGGTCGAGATGCCCATGAGCGACATGCCGTTGTTGAGCACACCCATGACCAGACCACCGGCGATAGCGCCGACCACGCGGCCGACACCGCCCTGGACGGCGGCGCCACCGATGAACGAGGCGGCGATGGCATCCAGCTCGAACAGGTTTCCCGCACCCGGGCCGGCGGAGTTAAGACGGCCCGTGAAGACGATGCCCGCGAGAGCTGCGAGCACGCCCATGTTCACGAAGAGCAGGAAGTCGACACGACGGGTGTTGATGCCCGACAGCTTCGCGGCGGTGCGGTTGCCGCCGATCGCGTAGATGTGGCGACCGAAGACGCTGCGGCTCATGACCGTGGAGTACCCGATGATCAGCACGCCGAGCACGACGAGCACGATAGGCGTCCCGCGCGAGCCCGGAGCGACACCGAGCAGATAGGTGAGGTACGCGATCAGCGCGCCGCCGCCGATGAGCTTGACGAGGAAGGCGACCTGCGGCTCGTTCTGCAGTTCGAGCGCGGCGCGCTTGGCGCGCTGACGCACCTGCGACACGACGAACAGGACGAGGGTCAGCACACCGAGGCCGACGGTGATCCACTCGGCCGGCGAGCTCGCGGCCGGGAACAGGTCGGGGAAGAGGTAGCCGCCGCCGAGTGCACGGTACTCGGTGGGGAACGGCGTGATCTGAGTGTTGCCGAGCGTCATCTGCGTCAGACCGCGGAAGAGCAGCATGCCCGCCAGCGTCACGATGAAGGCCGGGA
This sequence comes from Microbacterium sp. NPDC086615, assembly GCF_040686055.1. Classification (NCBI taxonomy): domain Bacteria; kingdom Bacillati; phylum Actinomycetota; class Actinomycetes; order Micrococcales; family Microbacteriaceae; genus Microbacterium; species Microbacterium sp. NPDC086615. The sequence continues at coordinate 289,974 of NZ_JBFBJJ010000001.1, forward strand.
TGCCGATATACGCGACCCAGAACCCCTGCCACATGCCGACCACGGCACCGAGGAGGAGCGAGAGCAGGATGCCGAGCCACCAGGGCAGGCCCCACTGCACGATCAGCACACCCGAGACCGCACCGACGAAGGCGGCGACCGAACCGACCGACAGGTCGATGTGTCCGGCGATGATGATCATCACCATGCCGATCGCGAGGATCAGGATGTAGCTGTTCTGGACGATGATGTTCGACACGTTGCCCGCGGTGAGCAGGCGCCCGCCGGTCAGCGCCTGGAAGAGCAGGACGATGACGATCAGGGCGATGAAGATGCCGATCTCACGCAGTCGCGACGTGAAGAACTGCAGAATGCTGCCGGCACCGCCGCCGGCTCCGCCGCCGACGGGACCCTTCGGCGTCGCGGGACCCTGCGGGGTCACGGTGTTGTCAAGCGCTGACATGGTCGGCTTCCTTTTCCTTCGTCATGAGCACCATGAGTGCCTCGGGAGTGGCCTCTTCGATGGGCAGCTGGCCGGTGATGTGGCCTTCGCTGAGGGTGTAGATGCGGTCGCAGATGCCGAGCAGCTCGGGGAGCTCCGAAGAGATCACCAGCACGCCCTTCCCCTGCGCCGCGAGGGAGTTGATGATCGTGTAGATCTCGTACTTCGCGCCGACGTCGATGCCGCGCGTGGGCTCGTCGAGGATGAGCACCTCGGGGTCGGAGAAGAGCCACTGCGACAGCACGACCTTCTGCTGGTTGCCGCCGGAGAGCTTCCCGACGACCACGTCGACGCTCGGCGCCTTGATGTTCATCGACTTGCGGTAGCGATTCGCGACGAGGTACTCCTCGTCGCCGTCGACGAACCCGCCCTTGACGAGCTTTCGCATGCCGGCGATCGAGATGTTCCGCTTGATCGTGTCGATCAGGTTGAGTCCGGCGCCCTTGCGGTCTTCGGTGACGTACGCGAGTCCGCTGCGGATCGCCGCGGGGACCGTCGAAGTGTCGACCTTCTGACCGCGCACGTAGACGTTCCCCGAGATGCGCGAGCCGAAGCTCTTGCCGAAGACGCTCATCGCGAGCTCGGTGCGACCGGCACCCATGAGGCCGGCGATCCCGACGACCTCGCCGGCGCGAACGGTGAGGTTCGCGTTGTGGATGACGGTGCGAGTGGCATCCGTGGGGTGACTGACGTTCCAGTCCTCGATGCGCAGGACCTCATCGCCGATCTCGACGTCGCGGTCGGGGTAGCGGTTCTCGAGCTCGCGTCCGACCATCCCGCGGATGATGCGGTCTTCGCTCGTGCCCCCGGTGGCGACATCGAGGGTCTCGATCGTGCGACCGTCGCGGATGATCGTGACCTCGTCGGCGATCGCGCGGATCTCGTTGAGCTTGTGGCTGATGATGATGCAGGTGATGCCCTGGCCCTTGAGGTGACGGATCAGGTCCAGCAGGTGCTCGGAGTCGTCGTCGTTCAGGGCCGCGGTGGGCTCGTCGAGGATGAGGAGCTTGACGTCTTTCGACAGCGCCTTCGCGATCTCGACGAGCTGCTGCTTGCCGACGCCGATCTCATTGACGGGCACGTCGGGGCTGTCGCCGAGCCCGACGCGGGCGAGGAGCTTGGATGCCTCGCGGTTGGTCGCGTCCCAGTCGATGAGACCGCGGTGAGTGATCTCGTTGCCGAGGAAGATGTTCTCGGCGATCGAGAGGTAGGGGCTCAGCGCGAGCTCCTGGTGGATGATGACGATGCCGGCGGATTCGCTGTCGCGGATGTCTTTGAACTCGACGGTCTTGCCGTCGAAGACGATCTCGCCGCGGTAGTCGCCCGCGGGATACACACCGCTGAGCACCTTCATGAGAGTGGACTTGCCGGCGCCGTTCTCGCCACAGATGGCGTGGACCGTTCCGCGCTCGACGGTCAACGACACGTCGGCGAGCGCGATGACGCCGGGGAACTCCTTGGTGATCGAGCGCATCTCGAGGATGGTGCTCACGAGGTCCTCCTTGCAGGGCCGGCCGGAGCCGGTGGGGGTGAGAGACGTGGGGGCGCCTCCGCTGCGACCGAACGGATCGATCGCGGCGGAGGCGGTGCGGGCGGCTCAGGGCACGCCCGCGGGGATTACTTGAGGTCGGCCTCGGTGTAGTAACCGCTGTCGATCAGGACTTCCTTGTAGTTGTCCTTGGTGACGATCGTCGACTGGAGGAGGTACGAGGGGACGACCTTCTTGCCGTTGTCGTAGGTCTTCTCGTCGTTGACCTCGGGGGTCTCACCCTTGCGGATGTCGTCGACCATGGTCACGGCCTGCTTGGCGAGCTCGCGCGTGTCCTTGAAGATCGTCGAGTACTGCTCGCCGGCGATGATCGACTTGATCGAGCCGGCCTCGGCGTCCTGACCCGTGATGACGGGGAGGTCGGTGGCCGAGTAGCCGCCCGAGGTGAGTGCCGAGATGATGCCGATCGACAGACCGTCGTAGGGCGAGAGCACACCGTTGAGCTTGGTGCCGCCGATGACGGTGAGGATGTTCTCCATGCGCTTCTGCGCCGTCTCGGGCAGCCAGCGGAGGATCGCCGCCTGGCCGAACTCGGTCTGACCCGAGGGGACCACGAGCACGCCCTTGTCCATGTAGGGCTTCAGGGTGTCCATCGCGCCGTTCCAGAAGAACGTGGCGTTGTTGTCGTCGGGGCTTCCGGCGAACAGCTCGATGTTGAACGGACCGGTGGCGCCGGTCTCCTTGCCCGAGGCGTCGAGGACACCGAGGCCCGTGAGGAGCGAGGTGGCCTGCTGGACGCCGACCTTGTAGTTGTCGAATGTCGTGTAGTAGTCGACGTTCTCGGTGCCGTTGATGAGGCGGTCGTACGCGATGACGGGGATGTTCGCGTCCTTGGCCTGCTGCAGCACGTCGGTGAGCGTGGTGCCGTCGATCGAGGCGATGATCAGGGCCTTGGCGCCCGTGGTGATCATGTTCTCGATCTGCGAGACCTGGGTGGGGATGTCGTCGTTGGCGTACTGCAGGTCGACCTGGTAGCCGAGCTCCTCGAGCTGCGACTTGACGTTGTTGCCGTCGGCGATCCACCGCTCCGACTGCTGGGTCGGCATCGCGACGCCGATGGTGCCGCCCGCCTCCTGGTCGCCGCCGGCGCTGTTGCCCGTGCGGTCGCCGGCGCAACCGGCCAGGCCGATGCCGAGCGCGAGAACGCCCACTCCGGCGATCGTCTTGAGCATGCTGTGCTTGTTCACTCTGGTTCCCTCCATTGGGTTTGTGTCGCGGTCTCTCCACGCGGAGCCCACCGCGGTCTCTGCGGACGAGGTCACACCGGGCGCACGAGTCGACAGGGCGAAACGAAAGACGGTCGAAACATCTTCGTCTCGACGGATCCGCTCCGCAGCGAGTCCCGTCGGCCGTGTGACCGGTCATGTGACCGTTCACATTGTGTGTGTGATGCTACCCCCGTGCGGGACCGACGTGTCAAGTCCCCGTGCGCACGCCGTCCAGCCGTTGCCGAAATGTGACGATCAGCGACTGGGCGGTGCCGTGGACGACCGCAGGATCAGACGCAGGTGGTCGGGCTCGACCGGAGCGACCGCATCGGCGGGCTCCCCCAACGCGGCGAGCACCTCGCGCACCGCGCGTGCGCCGATTCCCGCGAAGTCCTGCCGCACCGTGGTCAGCGGTGGCCAGAGGTGCGCCGACTCGGGCACGTCGTCGAAACCCACCACCGAGATGTCCTCGGGCACCGAGCGTCCTATGGCCCGCACGGCATGCATGAACCCGAGCGCCATATGGTCGTTGCCCGCGAACACCGCGGTCGCATCCTCGGTGCGCAGCAGCTCGAGACCCGCCTCGAATCCGAACTGCGCCGTCCAGTCGCCGAGGACGGGGGGACGCGGCGTGAGATCGTTGGCATCCATCTCGGCCAGGTACCCCCGCATGCGGTGGTCGGCCTCCACCCAGTCGCGGGGACCGGCGATGTGCAGGATGCGGGTGTGCCCGATCTCGATCAGGTGACGCACCGCGGCCCGCGCTCCGGCCGTCTGGTCGTTGTGCGAGGTCGCCGTCCCCGACGAGGCGACGATCTGCACCGGCACGGGAAGCCGCAGCTCATCGAGGATCGGAACGACACGTGTCTGCGGCGCCACAGCGATCAGCCCCTCGACCGACTGCTGCATGAGGTGGTCGATCGAGGCGCGCACGTCCTCGGGGGCGCTCGTGGCCAGGTTCGTCAGGGTCAGCCGGTATCCCGCGGCGCGGGCTGCGGACTCGATGGCCTGGACCATCGTCGCCGTGCCGTGCGTCGTCGTCCTCGGCCCGAGGACGCCGATGAGACGCGAACGACTCGTCGCGAGGGCGCGAGCCGCCTGGTTCGGGACGAACTTCAGCTCGGCGATCGCCGAGCGGACCCGCGCCGCCGTCTCGGGGCGCAGCTGGGGGCTGTTGTTGATGACCCGGGAGACCGTCTGATACGACACCCCCGCGAGACGCGCCACGTCGCGGATGCTGGGGGCCCGGCCCGTGGCATCCGGAATGTCGGTCTCGCTCATGGTTCGCCTCTTTGCGTCAACGGTCCTCGCGTGACCGGTCACACGAGGATAACCCGGCGCTTCGCCCGTTGCGTGTCGCGCGCGATCGCACGGTCAGGATTCGAGCAGAGCCCGGTAGAAGCGGATGCCGCGGAGCCAGGAACCCACGCGGATGCGCTCGTCCGGCGCATGCAGAGCGTCACGCTCGGAGCGGGTGAGGTGGAAGGGCGCGAAGCGGTACACGTTCGCGGTGAGGCCGGTGTAGAAGCGGCTGTCGCTCGCCCCGAGCTGCAGGTACGGAAGGGGCACCACGTCGTCCCCGAGTGTCGCGACGACCGCGCTCGCCACGCGACGCCACTCCTCGCCCTGCCACGGCGACACCGGAGAGGCCTCGCCGCCCTGGCGGAGCTCGATGTCGACGAACGGATCCGCGACGACGCGGCGGAGATGGATCGCCACATCCGAGAGCGTGTCACCGGGGAGGAGGCGGACGTTCACGCTCGCGCGCGCCGTCGTGGCCAGGACGTTCTCGCCGGCCGCACCCTCGAGGCGGGTGACGACCGCGGTCGTGCGGACGAGCGCATTCGTCTCGGGGCCGAGCAGGGAGAACGCGGCGGTGACGAGCGGCGCCGACATCGTCGTCCGCCGGAAGAGCGTGCGCAGGGGTTCGGTCGCGTGGGCGGCGGCGGTGCCGAGCATCGCGCGCACGGGATCCGCGAGGCGGAGCGGGAACGGACGTCGACGCAAGCGGTCGATCGCTCGGGCGAGCCGCGCGGTGGCGGGCAGGCGCGGCGGGGTCGAGGCGTGTCCGCCGGCCTCGCGCGTGACCAGGTCGAACGTCGCCACACCGCGCTCGGCGACGCCGATCATCGCGGTGGGCGCCGCAACGCCCGGCAGCGCACCCTCCACCGCGGCCCCACCCTCGTCGAGCACGAGGGCCGGACGGATGCCACGCTCCGCGAGGAGCGCCGCGATCGCGCGAGCCCCCGAGCCGTGCGTCTCTTCGTCGTGGCCGAAGGCGAGCCACACGTCGGTTCGCGGCGTGACCCCCTCCGACAGCGCTTCTTCGACCGCCTCGAGGATCGCGACCAGAGCGCCCTTGTCGTCTATGGCTCCGCGGGCATATATAGCCCGCTCAGCCCCGTCGCCATCGATCACGGCGTCGAAGGGCGGATGCCGCCACTCCTGCCCGTCCACCGGCACGACGTCCTGGTGCGCGAGGAGCACCAGGGGCGCATCGGCCGTCTCCCCCGCCCACCGGTACAGCAGGGAGTGACCGGCGACGACCTCGCGCTCCAGCCGGGCGTGGGTCAGCGGGTAGAGCCGCTCGAGCGCCGCATGGAACTCGTCGAACCGGGCTGTATCGACCTCGGCGGGGTCCGCCCGCGAGACGGTGGGGATGCGCAGGAGCTCGCGGAATCGCTCGACGGGCGTCATGCAGCGAGCCTATGCCCGCGGCATCCGGGACTTCTCGCGCAGACGGGACGGTCGGTGTCGGACGCCGCCGATACGGTGGGAGCATGACCGGACTGCACTGGGGCATCCTCGCGACAGGTGGCATCGCCCACGCCTTCACCTCCGACCTCCGCACGGCGGGTCTCGACGTCGCCGCCGTCGGCTCGCGCCGCATCGAGAGCGCGCGCGAGTTCGCCGCGACGTACGACATCCCGCACGCGCACGGGTCCTACGAAGAGCTGGTGAGCGACCCGACGGTCGACATCGTCTACATCGCCCCGCCGCACCCGGGTCACGTCGACAACGCGCTGCTCGCCCTCGACCACGGCAAGCACGTCCTGGTCGAGAAGCCCTTCACGCTCAACGAGACCGAAGCCGCGATCATCCGCGACCGCGCCGCCGAGAAGGGCCTCCTCGCCATGGAGGCGATGTGGACCCGGTATCTCCCGCACATGGTGCGCATCCGCGAGATCATCGCCGAGGGGACCCTCGGTGAGATCCGTGTGGTCTCAGCCGATCACACGCAGAAGATCTCGACCGACCCCGCTCACCGCCTCAACGCCCTCGAGCTCGGGGGCGGTGCCCTGCTCGACCTCGGCATCTATCCGATCTCGTTCGCCGTCGACGTGCTCGGCCTGCCGGAGAGCGTCTCGGCTGTCGCCCGGCTGTCGGATACCGGCAGCGACGCCGACGTCGCCACGCTCTTCGTGCACCCCGGCGGCGCCCTCTCGACCACCGTGTCCTCCTCGCGCGGCGCGGGAGCGAACACAGCGCAGATCGTCGGCACCGAGGCCCGGATCGAGATCGACCGGGTCTGGTACACCCCGACCTCGTTCCGCGTGGTCTCACCCGCGGGCGACCTGCTCGAGGAGTTCACGACCTCGATCGAGGGTCGCGGCATGCAGTTCCAGGCCGAGGCCGCCGAGCGCTTCGTCGCGGCCGGCGTGACCTCGAGCGACGTGCTGCCCATCGACGAGACCGTCGCGATCATGGGCGTTCTCGACGAGGTGCGCCGCCAGATCGGCGTGGTCTACCCCGGGGAGCGCTGAGTCCGGGTCGGTTCTCGGGGGCGGCGCCGGGGCAGCGGCATCCACTCCCGGGCGGCGGGCCGCCGGGGGCGTGCCGTCCCGCGGAGTCCGTGGCCGACACGCCGCCACGAGACGGGCTGAACCGGCGCGCCGCGGCCGAACTCCGCACGACGGCACCACCCCACCCCGGTCGCAGCACGGGCCCACCGCATCCATTCCCCCGGCGTGGCGTACGGGGCGTGCCGTCCCGCGGAGTCCGTGGCCGGTTCGTACGGGCGGCGGGCATTAGGGGCGTGCCGTCGCGCGGAGTTCGTGGCCGACACGCCGCCACGAGACGGGCTGAACCGGCGCGCCGCGGACGAACTCCGCACGACGGCACACACCCCACCCCGGTCGCAGCACCAATCCACTGGCATCCATTCCCCCTGGCGTGCGGCGCCCGGGACGTGGCGTCCAGCGGAGGTCGTGCACCGGTTCGTACGGGCGGCGGGCACTCGAGGCGTGCCGTCGCGCGGAGTTCGTGGCCGACACGCCGTCACCGGACGGCCCGAACCGGCGCGCCGCGGCCAAACTCCGCACGACGGCACACCCCACCCCAACAGCAGCACCGGCCCACGGCATCCATTCGCCGGCGGCGGACCGCCGGGGCGTACCGTCCGGCGGAGGTCGTGGCCGACGCGCGGCGGGCACTCGGGGCGTGCCGTCCCGCGGAGTTCGTGCGCGGTTCGCACGAGCGGCAGGCACTCGGGGCGTACCGTCGCGCGGAGTCCGTGCACGACACGCCGCCACGCGGCGGCCCCAACCGGCGCGCCGCGGCCAAACTCCGCACGACGGCACACACCCCACCCCGGTCGCAGCACCGGCCCACGGGATCCATTCCCCCGGCGACCGACCGCGGACTGGCCCTGGCCGCTCCGACGGGTGAGACTGGATGCCATGCCCGAAACGCAGAGCGCCCGCGTCGCCGTCTATCTCGACTTCGACAACATCGTGATGTCCTGGTACGACCGGGTGCACGGCCGCAACGCGTACTCGCGGGATCGGCAGAAGATCGCCGAGAACCCGATGGACCCCGAGATCGCCGACCGGCTCACCAAGGCGACCATCGACGTCGGCGCCGTCATCGACTACGCGGCATCGTTCGGCACACTGGTGCTCACGCGCGCCTACGCCGACTGGTCGGCCCCCGTGAACGCCGAGTACCGGTCGCAGCTGGTGGCGCGCGCGGTCGACCTCGTTCAGCTCTTCCCCGCGGCCGCTTATGCGAAGAACGGCGCCGACATCCGCCTCGCGGTGGATGCCGTCGAAGACATGTTCCGCCTGCCCGACCTCACCCACGTCGTCATCGTCGCCGGCGACAGCGACTACGTTCCCCTGGCCCAGCGCTGCAAGCGACTCGGGCGCTACGTCGTGGGCGTCGGCGTGGCCGGTTCGACGGCCAAGTCGCTCGCCGCGGCGTGCGACCGGTTCGATTCGTACGATTCGCTTCCCGGCATCCCGAACCTGGCGGAGACAAAGAAGGATGCCGCGCCCTCGAGGCCGCGCGCCCGCAAGCGTTCGAAGGACCCGGCGGTCGACCTGCTCGACCGCGCGATGCAGCTCGAGGGCGAGCGCGCGGACGGCGAATGGCTGCACGCCTCCGCCGTGAAGGACCTCATGAAGCGCCTCGATCCCTCGTTCAGCGAGAAGGCGCTCGGGTTCCGGAGCTTCTCGGACTTCTTGAAGGCGCAGACGGACCACGTCGAGGTCGACGAGGAGTCGAACGTCGTGCAGGTCAAGGCGGTGTCGCGGGGCTGACCCGGCAATCCCGCCGTTGATCCGTCGGCGATTCGAGAGCGCGCGGTCCATCCCGCGACGCGTCGGCGGCGCTGAGCCGACATCAGCGGCGAATCATCGACGCGCGGCACCCGGGGCGACATGGGCGAGAACGCGGCCCCATACCGCCGTGAGCGTGATCTCTCCGTTGACCGAGCCGATCTCGTCGTCGGGCACGACATCCATCTCGGCCGCCCGCATGCGCCCGACGTACCACTCGGCGTCGGCGATCGCGGCGGGTCCCTCTCCCCCGACGATCACGAGCGCTTCCGCGTCGAGATGGTCGAGGAGAGGGGTCCGCAGGTCGCGACTCAAGGGGTCGGACGGACTCGCCACGCCGACGATCGCGAGGCGGTCGACGACCGGCCCCATCGCCGCGGCAAGGTAGATCGCAATCGGCCCGGCCGCCCGCTCGCCCACGAGTCCCACAGTCGCGCCGGGAGCCTCACGCTCGAGGAGATCGCGCAGCGCTTCGACGGTCAGGCCCGCGGGCGTCTGTCCGCCGAACACCGGCGGATCCTCGAGTTCGGGGGCGTCGAGCCCCACCGCCACGACCCGCACGTCATACCCCGAGGTCACGCGCGCATCGGGATCCGTCGTCGAGACGTCGCCCGTACGCAGGACGAAAACCGCCCGCGGGGCGCCCGGTGTACCGAAGCTGCGGTAGCCCAGTTCGCCGTCGAGCCAGGGAGCCAGACTCATCGTGTCGTCCTCTCGTCGGCGGAGGTCGCCGTTCCGCCTCGGTCGCCCGTCGGTTCTTCGGCATCCGCTCCGGCACCACCACCCGGAAGCATCGCCCGGAGGGTGCTGATCGTGTCGGCCTCGACCGCCGGTTTGTCGGGGCGGTAGGCCTTCACACGGGCGAAGCGCAGGGCGATCCCGCCGGGATACCGCACCGACCGCTGAACCCCGTCGATCGCGATCTCGACCACGGTATCCGGGACGACGCGGATGCCGCCGGGCACCTCACCGGTCGCGCGGTCGGCGAAGTGCGCGGTCTGCCACCGCAGGAGTTCGTCGGTCAGCCCTTTGAAGGTCTTGCCCACCATCACGAAGCCGCCGGGGTCGCCGAACGTACCCTCGGGGTCACGCGCCCCGAGATGCAGGTTGGACAGCCACTCCGCGCGGCGTCCGGACCCTCGCTCGACGCCGAGCACCACCAGGTCGAATGTGTGCACCGGTTTGACCTTGAGCCAGCTCTTCCCCCGCCTCCCGGCGGCGTACGGCGCGTCGAGACCTTTCACCATCACGCCCTCATGCCCCGCATCGAGCGCCGCCCGGGCGAAAGCGTCAGCGTCACCGGCGTCGTCCGTCAGAAGCGCCGGGATGCGGTACTCCCCCGCGACGCGTTGCAACTCGGCGAGGCGCGCCTCGAGCGGTTCGTCGATGAGGTCACGACCGTCGACGTGCAGGATGTCGAAGAACCACGGCCGCAGAGCGATCTCGCGGGCCGTTTCGGCGCCGAAGCGCGCCATCGTGTCTTGGAACGGGCGCGGGGCGCCGTCGCCGTCGAGGGAGAGCGTCTCTCCGTCCAGGATCACGTCGTCGACGGGGAGCGATCGCGCCACCTCGACGATCTCAGGCACGCGGTGCGTGACGTCGGCGAGCGTCCGGGTGAACACGCGCACCTCATCGCCGTGCCGGTGCACCTGGACCCGCGCACCGTCGAGCTTGTACTCCACCGACGCTCGGCCCGCGGCCTCCAGAGCCTCCGCCACGGTCGCGGCGGTGGACGCCAGCATGGGCTGGACGCCGCGGCCGACCACGAGCCCGACGGCGGTGAGGTCATCGACCGAGCCGGTCAGGGCGATCACGGCGGTCTCACCCAGATCGCCCGACAGCATGGCGGCCCGCCGCACCGCGGCGCCGTCGCGTTCTGCGGCTCGCGCGATGGCATCCTGCAGGACGCCCTCGAGGGCGCCGGTCCGCAGCTCGCCCGTCATGATCCGGACCAGGAGCTGCCACTCGCTCGCGGTCGCGCGAGACGCGAGGTCGTCGAGGAGGACCGTGCGCGCGGCAGCGGATCCCGCTCCGCCGATCTCGACGAGACGCGAGAACGCCTCGTCGACCTCGCCGATCGTGAGGGTCGAATCCGCCGCGTGCGACCCTCCCCGTGCGGACAGCGTTCGCCAGCCGACGCCGAGCCGGCCCTGCCGGGGCGACGCCGTGAGCAGACCCACCGCCGGAGCGATCTCGTCCGGCTCGAGGCCGCGGAGCAGGGCGGCCAGGGCGTCGACTTTGGCCAGGCGCGAGCGCGTGCTCGTCACTGCCGCGAGGGCCGTTTCGATGTCGCCGAAGAGCATGTCGGCATCCTGGCATCCCCCTCCGACATCGCCTCGACGCTTGCGCGACCGCGACCGCCATGGCACGTCGAGCCGGATGCCGGGACGGCGGGCCCTACAAGGCGGGTGACGGCCCGGTCTTCCATACGCGCCCCCTGCTCGCAACCCCCGAGGCGATGTCGGAGGTTCAGGGTGTGCTGGGGGTCTCCCCCAGGAATGAGGCACCGTGAACGCACCCGCCACCCTCGAACAGTCCGCCCGCACCGCCCGCGAGGTGTTCGGCTGGGACGACCTGCTGCCCGGCCAGGCCGAGGCGATCGACGCCGTCGTGGGCGGGCGCGACACGCTCGTGGTGTTCCCGACGGGCGCGGGCAAGTCGGCGGTGTACCAGATCGCCGGGTGCGAGCTGGGCGGGACGACGCTGGTCATCTCGCCTCTGCTGGCGCTGCAGCGCGACCAGATCGACTCGATCGACGCCGCCCCCGACGCTCCCGCCGCCGTCGCGCTGAATTCCCGCACGAGCGCCTCGGCACGGAAGGCCGCGTGGGCGGCGATCGAGGGCGAAGACGCCGTGTACGCGTTCCTCGCGCCGGAGCAGCTCGCCAACCCCGAGGTCTTCGATCGACTCGCGCGCGCCGACGTGCGGCTGGTGGTGGTCGACGAAGCGCACTGCGTGTCCGCCTGGGGACACGACTTCCGCCCCGACTACGCGCGCATCGGCGATGCCGTCGAGGCACTCGGGCATCCTCCGGTGCTGGCGCTGACGGCGACGGCATCCGCCCCTGTCCGCGACGACATCGTCTCGAGCCTCGGCATGCGCGATCCCCACCTCGAGGTACGTGGCATGGACCGCCCCGAGATCCACATGGCGGTCCGCCGCCATGAGCACGACGCCGACAAGCGTCGCGCCGTGATCGCGGATGTTCAGGATGCCGACGGCCCCGCGCTGCTGTACGTGGCCACGCGCAAGGGCACCGAGCTGTACGCCGACGAACTGCGGGACCTCGGTCTCCGTGCCGCCGCGTACCACGGCGCGATGGCGCAGAAGCGACGGGACGAGGTGCATTCCGCGTGGAGCGCCGGCGAGCTCGACGTCGTCGTCGCCACCTCCGCGTTCGGGATGGGCGTCGACAAGAGCGACGTGCGCCTCGTCGTGCACGCCGACGTGACCGAGTCGCTGGATGCCTACGCGCAGGAGATCGGCCGCGCCGCGCGCGACGGTCAGCCCGCGCGGGCGATCCTCCACTATCGCGCCGAGGACTTCTCGCTGCGGTCGTTCTTCGCCGGCGGGCACACGAAGCGCAGCGACATCGCCGGTGTCTGGGATGTGCTGCGCCGCTCGCGCAAGCCGCTCCGGGCGAAAGACGTCGCTGAGCGGAGTGGCCGTTCCGTGCGAGTCATCGGGCGCGTGCTCAACCAGCTCGTCGCGAGCGGTCTGGCCGTGTCGGGAGCCGAGGGCGTCTCCGTGCAGAAGAAGGTCTCGGCCGGCGACGCCGTCGCTGCCGTGCGCGAGCGCGACGAGGCCGAGGAGCGCATCCGTGCCTCGCGCATCGAGATCATGCGCGGCTACGCCGAGACCACGCACTGCCGCCGCCGTGCTCTGCTGGAGTACTTCGGTGTCGAGAGTCCCGCATCGTGCGGTTCCTGCGACAGGTGCGATCACGGCGTCGTCGCGCCGGTCGAGGCCACGCACGCGAACGACGACGGCGGGATCCGCATCGACTCGACCGTCCAACACGCGGAGTTCGGGACCGGCACGGTCATGGGCATCGAGGACGACCGACTGACGGTCTTCTTCCCCGAACACGGATACAAGGTCCTCGCCCGCGCCGCGTTCGAGAACGGCATCCTGGAGCTCGGGGAGGCGGCGTAGAGCATCCCGCGTCGTCTGCGGTCGCCGTTGCGGGTGGAGGGCGGCGGGGCGGGGCGCGGAGCGTCCCGCGGCGAGAGCGGAACTCGGCGCGACGTCAGCGCCGACGCGTCGCCCACCAGGCCCACGCCACGAGCGGGACCTGCAGGAAGAGCCGGACGAACCGCGCGCGATCGGTGTTCAGGCCGGGTGCCGATCGACCCGTGCGCCACTGGTGCACGTTGCCGGGGAACACCGCGACGAAGAACGCGGCGATCGCCGCGCCGACTCGTCCGCGTTCTCGCGGGAGCGCGATGAGCGCGGTGCCGAGGAGCACTTCGGCCGCTCCGGATGCCACGACGATGGCGTCCTTGTCGGTGTGGAGCATTCTCGTCGCCCAGCCGGGCACGACGATGCGGTAGCCGCGACGACCCCACGTCAGGTGGCTGACGCCGGCGCCGACCAGGAGCAGGGCCAGGCCGCCGCGCGCGACGGAGCGGATGGTGAGACCTCGGGGGCGTGGCATCCGGTCAGTCTTTCACTCACGACGCGGTCGAGGGCCGGTCGCGCGAGCGTTGTCGGCGTGCGGCGTGCGTCGCGTTCCCTAAACTCGCCGCATGCCCGTCTCGGACTACATCGCCTCGATCCGCTCGCGCATCGGAACCGACCTACTGCTCCTGCCGGGAGTGACCGCGGTGATCCGGGACCGGGATCGGTTCCTCCTGGCCCGCCACCGTCACTCCGGGCTGTGGAGCCTGATGGGCGGAGCGGTGGAACCCGGCGAAGAGCCGGCCGAGGCCCTGCACCGCGAGGTCGGCGAAGAAACCGGAGCCGCCGTGCGCATCCGCGCGATCGTCGGCGTTTATGGTGGGGAACCCATGATGGTCACCTACCCGAACGGCGATCAGGTCGGATACGTGACCACCGCCTACGACTGCGAGCTGCTGAGCGCGGCCGTCGCCGACCAGGACGAGCTTCTCGAGGTGGGGTGGTTCGCGCGCGACGAGATCGCCGCGCTCCCCCGCAGGGACTGGATCGATCGAGTGATCGCGGACGCCGGGGTGGGGCCGCAGGTCGTCGTCATCCGTCCGGCCACCCCTGAGGATGCCACGGCCATCGCCCGCGTGCACGCGAGGTCCTGGCGCGAGACCTACGGCAAGTTCGTCGACGACCCCGAAATGAACCCCTGGTTCGCCGTCGAGCGTCGGATCGAGATGTGGACGACTGCCCTCGAAGACACCGCCACACCCCCGATGGTCGCGGTGGCCGACGGCGAGATTATCGGCTTCGCCGCCGCGCAACGGACGCCCGAGCCCGAGGCCGTGCGTCCCGAGGAAGTGACGGCGCTCTACGTCCTCTCGTCGGCGCACGGCAACGGTGCCGGGCAGGCGCTGCTCGACGCTGTGATCGCAGACCGGCACGCATCGCTCTGGGTCGCGGCGGACAATCCGCGTGCTGAGGCGTTCTACCGACGCAACGGGTTCCGCCCCGACGGCGCCGTATCGACGTTCGGGCCGATCCCCCGAACCCTGAGGATGGTCCGGTAGCCCCTGCGTCAGGACGGTGCGAGAAGTCCTTCCTCCCCGGCAGCTCGCGCTCGACGAGTGCGACCGCGTGTGCCGACGCTGCTGAATCGAAGTCCCATCCGCGCCGGATCAGCCCTGACCGGGAAGACCGAAGCTGGTGCCGGGATCGGGCGTCGGGCACACCGAGGTCGAGCCGAGCGCGACGACGTCGGCTTGCACCGCGACGCTGGAACCTCTCCGATCCACTCGGAAGAGGACGCCCTGCTGGGAGAGGTCTTCCGGGGTGAAGGCGACGGTGGCGGAGGTCGGCGGCGGGGCATCGCCGAATGAGCCGCCCCCGGTCGTGGCCTTGAGACCGGCGGGCGGGTTATCACGAATCCATTCGATCGTCTCGTCCACACCGGTGTTCGGGACGAGCCATTCCCCGTGACGCCCCGCGATGGGGGCGCAGATCCATCCGGCGAACGACGTGTACAACCGGGTGTTGTCGTCCGTGCGCACCGCCCCCGCGGGCAGTGCGATCGCGCCGAGCCACGCATCGGCTTGGGCGATCGAGGCGGCGTCCGGCGTGGACGCGGGCGTCGGAGCGGGCTCCGAACCGAGGTTCGACTCCGTGGCGGGCGGTGGGCCGACCGAGGCCGCCGCGGCGTTCCCTGTCGGAGCGTCCCCGGCCGCCGGCGCACCGGTGCAGGCGGAGAGCAGCGCCGCAGCGGCCGCGATCGTCACGAGGGTCACCGGAAGTCGCCGCATGGGCCCATGCTACGGCGCGAGGCGCGGCGAACATCCGCGCGGGGTCCCGCAGCCACCGCCGTGGCACGCCGACAGGCACGGATCGGCCGGCGCGAGAACCGTGCGACGACTGTCGCCGTCGGCCCGCGCGAAGACGGATCGGCGGCGCCCCCTCCCGTCAGCTCGGCGAAGGTGCCGTCCGCCGCACGAAATCGACGTAGGCCTCCACCGTGTCTTCCGGCACGATCGCGCGGAGCACGACCTCGTCGGTCACCGCGGTGTACGCCTCGAGTGCACCGCTCAGCTCGGTGACGTCGCGGATCGTCGTGTCGGCGGCATCCACCCCCATCCGCGCGAAATTCGCGGCGTAGTTCGGGAACGACGCGTATCGCTCGGTCTCGGCGGCGAGGCGTGCTCGGGCGCCGGGAACGATCGCCGTTCTCACGTAAACGGCGACATGGGCGGCCGGTGCGACCTCGTGAAGGACCTCGGTCTGCGCGCGTGCCTCGACCGGCGGCACCCAGTTGAGAAGCACCCCCTCGGCCCGCTCGACGCCGGTGCGGCGCATTTTCGGGCCGAGCGCGCCGACGAGCACACGCGGCATGCCCGCGCCGTGCAGCACCTCGATCGCGTCTCTGACGCGTGCCAGTGCCCCCTCTTTCGCCACGCCGGACCCGATGCCCAGCGTCAACCGGTCGAGGGGAAGACCGAGGGATGCCACCTCCGCGGCGATCTCGTCACCGGGTCGACGGTCGACGGGCACGACTCCCGTGGCGAGGTGCAGGCGCTCGGTCACCGTCGCCGCCGCGGCGAGCGCGGCAAGAGCGTCGCCGTCGGGGGTGTCGTTGATCCAGAGCGCGTGGAACCCGGCTCTCTCGACCTCGGGGGCGATGCGCGCGATGGCGTCGGGGCCGAGCGCTCCCGCGAGTCCGAGCGAGACGATACCGCGGGTCATGACACCCCTCCGGCGTTCGGGACAGCGATCGCCACCTGACCGACCGCGGCGTAGAAGGCCGCGAGGTCGACCTCATCGGTCGGAAGCAGCACGACGTCGTCGACACCCGCGGCCTGGAACCGGGAGACGCCGTCGGCGACCTCCGACACCGAGCCGGCGAGCACCCGATCCCCGGCATCGGGTCGGTCACCCGCCGCGGCGATTGCCCGTTCGCGGGCGTCGGGACCGAAGGCCGTGAGCACGTAGGCGACGACGTCGGTGCGGCCGTCGCGACCGGCATCCGCTCGCCCCGCCCGCACCACGCCGACGGCCTCGGCGATCTCGTCGACCGTGTGCCGGCTGTCGAGGATGACACCGTCGGCGACGGCACCGGCGAGAGCCAGCGTCTTCGGCCCCTCGGCCGCCGCGTAGACGAGCGGAGCCTCGGCGGGCGGCCAGTCGAGGGCGACCTCGCGCAGTCGAACGTACCTCCCCTCGGCGCTGACCGTGTCGCCCGCGAGCAACGAGCGGAGGGCGGGGAGCTGCTCCTGCATGAGCGTGAGCGGCGAGGCGGCCTTCGCCCCGACCTGACGCATCCAGTCCTGTACGCCGTGTCCGAAACCGGGGAGGAGCCGCCCGGGGAACATGCGCTCGATCGTCGCGACCTCCATCGCCGAGGCGGCGACGTTGCGGAGGGGCAACGGCGCGATCCCGACGCCGATGCGCAGGTGATCGGTGACGGCCAGGGCGGCGGCTGCGGCGGCCCAAGCGGAGGAGCGGAAGCAGTCTTCCCACAGCCACAGCTCCTCGATGCCGGCGTCTTCCGCCGCGCGCGCGGCGTCGCGCAGCTGCTCGGGCGGGTGGGGGTAGGGGCTGAAGATCGTGCCGATACGACTCATCCCTCTACTCTGCCCCGAACCTCCGACATCGGGCGAGGGTCGTGGCATCCGGTGGGCCGATCTGCTGGGGGCCCACGTGCTACCGCGTACCGTCCGGCGGAGATCACCGGCAACACGCCCACACCGGCCCACCCCCACCGGCGTGTCGCCCCCGAACTCCGCGCGGCGGCACGGCCCCACGCCGGCCCGCCGGCCGCCCTCTCACGGCCTGCCGCGTACCCTCCGGCGGAGATCACGACCGACACGCCGCCCCGACACCGCCCCCACCGGAGTGTCACCCCCGAACTCCGCGCGACGGCACGGCCCACGCCGGCCCCGACCCGACGGCCGCCCACCCCCGACCTCGGCCGCCCACCCCCGACCTCGGCCGCCCACCCCCGACCTCGGCCACCGACCACCGACCACCCCGTACCGTCCCGCGGATATCCCCCGAACACGCGAAAGGCCCCCGGAACCCGAAGGTTCCGAGGGCCTGGAGCCCGACGGCCCTACGCCGCGAGAGCCGCCGACGCCGCGCGGACGACGAAGCCCGAGGCGTCGGCATCCACCGTCACCGCTCCCCCGTCGCTCAGCTCACCCGAGACGAAGAGGTCGGCGATGCGGTCGTCGACCTCGCGCTGGATGAGCCGGCGCAGGGGCCGCGCGCCGTACTCGGGCTCGTACCCGACGTCGGCGAGACGGTCGACGGCGGCCTCGGTGACCTCCAGAACCACCTCACGCGAGGCGAGCCGCCGCGCGGACGCGCCCAGCAGCAGCCGGACGATCTCGCGCAGCTGCTTCTTCTCGAGCTTCTGGAACAGGACGATGTCGTCGATGCGGTTGAGGAACTCGGGCCGCATCGCCTCGCGCAGCTTGCCCATCACCCGGTCGCGGAGGTCCGAGGCTTCGAACTCGCGTCCCGTCGTGGTGAACCCGATCGCCCCGGATCGGGATGCCAGGATCTCGGCGCCCAGGTTCGAGGTCATCACGATCACCGTGTTGCGGAAGTCGACCGTGCGTCCCTGGCCGTCGGTCAGGCGTCCGTCGTCGAGCACCTGCAGCAGCAGGGTGAACACGTCGGGGTGAGCCTTCTCGATCTCGTCGAACAGCACGACCGCGTAAGGGTTGCGCCGGACGCGCTCGGTGAGTTGACCCGCCTCGTCGTAGCCGACGTATCCGGGAGGGGCACCGACGAGGCGCGACACGGTGTGGCGCTCGCCGAACTCGCTCATGTCGAAACGGATCACGGCACCGTCGTCGTCGAAGAGCGACCCCGCGAGGGCCTTCGCGAGCTCGGTCTTGCCGACGCCCGTGGGGCCGAGGAAGAGGAACGAACCGACGGGACGGTTCTCGTCTCCCATGCCCGTGCGGTTGCGGCGCACGGCCCTGGCGACCGCGGTGACGGCGTCGTCCTGCCCGATGACCCGGGCGTGCAACTCGTTCTCGAGCTGCGAAAGGCGTCCGCGTTCGGTCGCCGTCAGTCGGGCGACCGGGATGCCGGTGGACCGGCTGATCACCGCGGCGATCTCGGGCTCGTCGACCACGGCCGCGACCCGGGGGCCACGCGTCGCCTCGTCGAGCCGGGCCTGCACGGCGGCCATCTCGTCGCGCAGGCGCGAGGCCTCCTCGTAGTGCTCGGCTGAGACGGCGGCGTTCTTCTCCGCCTCGAGAGTGGCGAGCCGCTCCAACAGCGACGAGGTGTCGACCGAGACCCCGAGCTTCAGACGCAGGCGCGCTCCGGCCTGGTCGATGAGGTCGATCGCCTTGTCAGGGAGCACGCGGTCGGGAAGGTACCGGTCGCTCAGCTCGACGGCGGCGCGCAGCGCGTCGTCGGTGTAGGTGACGGCGTGGTGCTCCTCGTACGCCGAACGCAGACCGCGGAGGATCTCCACGGCATCCGTCAGCGAAGGCTCGCCCACGCGCACCGGCTGCAGACGCCGCTCGAGAGCGGGGTCCTTCTCGATCGTGCGGTACTCACGCAGCGTGGTCGCGCCGATGAGACGCACGTCGCCGCGCGCGAGACGCGGCTTGAGGATATTGCCCGCGTCCATCGATCCGTCGCCGCTGCCGCCCGCGCCGACGAGGGTGTGCACCTCGTCGATGAAGACGACGAGCTTTTCGGATGCCGCGATCTCCTCCATCGTCTGCGTCAGACGCTCCTCGAAGTCGCCGCGATAACGTGCGCCGGCGAGCATCGCCGCGAGGTCGATCGAGACCACGCGGGTGCCGCGGAGCTGATCGGGAACCTCATCGGCGACGATCGCACGAGCCAGTCCCTCGACGATCGCGGTCTTTCCGACGCCGGCCTCGCCGATCAGGACCGGGTTGTTCTTCGTCCGGCGGCTGAGGATCTCGATCGTCTGCTCGATCTCGTCGGACCGGCCGATGACCGGGTCGAGCTCGCCCGCCGTCGCGAGGGCGGTCAGATCGGTGCCGAAGCGGTCGAGATTCGGGGTCGTGGATGCCGTCTGCTCGGGCGCGGAAGTCGGCTCGCCGCCCACGACGGTCTCGCGCACGCCCTGGGTCAGGGCCTCGGCCGTGACACCGGCCTGCGCGAGGATCTGCCCGGCGGGCGCGTCCTGCGCCAGCACGAGCGCGAAGAAGAGGTGGTCGGGGTCGACGTAGGTGGATCCTGCGGCCCGCGCGACCTGGAAGGCGTGGAACAGCGCGCGCTGGACGGAACCGGCGACGACGGCCCCGTCGACGTCGGCAGCGGGACCGGCCGCCGGGAGCCGGCTCTCGGCGGCGCGGGCGATCGCGACCGGGTCGGCGCCGAGGCGCGACACGGCCTCGCGCGCGGGCGACTGCCCCACGAGGACGTGGAGCACGTGAAGGGCGTCGAGCTCGCGCTGGCCCCGACCGAGTGCGTACCGGCCCGCCGCCTGCAACGCCTCTTGCGTGCGGGCGCTCAGGAACCTGCTGAGGTCGATGGACCGTTCGGCGCGGGCGCGCTCCCCCGCGAGGTAGCGGGCGAGGAACTCGTCGAACGACTGGGCGCCGTTGTCCCCGGCGTCGGGGGTGAAGTCTTCGGGCACGAATGTCTCCTGTGATACATGAGTCAAGCTCACTCAAGTTTGAGACTTGAGCGGCTATGTATCAACTTCAACGACGTGGTTCCGAGGTTATTCCCGGCAATCTCACGCGCGCAGCGCGGGATCGGGGGCGTCCCAGAATTCGACCGTCTGCACGAGCCAGAACACCGCGAACAGCACCACCACGACAGACTCCCCGAGGAAGATCGCCGGCACACCCCCCACGGTCGCCGTCGCCGCTCTTCCGGCGACCAGCACCGCGACCAGGGCGATCAGCACCCCCAGGATGCCGACCGCGACCACGGCGTACAGCATCCGGAAGCGACGCGCGGCGCGTTGGGGCCGCCACGCCGACACGGCGGCGACCACACCGATCACCGAGAAGAACCCGACGGCAGCGACGTTGTGCGCACCGCGGAGGAACGTCGGGAAGTCGGCGAGAGCCCACGACACGAATCCGACGACGATCAGCGCGATCCCGACCAGCGTCACGACGGTCCCCCACCCCGCGGACCCCTGCGTGCGCGCGAGGACCGCGGCGGAGATCAGGACGACGACGGAGAGGGATGCCACCGACACGCCGTTGTTGATCACTCCGGCGACCGCCGCACCCGGCACGCACACCGCGGCGCCCTCGCAGGAAGCGTCGGAGATCGGCGTGGGCACCAGCGCGACGACGAGAGCGAACACCGCCGCCACGTCGAGGAGTCCCTGCTCGATGCTGCGCCCGGAGAGGACGAGGAGCGCCAACGCGATCGCGCACAGGCTCCCCACGAAGAGATGGCCTGCCGGTGTGTAGAACGCAGCGCTGATCGAGGAAAGCACACCCGCCCTCGCGACCTCGAGCCCCACGGACACCGCCAGAACGAGGGTCGCCGCCACGATCGACAACCGCACGTATCGATAGGTGCGCTGGGTCGACGTCGTGCGGATCCGCATGCCCACATCCTGGCATCGACCCCCGACACGACGAGCCCGGGGGCGCGCATGCCCGACCACCCCGACCGTCGGCGCAGCCCGACCCGTGTCGGAGGGGTCTGCCAGACTCGTCGGCATGCGCGAATTCCTCGCCGGCGCCGGCCTCCTGCTCCGCGGTCTCGGCCAGTGGCGCCGCACGCCCGGCGCGATGGCACTCGGGCTCATCCCCGGTGCCGTCGTCGGCCTGGCGTTCGGCGCCGCGCTCGTGGGGTGGGGCTTCTGGCTTCCGAGCCTCGTCGACGACTGGACGCCGTTCGCCGACGGATGGGAACCGTTCTGGGCCGCCGCCCTCCGCGTGGCAATCGGGGTCGCGTCGTTCGGTGCGGTGCTGTTCCTCTTCGCCGTCTCGTTCACCGCCGTGACTCTGACGGTCGGCGAGCCGATCTACGACCGGATCTGGCGCGCGACCGAGCGCTCCGCCCTCGGCGCGGTGCCGAACGTCGAGTACGGCTTCTGGCGGGGAGTGGGCGACAGCGCGCGGCTGGTGCTCCGTGGCATCCTGGTCGCTCTTCTCGCGTGGCTGCTCGGGCTCATCCCCCTCGTCGGAGGCGTGCTCGGGGGTGTCGTCGGCCTCCTGCTGACCGGCTGGCTCCTCGCCGACGAACTCACCTCCCGCGCGCTCTCGGCCCGTGGCCTCGACCGCCGGGCGCGACGCACCCTCCTTCGCGAGCACCGCGCGAAGGCCCTCGGGTTCGGCGTCGCGACCCAGATCTGCTTCCTCGTCCCGCTCGGCGCGGTCGCGATCATGCCGGCGGCCGTGGCGGGGAGCACGCTCTGGGCGCACGCCGCGCTCGGCGAGAAACCGTCCCGCGACGCGGTCGAGCCCGAGGCACGACCCGCCGACCCGGCACGGTAGCCTGGAGCGACCGAAGGGATCCTCATGTTCATCGTCTCGCTCATCCTGTTCGTCGGGGGCATGCTGCTCACCGGCCTCTCGTTCTCGCTCGCGGCGCCCGCGCTGTTCTTCGCCCTCGGCATCCTCCTCGTCGCGGCATCGTTGGCGCTGCCCTTCCACTTCGGCACGCGGTAAACCGGGAGCATCGGCCATGACGACCTATACCGTGGCCGACTACCTCCTCGATCGACTGGCCGAATCGGGAGTACGGCACTTCTTCGGCGTCCCAGGCGATTTCACGCTCGCCTTCCTCGACCACGTCGAGCGGCACCCGCTCATCGAATGGGTCGGATGCGCCAACGAGCTCGGCGCGGGCTACGCCGCCGACGGCTACGCGCGCCTCCACGGCCTCGGCGCCCTCAGCACGACCTTCGGCGTCGGCGAACTCTCCGCCATCAGTGCGGTCGCCGGCAGTTACGCCGAGCACGTCCCGGTCCTGCACGTCGTCGGCGCTCCCACCACCGCGGTGCAGGCAGCCGGGCGGGCGAGCCACCACTCCCTCGGCGACGGCGACTTCGGCCACTTCGCCCGCATGACCGCCGAGGTCACCGCCGCTCAAGAAGTGCTGACGGCGACGGATGCCACGGCCCAGATCGACCGCCTCGTCACCGAGGTGCGCCATCGGCGCCTACCGGGATACCTGCTGATCCCCGCTGACATCGGCGAGACGCCCGTCGACCCTCCGTCCGAGCCGCTCCCCTCCCCCGACACCGTCACCGACCCCGCGGTGCTCACCCGGTTCCGCGATGCGGTCGCCGCTCGGCTGGCCGTGGCCGACTCCGCCGCCGTCCTCGCCGACATCCTCGTCGCGCGCCTCGACGCCGAAGACCACCTGCACCGCGTCCTCGAGAGCGGAGTGCCGCACGCCTCGTTGCTGTGGGGCCGCCGCGTCGTCGACGAGTCGGCATCCGGGTATCTCGGTCCCTACCTCGGTGCGGCGAGTGCTCCCGCCGTCCGCGCGGGCATCGAAGAAGCCGACGTGCTCGTCATGGCGGGCGTGCAGTTCACCGATCTGACGAGCGGGTTCTTCTCGCAGCACATCGACCCGGCGCGCACGATCGAGATCCGCGGCGAGCACGCGCGCATCGGCGACGACGACTTCCGCCCGCTCGCGATGCGGGACGCCCTCGACGCCGTCGCCGACGAACTCGCCGCGCTCCCCGGTCGCTTCGCGGTCGATGCGGGAGCCCCGCCCGTCGCTCCGCGACCGCCCGCCGAAGCGGGTGACGCGCTGTCGCAGTCGGCGCTGTGGCACGAGGTGGCCGCCTTCCTCCGCGACGGCGACACCGTGCTCGCCGACCAGGGCACGTCGTTCTACGGCATGGCCGGAGAACGCCTGCCCCACGGCGTCGTGTTCGGTGGTCAGCCGCTGTGGGCCGCGATCGGTTTCACGCTGCCGGCGATCCTCGGTGCCGCGCTCGCCCGACCCGAGCGGCGCCCGGTGCTGCTGATCGGCGACGGCGCCGCCCAGCTCACGAGCGCCGAGCTCGGTACGCTCGTGCGCCACGGCGTGCCGGCGGTCATCGTCGTGGTCGACAACGGCGGCTACACGGTCGAGCGCGTGATCCACGGCCTGCACGAGGAGTACAACGACATCGCGACGTGGGATTGGACCGCGCTCCTCGGCGCGATGGATCCCGCCGGTACGAACGTCGGTGTGCGCGTCGACACCGTCGGGGCTCTCAGCGACGCACTCGCCGCGGCGCGGCGATCGGAGGGGCTGACGCTCATCCAGGCGGTCGTCCCGCAGGACGATGTGCCGCCGGTACTCGCCGACCTGGCCGCCGCCGCGGCCGCCGCGAACCGCCGGTCCTGACGTTCTGCTCCCGGCTCGGTTCGCCGGTCCGCCGCCGTCGGCGAGGTCGCGCGCCGGGTACCGTGTCCGAGTGCCGTTCTCACTCGATGCCCTCCGCCGCTGGCCCGATCTCGAGGCACCCGACCTGCTCGCCGTGGACGCGGCCGACCGGCTGATCCTCGACGAGTCCGCCGAGGCCCGTGCGTGTCTCGCGGACGGACAGCTCGTCGTGATCGGCGACGCCTACGGGGCACTCACCCTGGCCTCGGCCGCTGCCGGAGCGCGCGGCATCCGGGTACATCAGGACGAGCTCACCGGCGAACAGGCCCTCGCGGCGAACGCCGAGACGACGCAGCTCACCGGATCGTTCACCTCGCACGCCCGGGATGCCGCCCTCCTCGAGAACGCGCGCGTCGTGCTGCTGCGTCTGCCGCGGGCGCTGCGTGAGCTGCACGACATCACAGGGCTCATCGCCCGATACGCCCACCCGGACGTGGTCGTCTTCGCGGGCGGGCGGCTGAAGCACATGACCCTGACGATGAACGACGTGCTCCGCGAACGGTTCGAGCGGGTCGACGTCTCGCACGCCCGACAGAAGTCGCGCGTCCTCATCGCCCGCGGGCCGCACGACGGCGCCGACCCCGAACCGGAGAGGGCGCGGATCGACGGACTCGAGATCCGCGCGTTCGGCGGCGCGTTCGCCGGGGCGTCGCTCGACATCGGCACCCGGCTTCTCCTGGCCCACCTCCCCGAGCCGCGCGACGCGGAGGCTATCGACCTCGCGTGCGGCACCGGCATCGTCGCCGCGACCCTGGCGACACGGCATCCCTCCCTCCGGGTTCTCGCGTGCGACCAGTCCGCGATCGCGGTCGAGTCGGCGCGCGCGACGGCCGAGGCCAACGGCGTCGCCGACCGGGTCACCGTGGTGCGCGACGACATGCTGCGAAGCCGGCCCGACGACACTGCGTCGTTCATCGCGCTCAACCCGCCGTTCCACTCGGGAGCAGCGGTCACCGAGGGCATCGCCCCGCGCATGTTCGCCGAGGCGGCACGTGTGCTCCGTCCGGGCGGCGAACTCTGGACGGTGTGGAACTCCGCGCTGCAGTACCGGCCCGCCCTCGAGCGTCTCGTCGGGCCGACCCGGCAGGTCGCCCGCGATCGCAAGTTCACGGTGACGGTGTCGACCCGGACGGCGTAGATTCTCGTCATCAGCGCGAGGAGGCGCCATGCGACGTCGTGTCATCGGGATGCTCGGCGCCGCCGCGTCCCTGACGGTCCTCCTCGCGATCGGCGCGCCCGCCACGGCCGCTGTCGCCGCCTACTCCGACCCGCTCGGCACCACGGTCACGACCCCGCTCTTCGCCGACTGTTCGCGCGTGGACGCGAGCGGCCGCGAGTACGCGCGCCGTCACGGCATCGCCGTGTGCGCAGCCAACACCACCCCGCCGGGGGTCGCACTGCGCACCGAAGCGGTCGGTGGCGAGGAGTGCGGCGCGCTCACCCTGACGGCGATGAGCTGGGGCCGGGGCGTCGCGGCGGTCGAGTGGAGAGCGTCTTCGGAGACCGGTCCGATCGACGGCGTGGACCTGACCGTCTCGGTCTCGGGACGGGCGGGAACCACGGTGCACCGCTTCTCGGGGCCGACCGGCTCGACGCCCGCGAGCGAGGGGATGGTGACGTACGTCGGCACCGGTCTCGCGGTCGTCACGATCTCGGGAACCGTCGAGACGGCCGTGGCGGCCTGCTCGCTCTCGTCGGCTCCCGCGCGCATCGGGGTGCGCTGAGGCGGACGTCAGCCCTTACCGCCGGGAGGGCCGACGACCAGCAGCACGACGAAGACGAGCGCGACGACGGCGACGAGGACGAGCCCGAGCACCCACGGCCGGCGCAGGAAGAACCGCAGCGCTCGGTCGATCGGACGCCTGTCGCGCGGGTCGCCGCTGTCGTCGAGCCGCCACCCGCCGCGGAGCCGTCCCGACCGCTGCAGCCACACCTCAGTCGGAATCGTCGCGTACGGGATCACGGCGCTGACGATCGCGACGGCCGCCGGGACGAATCCCCATCGCTGGTTCAGCGCCACGAGCACCGCCGTCGCGCCGTAGGCGAGGAACACGAACCCGTGGATACCGCCTCCGATGCTCACCGCGATCGGGAGGTCGGCGGTCGCCCGCAGGATGAGCCCGCCGATCAACAGGGTCCACGAGACCGCTTCGGCGATCGCGAGCGTGCGGAACAGGGTCAGGGGCGTGCGGAACACGTCTCTCCTCGGGCAGGGTCGGGGTTTTCCACCCTACGGAACCCGAGGCCGCGGCATCCCGGGTCTCCTCGACGTCGAACGACGCTCACTCGGTGGGCTGGTCGTCCTCCTCGAGCGACGGGTCCGACCTGTCGGCCTCGGCCGCGGTCGACGTGTCGGGCTCGGGACCGGGTTCGATGGGGCGCTTCTCTCGCTCGGTGTCCATTCCTCCACCCCATCAGATCGGCGACCGGATGCCAGGGACTTGACGACGCGGGGCGGGATGGCCGCACCGCGCCCGGGCCAAACTCCTGAGCATTCGGGAGCGCTGGGCGTGCCACGGCGCCCCGAGGTGCCACAGCCCCGTTATCTCAGGAGTTTCGCCCAGCCCGCCGCGGAGGCGGATCCGAGCGCCCTATGGGGGGCGCGTAGGCTGGAGGGATGGCGGAATCCCGGGGGCGCGTGTGGACCGGGGTCATCCGGGTGGGGCCGCGACAGGGCGATCATCGCGTCGCGCTGCGGGCCGTGATCAGCGTCGGTGCTCCCCTTCTCGTCCTTCTTCTGATCGGCCGCCTCGATCTCAGCGTGTACGCGAGCTTCGGCGCGTTCGCCGCGCTGTACGGCCGCGCCGACCGCCCGCGCACGCGCGTCGGGATGCAGGCGACCGCCGGCGCCGTCCTCGTCGGATCGATGCTCGTCGGGACGCTCCTGTCGTTCCTCGCGACGCCCGCGCTCGCGAGCGTCGCGGTCGTCGCCGTGCTGGCGGCCGCGGTGACCCTGTTCGCGTACCGCAAGCGCTGGCACCCGCCGGGGGCCCTGTTCGCGGTGTTCGCTGCGGGGGCGACGGCGAGCTTTCCCGCGACGGCGGCGACCTTCGGCCTCGTGCTGCTCGTCGGCGGCGCGAGCGTCGTCTGGAGCCTCGTCGTCACGACGGCATTCGCGCTCGGCCGCCGCGCGTCGTGGCGACGCCCCGAGCGCACGCGCCCGCCGATCGGTCCCGTCGCGTGGGAGATGACGGCGACGGTCGGCGTCGCGGCTCTGCTCGCCGGCATCGCGGGCGCGCTGTTGATCGGCACGCACTGGTACTGGGCCATGGTCGGCGCGGTCGCCGCGGTCGGCGGTGCGCACGTGACGGCCCGTCTCATCCGAGGTGTGCAGCGCTTGGTCGGAACGCTCCTCGGCGTGCTGATCGCGGCCGGACTCCTCGCCCTCGACCTGCCGCCGTGGCTCGTGATCGTCGTCGCCGTCGCCCTGCAGGCCGGCGCCGAGCTGTTCGTGGGCCGCAACTACGGCATCGCGATGATCTTCATCACTCCGCTCGCGCTCCTCATGGTCTCGCTCGCCTCACCGGTCACGCCCGACCTGCTGCTGCGCGATCGCGTGCTCGAGACGGTCATCGGCGTCGCCGTCGGAACCGTGGTGGCGATCGTGTCGGCGGGGCTCAGGCGCCGTTCCCCGGCAAACTGACCCCATGGATGCCGAAAACGCCCGCCGTCTCGGAACCGATGCCGCCGAGCGGATCAGTGCGGGATGCTACGGCGCCCTGGTCTCGGCATCCACTCTCATCGGTCTCGGCGACGCCGATCTGAGCGACGTGATCCTCGTCGTCGCGCTGACGAACGTCGTCTACTTCGCGACCCATGTCTTCGCCTACTCGCTCGGCGACGTCTCGGCGAAGCGCCCGTCGTCGATCGTCCGACACCACCTCGCGGTGAGCGCGCCGATGGTGTCGGTCACCTTCCTTCCCCTGATCGTCGTCGTGGTGCTCGTGGCGACGGGCGTCGACCTTCCGACCGCTCTGCTGTGGGGCGTCGGCGTGGCGATGGCCTATCTCGTCGCCGTGGCGACGACCGGCGCGCGCCTTCGCGGCTACTCGCCGATCGTGGTGATCCTCACCGCCGTCGGCGCCGCGGTCATCGCCGGGCTGCTGATCGTGGCGAAGCTGCTGCTGCACTGATCGGGCCGGGGCGCGCCGCACTCAGACCGGCGTCGTGGTGTGGTCGCCGTGCCGGTGAACGATGCGCCAGGCGCCGTCTTCGCGGCGCCAGACGTGCGTGACGCGGACGACGAACGCCCGCGGCTCGGCGCCGTCGACCGACAGCACACCGCTCTCGCGCCCCGCGGTCATCGCCCAGTCGTCGCCGACGAGCACGCGGTCGTACTCGGGCACGAGGGTTCCGCCGCGGAAGCGGCGCGCCACGACCTCGAGGGTGGCCGCGACGTCGGCGGCGGTCGTCGCGTGCGTCCCGAACCCGCCCATGAGGGTGGCGTCGTCGGTCCGTGTCCACAGCGACGCGAACGGGCGCGGATCGCCGTGGCCCATGGCATCCAGGGCGCGCTCGAGGTCGCGGAGGGCGTCGTCGAAGGTCATGCGAACATCGTCGCGCACTCGCGCCGTCATGTCGCGCACGCGTGTCACCCGCCCGCGTCGCCGGCGATGTCGGCGGGCCGTGACATGCTGGGTCCTCGTGAGCCCGTCTTCTGCCGTCCCCCATCTCACCGTCGTCGGCGCGATCAACGTCGACCTCACCGCGCGCGTCGAGCGTGCTCCGGCCGCAGGAGAGACCGTCGCGGACGGGGTGCTCCAGCGCGGACCGGGCGGGAAGGGCGCGAATCAGGCCGTCGCGGCCGCCCGACTGGGCGCCCAGGTGCGGATGGTCGGCGCGGTTGGCGATGACCTCGACGGGCGCGGCATCCGGGATCAGCTGGCCGCCGTGGGCATCGACGCCTCGGGCGTGCAGACCACCGAGGCCGCCACCGGCACCGCGCTCATCGTCGTCGATGCGACCGGCGAGAACTCGATCGTCGTGTGCGCCGGCGCGAACGCGGCGATCGACCCGGGCGCACTCGGCATCGAGAGCGGCGCCGCGGTGCTGATGCAGTTGGAGGTTTCGGATGCCGTCGTCTCGGCCGCCGCGGAGACCGCGGGCTACCTCGCACTGAACGCCGCTCCCGCGCGGCCGCTGCCCCCCGGGGTCCTCGAGCGCTCGGACCTCGTCATCGTGAACGAGACGGAGTACGCGCAGCTCCCCGAGGTGCACGACGCTCCGCTGCTCTGCGTGACGCTCGGCGCCGACGGCGCCCGCCTGTACCGCCACGGCGAGGTCGTCGCCTCGGCGGAAGGAGTGCGCACGACCGTCCGCAACACCGTCGGAGCGGGCGACGCCTTCTGCGCGGCGCTCGTGTGCGGACTCCTGCGCGGTGACGCCGAGGCCGACGCCCTCGCACGCGCCTGCGCCGTGGGAGCCGCGGCCGTCGCCGACGACGCGTCGCAACCCGCCCTCGAACCCCTCGACGCGTACGGAGCATCCGTATGACCCGCCGCCCGATCCTCGTCGACTGTGACACCGGCATCGACGACGCCCTCGCCCTGGCGTACCTGCTGGCCGAGCCGAACGTCGAGATCGTGGGCGTCACGACGGTGTCGGGGAACACGCATGCCGCCCGCGCGGCCGCCAACACCCTCTCGCTGTTCGAGCTCGCCGGGGTGGACGACATCCCCGTTGCGATCGGAGCGCACGACTTCCGCGGGCGTGAGTACGCCGGCGGGGCCCCGCACGTCCACGGCGCGGACGGGGTCGGCGGGATCGCGCTGACGGCCGCCGCCCGCGCACATGACGCCCGCGCGGCCGTCGAGCTCATCGATCACCTGGCCCAGCGGCATCCGGATCTCACCGTGCTCGCCCTCGGACCTCTCACGAACCTCGCCGCGTACGCCGAGACCCCCGGGGTGGCCGCTCTCGATCGGCTCGTGATCATGGGAGGCGCGTTCTCGCACTCGGGCAACGTGACCGCGTGGGCCGAAGCCAACATCCACAACGACCCCGAGGCCGCCGCCGTCGTGTTCGCGCAGGACTGGGACATCACCGTCGTCCCCCTCGACGTGACGATGACGCAGACCCTGGATGCCACCGACCTCGTGCGCCTCGACGCGATCCCCGGCGCTCTCCCCCGCGCGTTGGCCGCGATGCTCCCGGCCTACCTCGACTTCTACGAGGGCCGCGTGTTCCCCGACCGCCGCTGCGCACTGCACGACCCGCTCGCCGCGATGGTCGCCGCGGGATCGCTGCGCGGGGTCAGCGTCGCCCGCGGACGCATCGACGTGCGCCTCGAACGCGGCGAACGCGGTCGCACCGTGTCGTCGCACGCGTCCGATACGCAGCGCTGGGTGCGCGGCATGGAGGGCTCGGCGGTCGAGCTGCTGCTGGACCGCCTCGAGCGGCGGGTGTGGCCGGGCTGAGTTTCTCCGACCTCCCGCTCCAGGCCGGTCGCCGGCCGTACCCTCACGCGGAGTCGAGCGCCGAAACGCCGCCCGCGGCGACGCTCGCGCGGCGTGTCGCGCATGAACTCCGCGCGACGGCTCGCCGCCCGACCCCGGCCGAGGTACCGGGTCGCCACGTCATCCCCTTCTCGACGTCACCCCGCGCCGCGGCCGCCGGTCAGCTCTGCGCCACGCGGGTCCCCCGATCCCCCTCAGGTCCTCGCCCTCACGACATTCGACGTCGACGCGCAGGTTCTGGCTGTGCTGAAGGCCGGCGCGAGCGGCTATCTCGTGAAAGACACCCCACCCCTGGAGATCGTCGAGGCCATTCGCGAGACCGCCCGGGCGCGCCTGGCGGTGCTCACCCCGCGCGAGAAGGAGGTGGCGCGGGAGGTCGGCGCGGGCCACACCAACGCCGAGATCGCCGAACTGCTGCACTGCTCGCCGTCGACCGTGAAGGCGCACCTGGGCAGCGTGTTCACCGCGCTGAACGTGCAGAATCGCGTGCAGCTCGCGATCCTGGCGTACGACGCCGGCCTGCTCGACGACGCCCACTGACCGCGAGAGACCGGATGCCGGGAACCCATCGCGCGGTGATCACAATGTTCCCTGAGCCCTGAAGCGGTAGTGACACTCGGACGAACGCCCGCAGTCCGCGCCCGAATCTAACCGCCTTCGCAGGCCCCGGACGTGAGTCTCTATCTGACTGTTCATCGCCGCCGTCGTGTTCGCGCAGGACTGGGACATCACCGCCGTCCCCCCTCGACGTGACGATGACCCAGGCCCCGGATGCCACCGACCTCGTACGCCTCGACGCGATCCCCGGCGCGCTCCCCCGAGCGTTGGCCGCGATGCTCCCGGCCTACCTCGACTTCTACGAGGGGCGTGTGTTCCCCGACCGCCGCTGCGCGCTGCACGACCCGCTCGCCGCGATGGTCGCCGCGGGCGCGCTGCGCGGGGTCAGCGTCGCGCGCGGCCAGATCGACGTGCGCCTCGAACGCGGGGAGCGCGGACGCACCGTGTCGTCGCACGCGTCCGATACGCAGCGCTGGGTGCGCGGCATGGAGGGCTCGGCGGTCGAGCTGCTGTTGGACACGCTTGAGGGGCGGGTGTGGCCGGGCTCCGACTTTAAGTTAGAAGCCGCGGCGACTGTTGAACCACGCCGCCAACCGCGATGTATAGCGATAGGAAATCTCGCTTGGGAGGCGGTGCGCCTATCGTCGCTGTTCGCGCCGGCGCCGATGGCCTTCATTGAGCAGAGGGCGTATTCCTTGACGGTCGTCAGTGCGGTCAGTCGATGATTGGGAGCGTGACGGTACCGGCGCGCTGGACCGCCGCTGACGGTGGTCAAGGACCACGACGTCTTTCACGAACGCTGCGCGAGATGTGTTTACCTGCGGACCTGACGCTTCGACCGATCGTTGACGCGGCCTCCGCGCGCCAGCCGAAGGTCGAGATAACTATCGCTGAAGTAGACCTCGGACGTAAGAACTCTCGAAGGCCCCTCGAACCGCGCGACAAACTCGCGAACGTCCCGGCGCAATTGTGTGCCGTCGCTATAGAGTCGTGACGTGACCAGTCCTCTTCCTCTCCGAATCTTTTTGGCCACCCCGGGCGATCTCGCAGACGAGCGTCTCGTGGTGAAGACCACAGTCGAAGAACACAACAGGCGGCACCGCGCAAGAGCAAGAGCTCACTTCGAGGTCGTGGGATGGGAGCAAGTCAGAGGAACGGCTCGGCGCCCTCAAGAAGAAATAAATGAATTGATCAGCGAAAGCCACTTCATGGTTGTTCTGTTCAAGGAACGGTGGGGCTCGGAGCCTGGGAGCCCGTGGGGATACACGTCGGGCACCGAGGAAGAGCTATTCACCGGGCTCCTCGAATTGGGGCAGAGCGATCAACCCATGAGGGACGTATGGGTCTCATTTATGAAGCACGCCACGCCCGAGGAGCGCGTAAAGAACCTCAAGCAGCAGATGATCAATGATCACCCAATGCTCTTCGAGAACACCGCCGATCTCCGAGAACTGAAAGAGAAGCTAGCAGAAAGGCTCACGGGATGGGAGGAAATGGCATTGGCGGCAAAGAGCCCGCGACACATCGATCTCATTTCTTCTACCGGCAAGGAAATGCTCAAGGCTGCACGCCTCAGAGTGGTCGGAGAAAAATTGGTGGAACTCGGACAACCCATCCCCGGTCGAGCCAGCTTACAGGAGGCCGCAGCGCTCGGCGGTCCAATCGAAAATCTCGCCTTTGCCCAATTGCTGGCACGACAGGGCGAACTGGATGAGGCGCTGCAGGTCACACAAGATGCCATTGACCAGTGCGTAGAAGGCGCCTCTCCAATCTTCTCGAGCCTGATGGCAGAAGCGTTGGCAGCACAGGCCGGAGTACTCCGTCGACAGGGAAAGCTTAATGACGCGGTGGGCAGACTTGAGAGCGCGCTGTCACTGCTAGCCCAGGATGACGACATCACGAGGCGCATTCGGAGTCGAATCCTTGATGACCTTGGCATCGCTACACAAAAGCTGGAGAGATATGACGACGCAGCCGTCGCCTTCAACGAAGCGCTTGATATCCGGGAAACGTCCGGAACAGAGCGGGATGTTGCGCAATCGCTTGTGAACCTGGCGCGGCTTGCTGTTGCGAACGGAGACCTATCCGCCGCGCTCGATCACGCGCTCGCCGCGGAGGAGAAGGTAAAGAATTCTGCACCGACGGCACTTCACGCCAACATCGCGACACTTCTGGCTCAGGTGTATCTCCGCGACAGCAAGAGTGAGGTTGCCCTCAAGCACGCCGACCGTGCGCTCGCGTTGAACCGTCAGTTTGCCAACACGCGAGGCGTGGCCATCGCTCATCTCTTGCTCGCGCAGTGCTACCGCGCCGACAGCCAGATTGGGAAAGCCGAAGAGCACGCGCGTAAATGTAAAGAAGTTAACGAAAAGATGAGTAACGCGGACGGTGCGGCCCGCGCTGAGTGGTTGCTTCAGGAGATGGGCGTCCGCTGACGCGCCCACCCTACGATACGTCCACCACGTTTCCATCCGCGCCAATCTGAATGCACTCGCGGCTCGGCCACATGAATGATGTGAGGCGGCCGCCCTCGTCGCTGCAACCCGTGTCTATCTCTGCTGATAGGCGTCCAATCCTGGGCGTAATACCCACGGGGCGGTGCGCCGTGACGGCGAACCTACCAATGTTCAGCAGGCGCGCTCGTCCAAGCGGCTCGTGTTGAGCGACAAGCGTCCTGGTAGCGAAGCGAATGGGCATCGCCCGAAGAGCGTCTATGTGGACCGCCGGGACAGCGTTCAGGAGCGCTCCTATCGCATCCGGCCCAACATGTCCGCCGACGTACGAACGAACTGTGGCCGCGCCGCCCATTTTGAGGAAGATCCGCAGATCACGACTGTCCAGCGCCTCGAGAAATGCTGCTTCGTGATTCCCTCGGAGAAGGGTAACCAGACCATTTGCCGACTCAGTTATGAGCCTCTCCAAGACCGCCCTGGAATCAATTCCCTTGTTGACATAGTCCCCCAGGAACACAATTCGCTCGATGGACCGCGATCGCAGCGCATCAAGGATACCTTCGAGCGCGTTTAGCGATCCGTGCACATCGCCAACAAATGCGATCTCTTTCACAGTAGAATCTTTTCCACTTCCGCGTAGACGGACCCTCCACCGGAAGAACCAAGAATGAGGAAGGCTGCTGATAGCAAGTCTCCAGTCGAGCCCCATTCATTCACGACGGTTGCCTCTAGAGAACCGTGTTTGCTTGCGGGAAATTCGCCGGTCAGGTCACAGAGGCGCGAGAGACATTCGTCGAGTTCGGCCCGCGACGCGCTATCTCGGCGCCGCGACGCCAACAAATCAGCTAGCGAGAGGTCCCGCTTGCGATCCGCGATCTCGCGAACAGAAAAGCAGGGCTCACCGTCCTGAATTGCCTGGGCATACAAGCCACTTCGCAACAAGTAACGCGCATGCCTCAGCATCCCGTCCAGGTATTTTGGCAGATCGTTTTGCGGCGTCGTAAATAACGAAGACATCGCACGCGTGCGCACGAACAATCTCGCCGCGTCGACCTCCCCCATGGCATCGATACACGTGCGCAAGGCGAGAGACGGATCCCACAATATTTTCGCATCGCGGCTAAGATGAGCACCAAACAGGGTGCCAATACCCGTAGCGAGCTGAGCGGGCGTATAGAAACTGACGCTTACGTCCCCCACCGTTTTGCTTGGGCGGGACGAAGGAACTAGAGCCAGAACATCTAAATCCGACCCCTCTACCGAGTCGCCTCGTGCCCGACTGCCGTAGATAAGCAGTCCCATCAAATCGCGGGGCAGCCGGGGAAAGTCGCGGATGATATTGTCCGGCACACCCACCCCGCGCAAGGCCGCGGACGAATTGAATATCATCTGACTGACTCCTGGTGCCTTGAGGGAGTCTTAGCAATCTCACGACAACTCGTAATCATCCTCCCCGCAACGAGACGCGAACACACGAGCACGACCTCCTAGGACTCAGAAGTCCCAGTCGTCATCCTCGGTCGCCTCGGCCTTGCCGATGACGTACGAGGAGCCCGACCCACTGAAGAAGTCGTGGTTCTCGTCGGCGTTGGGCGACAGGGCCGACAGGATCGCGGGGTTCACATTCGTCACCGACGATGGGAACATCGCCTCGTAGCCGAGGTTCATCAGCGCCTTGTTGGCGTTGTAGTGGAGGAACTTCTTCACGTCTTCGCTGAGGCCCACCGCATCGTAGAGGCTCTGGGTGTAGCCCACCTCGTTGTCGTACAGCTCGTAGAGCAGCGAGAACGTGTAGTCCTTGATGTCGTCGCGACGAGCCTGGTCGACCGTCTCGAGGCCGCGCTGGAACTTGTAGCCGATGTAGTAGCCGTGCACGGCCTCGTCGCGGATGATGAGGCGGATCAGGTCGGCCGTGTTGGTGAGCTTCGCGCGGCTCGACCAGTGCATCGGCAGGTAGAAGCCTGAGTAGAAGAGGAACGACTCGAGCAGGGTCGAGGCGACCTTGCGCTTGAGCGGGTCGTCGCCACGGTAGTAGTCCATGACGATGCGCGCCTTCTTCTGAAGGAACTCGTTCTCGGTCGACCAGCGGAACGCCTCGTCGATCTCCTTCGTCGAGCACAGCGTCGAGAAGATCGACGAGTAGCTCTTCGCGTGCACCGACTCCATGAACGCGATGTTCGTGTAGACGGCCTCCTCGTGCGGCGTGATCGCATCGGGGATGAGCGAAACGGCGCCGACCGTGCCCTGGATCGTGTCGAGGAGCGTGAGCCCCGTGAACACGCGCATGGTGAGGGTCTGCTCCTCGGGGGTGAGCGTGTTCCACGACTGGATGTCGTTGGACAGCGGCACCTTCTCGGGGAGCCAGAAGTTGTTCACCAGACGGTTCCAGACCTCGAGGTCCTTGTCGTCCTGAATGCGGTTCCAGTTGATGGCCTGCACGTGGTTCAGCAGCTGCAGCTTCTCAGCCATGAGTGTCCTTTGTCGGAATCGTCGGGATCAGCGGATCAGAGCATGCACGAGACGCACTCGGTCATGTCGGTGCCCTCGAGCGCCAGCTGACGCAGGCGGATGTAGTAGATGGTCTTGATGCCCTTCTTCCACGCGTAGATCTGCGCCTTGTTGATGTCGCGCGTGGTGACGGTGTCCTTGAAGAACAGCGTCAGCGACAGGCCCTGATCGACGTGCTGCGTGGCGGCGGCGTACGTGTCGATGACCTTCTCGTAGCCGATCTCGTACGCGTCCTGGTAGTAGTCCAGGTTGTCGTTCGTCATGAACGGCGCCGGGTAGTAGACGCGACCGAGCTTGCCTTCCTTGCGGATCTCGATCTTCGACGCGATCGGGTGGATCGAGCTCGTCGAGTTGTTGATGTACGAGATCGAACCGGTCGGCGGCACCGCCTGCAGGTTCTGGTTGTAGATGCCGTGCGCCTGCACCGAAGCCTTCAGCTCGCGCCAGTCGTCCTGGGTGGGGATCTGGATGCCGGCGAACAGCTGCTTCGTCTTCTCGGTCTGCGGGGCCCACACCTGTTCGGTGTATTTGTCGAAGAACTCCCCCGACGCGTAGGTGGAGTTCTCGAAGCCGTCGAAAGCCGTGCCACGCTCGATCGCCAGCCGGTTCGAGGCCCGCAGCGCGTGGAACAGCACCGTGTAGAAGTAGATGTTCGTGAAGTCGATGCCCTCTTCGGAGCCGTAGTAGACGTGCTCGCGAGCGAGGTAGCCGTGCAGGTTCATCTGGCCGAGGCCGATGGCGTGCGAGCGGTCGTTTCCGTCTTCGATCGAACGCACCGAGGCGATGTGGCTCTGCACGCTCACTGCGGTGAGGGCACGGATCGCGGTCTCGACCGTGAGGCCGAGGTCGCCGCCGTCCATCGCGAGGGCGATGTTCATCGAGCCGAGGTTGCAGGAGATGTCCTTGCCGATGGTGTCGTACGAGAGGTCCTCGTTGTACGTGGTCGGCGTGTTGACCTGGAGGATCTCGGAGCACAGGTTCGACATGTTGATGCGACCGGCGATCGGGTTGGCCTTGTTCACCGTGTCCTCGAACATGATGTACGGGTAGCCCGACTCGAACTGGATCTCGGCGAGGGTCTGGAAGAACTCGCGCGCGTTGATCTTGGTCTTCTTGATGCGCGGGTCGTCGACCATCTCGCGGTACTTCTCGGTCACCGAGATGTCACCGAACGGCTTGCCGTAGACGCGCTCGACGTCGTAAGGCGAGAAGAGGTACATGTCCTCGCCGTTCTTGGCGAGCTCGAACGTGATGTCGGGGATGACGACACCCAGCGACAGCGTCTTGATGCGGATCTTCTCGTCGGCGTTCTCGCGCTTGGTGTCGAGGAAGCGCAGGATGTCGGGGTGGTGCGCGTTGAGGTACACCGCGCCGGCGCCCTGGCGCGCGCCGAGCTGGTTGGCGTAGCTGAAGCTGTCTTCGAGGAGCTTCATCACGGGGATGATGCCCGACGACTGGTTCTCGATCTGCTTGATCGGGGCACCCGACTCGCGGATGTTCGACAGGAGCAGGGCGACACCGCCGCCGCGCTTCGACAGCTGCAGCGCCGAGTTGATGCCGCGGGCGATCGACTCCATGTTGTCTTCGATGCGGAGCAGGAAGCACGAGACGAGCTCGCCGCGCTGGGCCTTACCGGCGTTGAGGAAGGTCGGAGTGGCCGGCTGGAAGCGGCCCGAGATGATCTCGTCGACGAGCTGCACAGCGAGGCGCTGGTCGCCGTCGGCGAGCGCGAGGGCCGTCATGACGACGCGGTCTTCGAAGCGCTCAAGGTAACGCTTGCCGTCGAAGGTCTTGAGCGTGTAGCTCGTGTAGTACTTGAACGCGCCCAGGAACGTCTCGAAGCGGAACTTCTTGCCGTAGGCGCGATCGTTGAGCTCCTGGATGAACTCCAGCGAGTACTTCTCGAGGACCTTGGGCTCGTAGTACTCCTTCTCGACCAGGTAGTCGAGACGCTCTTTGAGGGAGTGGAAGAACACGGTGTTCTGGTTGACGTGCTGCAGGAAGTACTCCCGCGCAGCGCGCTTGTCGGCGTCGAACTGGATCTTGCCGTCGGCGTCGTATAGGTTCAGCATCGCGTTCAGGGCGTGGTAATCCAGGCCCTCGAAGCGCGCTTCGGTCTTGAAGTCCACGTCGGTCAGCTCAACTTCCACCATCGTTCCAATCCTTCGGTGACGCGCTCGACGTCGTCGGGCGTGCCGAATACTTCCAGCCGATACAGGTGCGGCACGTCGCACTTACGGCTGATGATGTCGCCGGCGAGGCAGAACGCCTCACCGAAATTCGTGTTACCCGCGGAGATGACTCCACGGATGTGTCGTCGGTTCCGCTCCTCATTGAGGAAGCGGATGACCTGCTTGGGGACCGCGCCCTTCTCGACGCCTCGGCCGGCACCCCCACCGTAAGTGGGGGTGACCAGCACGAAGGGTTCGTCGATGACGAGGGGCGAATCGGTCGGCCGAAGGGGGATGCGCAGGGCCCGCATGCCCAGCTTCTCGATGAAACGTGCGGTGTTTCCCGACACGCTCGAGAAGTAGACGAGCAGCGGAGCCGTGGTCGCCGACAGGACAGCGCTCATGACGGGGGTCGGTGAGCCTGTCGCGGTGTCACGCCAGGCGCGACGCGAGCTCGTCGATCTTGTCGGGACGGAAGCCCGACCAGTGGTCCTCGTCGGTGATGACGACGGGGGCCTGCAGGTAGCCCAGCGACTTGACCTGCTCGAGGGCTGCGGGGTCCTCCGACAGGTCGAGCACGTCGTACTCGATGCCCTTCGAGTCGAGCGCGCGGTAGGTGGCCGTGCACTGAACGCACGACGGCTTGGTGTAGACCGTGATCGCCATTCTGTTCTCTTTCTCCCGGGGAAACTCATCTTCCGAGCGAGCGGGGCCCGCCGGGACCTCAATACTACATATGGGGACGGACATCAGGTGGAACCACAAGGGGTAGTAGTTACACGAGTGTGATTTTCCACCGCTCTCCCCATGTACAACACAGGTTCTCCACGATTTCATCCACAGGTCGCGCACCTCTTTGACGCCATGCGATGCCCGCCGTTCCGCGGATCTCGCCGGGGCTTCCGGCATCCATCCACAGCTCGCACGCTAGAGGGGGGTTCCGACATTGCACAGGCGGTGGATTTCGACCTCCGGCGTGTCGCGGCGTGTCGCGCGACGGCGCCTCACCGACCGCTGCATCGATGTCGGAGGGGCGAGATAGCGTTGTCCCGTGGCCGGCTACCGCGAACTCCTCCGAACCCCGGGCGTCGGGCGTATCATCGCCGCCCAGCTGACCGCGCGATTCCCCAACGGCATGACCAGCCTCGCCGTGCTCCTGCACATCGAGCACGTCACCGGCTCCTACGGAGCGGCGGGTCTCGTGCTCGCGGCCACGAGCGTCGGTCAGGCGATCTCGGGCCCGATCACGAGCCGCTGGATGGGCATCTGGGGAATGCGTCGCGTGCTGACCGTCACGCTCCTCGTGTGCGCCGCCGCGATCGCGACCCTCGCGCTCATCGAGATGCCCCTCCCCCTCTACATGGTCCTGGGGCTGATCGCGGGCCTGTCGACGCCGCCCATCCAGTCGGCCGTGCGCACCATCTACCCCAAGATGGTCAACTCGAAGCAGCTCACCCCGCTGTTCTCGCTCGACGCGTCGCTGCAAGAGATCATCTGGGTGCTCGCACCGGTGCTGATCACCCTCGTCGCCACCCAGGCCGGCACGGTCCCGGGCCTGCTGCTCGTCGTCGTCATCCTTCTCGGCGGCGGCGCCTGGTTCATCCTGAGCCCCGAGGTCGGACGGGTGCGCATCCCGCGCAGCCGTCGCGCCCTCGGCCGCGTGCTCGGCAAGCCTCCCGTCCTCCTCGCCACGGCCACCGGTTTCCTGCTCATCGGAGCGTGTGCCGCGGTCGAGGCCGGAGTCGTGGCGACCTTCGACCACGGCGGCCTCGAAGCGGGTCTCGTCCTCGCCGTGTTCGCCGTGGGCAGCCTCGCCGGAGGCCTGTCGTTCGGTCACATCCCGATCGGCCCGTGGGCCATGGCGCGCCGCCTGGCGATCGTCGCTCTCGGACTCTCCCTCACGATCGTGTCGCTGAACGCCTGGTGGCTCGGCGCCACGCTCCTCGTCGCGGGCGCCGGCATCGCCCCCGCTCTCGCCGTGATGTTCGCGATGACCTCGGCGAGCGTCCGGTTCAGCGAGACCGCCGAGGCCTACGGGTGGATCAGCACCGGTCAGCTCATCGGCGCCGCCGCGGGATCCGCCGTCGCGGGGTTCCTCGTCGACGGCATCGGCCCGCAGGGCGCGTACATCGCCGCGGCGGCGTTCGCCCTCGCCGGCTTCGCCGTGGCCGCGGTCTTCGTCAAGGGCTTCCCCGACCTTCGTCACCGCGACTCGACGCCGATCCCCGACACCGAACCGGTCGAGACGATCACCTGAGCTGAGGCCCGGCGTCCGGCACCGACCCTCACTGGATCCGACGCAACAGCTCCAGCACGGCGAGCGCGTACGCGTCCGCGGGTTCGGGGTGGTCGAACACGACGCTCGCGCCGCCGACCGAGATCTCGACCTCGTACGTGTCCGACAGGCGACGCAGCGAGCGGAAGGCGCTGCGGAGCATCTCGCGCAGCTGCGACTCCGACGGCAACCACAGCGCGTCCTCGGTGGCCACGGAGTCCAGCGCCCACTCGGTCGTGCCGTTGAACGCGAGGATGCGCCCCGTCGGATAGTCCCGCGGCTCGACCGTCATCTCGCTCACGGTGAAGACGTCCGCCTCGAACTCCGGCTCGTCGAGCTGGAACCTGTCGCCGGATCGCGGATGCCACACCAGCCCCGCTTCGCGCAGGGCGAGGGCCATCTCGGTCGAGATCATGGCATCCATTCTGCGGGGCGGTGAGGACTCTCGGGCCGGGACGCCCCGCGGCCCACCGACGACGACAGAATGGATGCCATGACCACCCCGTTCGATCCCGCTCGGTTCCTGCCCGACGATCTGCTCGCGCGCATCCGCGAGCGGGCCGTGACGCACGACCGCGACAACACGTTCCCCCAGGACGACCTCGACGAGCTGCGGGCGGCGGGCTACCTCGGCATCCTGGTCCCCACCGATCGCGGGGGCGCAGGCCTCAGCCTTGCGGAGGCGTCGGTGCTCCAGCAGCGTCTCGCCGGCGCCGCGCCGGCGACGGCCCTCGCGATCAACATGCACCTGGTCTGGACGGGCGTGGCGAAGGTCCTGCGGGACCGCGGGATCGACGACCTCGCGTTCGTTCAGCGCGGAGCGGCTGCGGGCGAGGTCTTCGCCTTCGGCATCAGCGAGGCGGGCAACGACCTCGTGCTCTTCGGCAGCGACACCGAGGCGCGCCCCGGGGCCGACGGCAGCTATTCGTTCACCGGCACGAAGATCTTCACCTCGCTGGCCCCGGTCTGGGACCACCTCGGTGTGCACGGGCTCGACACCACCTCGCCCGATGCGCCGCGGATGGTGTTCGCCTTCCTCGACCGGACCGACGCGGTCGTGACGCGCGACGACTGGGACACTCTGGGCATGCGGGGCACGCAGAGCCGCACCACCGAACTCCACGGCGCGACCTCCCCCGCGGAGCGCGTCGTGCGCCGACTCGCGCCCGGACCTCAACCCGACCCGCTCGTGTTCGGGATCTTCGCGGTGTTCGAGATTCTGTTGGCCTCGGTCTACACGGGTATCGCCCGTCGCGCCCTCGACCTCGCCGTCGAGACCGCACACGCGCGCCGATCGAAGAAGAGCGGAACGACGTACGCGAACGACCCCGACATCCGCTGGCGGATCGCCGACATGGCGATCGCCTATGACGCCCTGCCCCCGCAACTCGCCGATCTGAGCACCGATGTCGACACCCTCGTCGATCACGGCGGCCGGTGGTTCTCGCTGCTCGCCGGGATCAAGCATCGCGCCGTCACGACGGCGAAGGCGGTCGTCGACGACGCGATCCTCGTGGGCGGCGGTTCGTCGTACTCGGCGCACAGCAAGCTCAGCCGGCTCTACCGCGATGTGCTCGCCGGCATGTTCCACCCCTCCGACCCCGAATCCGCGCACTCCGCCGCCGCGACGGCGTGGCTCGGACCGGTGTCGTCGTGATGTCGCGCACCCCGACCGCGCTGCTGAGCCCCGCCGACCAGGAGCGACGGCGCGCCCTGCGCCGGATGAAGGGGGTCGCGCTCGGCGCGCTGATCGGGATGGCGGTCATCTTCGCCGTCGCGTTCGCGTTCCAGCGCGACGTCACGTGGTTGCAGTACGTGCGTGCGGCCGCCGAGGGCGGCATGGTCGGTGCCCTCGCCGACTGGTTCGCGGTGACGGCTCTGTTCCGGCATCCGCTCGGCCTCCCCATCCCGCACACGGCGATCATCCCCCGTCGCAAAGACGAGATCGGACGCCAGCTCGGGGAGTTCGTCGAGACGAACTTCCTCGAGGGTGACGTGGTGCGCACCAAGCTCGAGTCGACGCCCCTCGCGGCGCGCGCGGGGGCGTGGATCGCCGAGCCCGCCCACGCCGAGCGACTCGCCGCCGAGGGGGCGACGCTCGCGACGAGCGTGCTGCGCGCCCTCAGCGACGAAGACGTGCAGGGTCTCATCGAAGACCTCGCGCGCGAACACCTCCTCTCCCCCGACTGGGGCCCCTCGGTCGGCGGGTGGCTCGAACGCGTCGTGAGTTCGGGGGCACACCACGGCGCCGTGGACCTCGCCTTCGACAACATCGCCGTCTGGCTCGGCAACAACCGCGAGGTGTTCCAGGGGCTCGTGTCCCAGCGTCTGCCCGCGTGGGTGCCGAGCCTCGCCCTGCGCCTGGTCGACGACACGATCTACCGCGAGGCCGTGAGCTTCGTCGACGCCGTCCGCGCCGATCCCCGCCACCAGGCGCGCGGCGCGATCGACGGATACCTGGCCCGACTCGCCGACAACCTGCAGCACGACCCGGCCACGATGGTGCGCCTCGAAGAGGCCAAGGCCGCCGTCTTCGACAGCCCGCGCGTCCGCCAGCTCGCGGCGGACGCCTGGAACACCGCCAAGACCGGCCTGC
Organism: Microbacterium sp. NPDC086615; assembly: GCF_040686055.1. NCBI lineage: Bacteria > Bacillati > Actinomycetota > Actinomycetes > Micrococcales > Microbacteriaceae > Microbacterium > Microbacterium sp. NPDC086615. Next base: position 332,744 of record NZ_JBFBJJ010000001.1, read on the forward strand.
TCACCGCGCTCGCCGATCCCGACAGCGCGCTGCGACGGCGCGCGACCGCGGCTCTCGCCGAGGTCGGTGTCCGCCTCCAGAACGACGAGACCCTGCAGCGGCGCGTCGACGGGTGGGTCACCGACGCGGCGGTCTTCGTGGTCGGGCGGTACCGCCACGACATCGCCTCGATCATCACCGACACCGTCGAGAGATGGGATGCCGAAGAGACCACCGAGAAGATCGAGCTCATGGTGGGCCGCGATCTGCAGTACATCCGCCTCAACGGCACGATCGTCGGTGCCCTCGCGGGTCTCGCGATCTTCACGATCGCGCACCTCTTCTGGGGGTGACCGTATCGACCGAACGCGGGGGTCGATAGCCTGAGCGCGTGAGCGACGATTCGGGTCGGGAGTTCCTCTTCTCGTACGGCACGCTGCTGCTGCCCGACGTTCAGCTCGACACGTTCGGTCGCCGCGTGCCGAGCGACGAAGACGCCCTGCCGGGCTACCGCCTCGAATGGGTCGACATCGACGACGAACGGGTCGCTCAGCTGTCGGGGCTGGACTCGCACCCGATCCTGCGCCACACGGGTGATCCGCGAGATCGCGTTTTCGGACGGGTGCTCGAGCTCACGCCGGACGAGCTCGACGCGGCGGACGAGTACGAGGTCTCGCTCTACCGGCGTACCTCGGCGATCCTGGTCAGCGGCCGGGAGGCGTGGGTCTACGTCGGCGCCTGAATCTCGGCGTCTGAGATCTGGCGTCGAGGCGTCGGATCCCGGCGCTCGGAGCCGCGCGCCGCCGACAGGGGCCCGCAGCACGCCATACCCCGACAGCGCCAGCCCCCGGCCGATGTCGGAGGCCGACGATATCGTTGTCTCGGTGGAACGCGGGCGGCTCCTCGAACCCGCGACACCGGCGTGACGCGGAGGAACGATGATCCAACTGGTGCTGGCGCGGCACGCGAAGTCCGACTGGGCCGACGAGGGCCTTGCCGACCACGACCGTCCGCTCAACGAGCGCGGTCGTCGCGACGCTCCCCAGGTCGCGCGAGCGGTGAGCCGCCGGGGTGTGCGCCCCGAGGTGCTGCTGTCGAGCACCGCTCTCCGCGCGGCGACCACCGCCGAGGCCTTCGCCGCCGAGTTCGAGGTCGAGGTCACACTCCGCGACGACCTGTACCTCGCCGACCCCGCGCAACTCCTCGACGCCGCACGCGAGGCCGGTGCGAACGAGGTGATGGTCGTCGCGCACGACCCCGGGATGAGCGCACTCGTCTCGCGATTGGCCGACCGCGACGTGCGGATGGTCACGTGCGCCGTGGCCATCTTCACGTGGCACGACGGAACGTGGGACGACGTGGATGCCACGGCCCCCGACGAGTTCGAGGTACTGACGCCCTAGTTCGGGGGCGCTCGCCCGGGTCAGACCGCCTCGACCGCGACCCGCGCGACATCTCCGGAGGCGACCAACTCGGTCACCGCCTCGATCTCGGGCGAGACGAGACGATCGGGGCCCGGCCCCTCGACGCGGGTCCGCACGAGGTCTCGCACGGCACCGGTGGCGGCCGCAGGCTGCAGCGGGGCGCGCAGGTCGAGGGCACGGCATCCGGTCATCACCTCGATCGCGAGCACGCGAGCGAGGCCGTCGAGCGCCCGGCGGAGCTTGCGCGCCGCGGCCCACCCCATCGAGACGTGGTCTTCCTGCATCGCGCTCGAGGGGATCGAGTCCACCGACGCGGGCGCGGCGAGGCGCTTGAGCTCCGACACGATCCCGGCGGCCGCGTACTGCGCGATCATGAGGCCGCTATCGACGCCGACCTCGTCGGCGAGGAACGGCGGCAGCCCGTTGCTGCGAGCGACGTCGAGCGCCCGGTCGGTGCGTCGCTCCGACATGGATGCCACATCCGCCACCGCGATCGCGAGGAAATCCAGCACGTAGGCGACCGGTGCTCCGTGGAAGTTGCCGTTCGACTCGACGCGTCCGTCCACCGTCACCACGGGGTTGTCGACAGCCGACGCGAGCTCGCGGTCGGCCACGGCCGTCGCGTGAGCGAGCGTGTCGCGCGCCGCGCCGTGCACCTGGGGCGCGCAGCGCAACGAGTATGCGTCCTGGACACGCGTGCACTCCGGGCCGCGGTGGCTGGCGACGATGGCAGAGCCGGCCAGGAACGCCCGAAGGTTGGCCGCCGAGGCTGCCTGACCGAGCTGCGGCCGCAGCGCCATGAGATCCGCTGCGAAGACGGCATCCGTCCCCAGCTGCGACTCGACGGAGATCGCCGCCGCGACGTCGGCGGTGGTGAGAAGGGTTTCGAGATCGTGCGCGGCGAGGAGCAGCATCCCGAGCATTCCGTCAGTTCCGTTGATGAGGGCAAGGCCCTCTTTCTCGCGAAGGAGCACCGGCTCGATCCCCGCGGCGGCGAGCGCTTCGCCCGCGGTCATCGACCGCCCGTCCGCGTCGCGCACGTCCCCCTCGCCCATCACGGCGAGTGCCACGTGCGAGAGCGGGGCGAGGTCACCCGAGCACCCGAGCGATCCGTACTCTCGGACGATCGGGGTGATTCCCGCGTTCAGAAGCGCGGCGTAGGTCTCGACGACAACGGGGCGCACGCCCGTGCGTCCGGTCGCGAGCGTCTGCAGCCGCAGCAGCATGAGGGCGCGCACGACCTCGCGCTCGACCTCGGAGCCGGTGCCGGCGGCGTGCGAGCGGATGAGGCTCGCCTGCAGCTGGGCGCGCCGGTCCTCCGCGATGAAGGTCGTGGCCAGCGCGCCGAATCCCGTGGAGATGCCGTAGTGCGGCTGCGGGTCGTCCGCGAGCCCCTCGATCAGCGCGCGGGTCTGCGCGACGCGCCGCATCGCCACCGCATCGACCGTCACCCGGGCGTCGTGCCGGGCGACGGCGACGACATCGGCGGGGGCGAGGGGGACGGAACCGACGGTGACGATGGAGTGCATACGCCGATTCCATCGCGTGCGAGAACGCGGATCGGCGGGGATCTGGCATCCTGTGTCTGTCATGCCAGACAACACGCGACCGCAGGTGCCCGCCGCCGATCAGACGCTGCGGATCCTCTCGCTGCTCGCGCGCCAGCCCGGGCCGATCGCCGCGCAGACGATCGCCGCGTCGCTCGGAATCCCCCGTTCGAGCACCTATCACCTGTTGGCGACGCTCGAGCAGCACGGATACGTGGTCCACCTGCCCGGCGATCGACGCTGGGGCCTGGGCACCGCGGCGTTCGAACTCGGCGGTGGTTACGCCCGACAGCAGCCGCTCGCACGGTTGGGTCGGCCCCTGCTCGCCGCGCTCTCCGATCGCGTGGGCGAGGGTGCGCACCTCGCCGTGCTGGCCGGACGCGACGTGCTGTACATCGTCGAGGAGCGCGCTCCGCGCCGCCCCACGCTCGTCACCGACGTGGGCGTGCGGCTGCCCGCACACCTCACCGCGACGGGTCGCGCGATGCTCGCGGCGCTCCCCCGCGAGCAGGTGCGGGCGTTGTTCCCGGATGCCACGGCCCTGACCGAGCGTCACGGGGTGGGCCCCGCGACCCCGCGTGAACTGCGCGAGGTGCTCCGGCTCGTGCGAGCCGACGGCTACGCGAGCGAGAACGGCGAGATCACGCCCGGATTCCGGTCCGTCGCCGCCGCGGTGCTCGACCACGCCGGGTGGCCGGCCGCGGCGGTGGCGATCACGTGGCCCGCCGACGGACCCGCCCACGATGCCGAGGCGCTGGCCTCAGCGGCATCCGGAACCGCCACCGAGCTCGCCCGCCGTATCGGCCGGCACGCCTGAGCCCTGGCGCAGCGCAGGTTTGGGGCGCGTAATTTCGCTCGGGGCGCGATATTCCGCGCCTCAAACGGAAGATCCCGCCCCAAACCACCCGGCCCGACCCGCGGGAAGGAGCGGGCTCCCGTCAGCGCACCACCAGACGCGGTTCCACCAGCACGTGGGCACCGCCCGCGACGGCGGCGCGCGGGGCGACCACCGTCCCGTTCTCACCCATGAGCAGATCGAGGGCCCCGGATGCCACGCGCTCGGGCAACTGCTCGACGCTCGAGAGTCCGAGCGCCTCGGCCGCGGGGGTGTTGTCGAAGCCGACGATCGTGACGTCGTCGCGTCCCGCGAGCGTGACCGCGAGGTGGGCGCCGATCGCGAGGGAGTCGCTCGCGCAGACGATACCGGTCACGCCGGGGTCGGCGGCGAGGCCCGCGGCCACGACATCGCGTGCGGCCCCGACGTTCTCTTCGACGACCCACCGCGGTCCGTCGGCCACCGTCTCGCGCCAGCCGCGTTCGCGCTCGTCGCCGGTACCCGATCCGCCGGGCCATCCGAGGAAGGCCACGCGACCGCCGCCGCGCGCGAGGGCGTGCGCCGTCGCGGCCCTGGTTCCCGCGGCGCCGTCGACGTCGACCCACAGGTGCGCCGGGGCCTCGACGTCGTCCTCGCCCCACGGGCGCCCGAACGAGACGAACGGAAGGTTGCGCGCGGTCAGCCAGCCGGTTCGGGGGTCGCCGTGGAAGGTACCGGTGACGACGACGGCATCCACCTCTCCCCCTTCGAGCAGATCGCCGAGCCGCGCGATCTCCTCCTCGGGCGTGCGCGCCGCGTACAGGAGCACGCGCATGTCGCGGTCGCCGGCGCGCTCCGTGAGGGCGTGCACGAATCGGTCGAGGACGACACCCGAGATCCCGCCCGCATAGGGATCGAGATGGATGCCGATGGTCGAGCTACGGCGGGTCCGCAGGCGCCGCGCGGCGGCGTGGGGTCGGTATCCCAGCTCGGCGATGGCCGCTTCCACGCGCAGGCGTGTCGCTTCCTTCACGATGTCGGGCGTGTTCACGACGTTCGACACTGTCTGCCGCGAGACGCCGGCGACACGGGCGACATCGTCGACGGTGGGCGCTTTCGCCACGCAGTCCCCCCTCGCTCGTCGACGCCGGCGGCGCGCGCCACCAGACCGTCAGCCTAAGGCGCACGACAACCACTTGACAGGCGCGACCGGCCTTTCGTACGGTGGTCGCATCAAACTTTGAACGTTCAAACTTTGACCCTCCGACCACATGCGGAGGGGTCGCATGCCTCATCGAAGGAGAGAGACACATGACACGGCATCCAGCCCGCCTCTGGCTCACCGCGGGCGCCCTGCTCGCCACCGGAGCGCTCACGCTCACCGCCTGCGGCTCGGGCTTCAACGACACCCCCGGTGAAGGGCAGGCCTCCGGAAGCGGAAAGCTCAGCATCCTCATCGGCTCCTCCGGCGATGCCGAGACCAAGGCCGTCACCGACGCCGTCGCGGCGTGGAGCGAGAAGTCCGGCGTCCAGGCCGAGGTCCAGACCGCCAACGACCTCCCCCAGCAGCTCTCGCAGGGCTTCGCGGCCGGCTCCCCGCCGGACCTCTTCTACCTCGCGCCCGAGGCTCTCGCCGGCTACGCCGCGAACGGATCGATCGCGGCGTACGGCGACGACCTCGAGAACAAGAGCGACTTCTACCCCTCGCTCGTCGACAACTTCACCATCGACGGGAAGTTCTCCTGCGCCCCTAAGGACTTCTCGACCCTGGCGCTCATCATCAACACCGACCTGTGGTCGGCCGCCGGGCTCACGGATGCCGACATCCCCACGACCTGGGACCAGCTGGCATCCGTCGCCCAGAAGCTCACCGCGGACGGGCGCGTCGGCCTCGCGTTCGGGGCCGAGTATCAGCGCGTCGGCGCCTTCATGGCGCAAGCCGGAGGCGGCCTCGTCACCGACGGCAAGGCGACGGCCGACAGCTCCGCGAACGTCGAGGCGCTGACCTACGTGAAGACCCACCTCAACGACGGCAGTTTCGCGTTCGCCTCCGACGTCGGAGCCGGGTGGGGTGGCGAAGCCCTCGGCACCCAGAAGGCCGCGATGGTCATCGAGGGCAACTGGATCACCGGCGCCATGAAGGCCGACTATCCCGATGTGAAATACACCGTCGCCGAGCTTCCGGCCGGTCCCGGCGGCAAGGGCACGCTGCAGTTCACCAACTGCTGGGGGCTCGCCGCCGACAGCGGCAACCAGCAGCAGGCGCGCGACCTCGTCCAGTACCTCACGAGCACCGATCAGCAGCTGGCCTTCTCGGAGGCGTTCGGCCCGATGCCGTCGATCCAGTCCGCGGCTGACGCGTGGTCGAGCGCCAACCCCGACCAGACCGCCTTCCTCGCGGGCGCCGAGTACGCGCAGTTCCCGCCGAACATGGCCGGAGCCGCCGACGTCATCACCGACTTCAACGCGCAGCTGGAGTCGCTGAAGACCGGCGACCCGCAGGCGCTGCTGAAGACGGCGCAGTCCAACCTCGAGGCCATCACCAAGTAGCCATGAGTGCTCTCACCTCAGCGCCGCGTCGCGCCGGATCTCCCTCCCCGGGGATCCGGCGCGGCGAGGCCGCCGCCGGCTGGCTCTTCACCGCCCCCGTGCTGATCATCCTCGGAGTATTCCTGCTGGTGCCGGTCGTCATGGCCCTGTGGGTGAGCTTCTCGGACTGGACCGGGCGCGGCAGCCCCTTCTCGTCGAACGTCGGCTTCGTCGGCCTCGACAACTACGCCGCGGTCACCACCGGTGGCGGCCTCGCCGAACGCGACTTCGGCACGGCCCTGCGCAACAACGCCTGGTATGTCCTTCTGGTCGTGCCGCTGCAGACCGCGCTCTCCCTCTTCCTCGCGGTGCTGGTCAACCGCGCGATCCTGCGCGGTCGCGGCTTCTTCCGCACCGCTTTCTACTTCCCCTCGGTGACGAGCTCCGTCGCGATCACCGTGCTCTGGCTGTTCCTCTTCTCGTCGTCCGGAGCCATCAACGAGGTCCTGTCGTGGCTCGGCATCAACGGACCGAACTGGTTCAGCGACCCCTCGGGAGTCGTGCACAACCTGCTCGGCGCCGTGGGCGTCACGAGCGGCCCGGCCTTCCTCACCGACAACACGCTGCTCGGAGTCTCGTGGTGGGACTGGCTCGCCGGCCCCTCGGTGGCGATGTCGGCCTTCATCCTCATGGCCGTGTTCACGACCTCGGGAACCTTCATGCTGCTGTTCATCGCGGGCCTGCAGAACATCGGCGGCGACGTGCAGGAAGCGGCGATGATGGACGGAGCGAACGGGTGGCAGCGCTTCTGGCGGGTGACGCTCCCTCAACTCAAGCCCGTGCTGTTCACCGTGCTCACCCTGGGCCTCATCGGCACCTGGCAGGTGTTCGACCAGATCTACACCGGCACGCAGGGCGGTCCCGGCAAGACGACGCTGACCCCCGCCTACCTCAGCTACTCCTCGGCGTTCCTGTCGCAGCAGTGGGGGCAGGGCGCGGCGATCGCCTTCGTGCTCTTCGTGATCATCGTCGCGCTGACAATCCTCCAGCGGTTCGTGCTGCGCGACCGCCCGGTGTCTCGCCGGCGTATCCGGCGGTACGAGGTGCGGGCGGCCGCCCGGAAAGCCCCCGCAACGGCGAAGGGAGCCCGGCGATGACCGCCACCGCAACCCCGCAGACGACGGTGCTCGCCGAGCAGCGCCTCGACGGCCCGCCGCGCCCCGCGAAGCACCGCCTGTCGCGCAGGGCCCTGGGCTGGCAGGTCGGCCTCTACGCGTTGCTCATCGTCCTCGCCCTCATCTACATCTATCCGTTCCTCGTCCAGGTCGCGACGTCGTTCAAGACGGATGCCGCGGCCGCGGCCGATCCGATCTCGCTGACGCCGCAGCCCTTCACGTGGGCGGCCTACGAACGGCTGTTCCTGAACTCCGACTTCCCCGTGTGGTTCGGCAACTCCGTCGTGGTGACCGTGTTCGTCACCACGGGTCGGGTGTTCTTCAACTCGCTCGCCGGCTACGCGCTCGCCCGTCTGCAGTTCCGCGGACGCGGTCTCGTGTTCGCGGGGCTCGTCGCCGTCATGGCGGTCCCGACCGTCGTGCTGCTGATCCCGAAGTTCCTCGTCATCAACCAGCTCGGCATCTACGACTCGTACGCCGGCATGATCCTCCCGCTCCTCGTGGATGCCGCCGGTGTCTTCATCATGAAGAACTTCTTCGAGTCGATCCCGCCGTCCGTCGAGGAGCAGGCGCGCATCGACGGGGCCGGCACGTTCCGCATCTTCTGGTCGGTCGTGCTGCCGATGGCACGACCCGCTCTGATCACGATCGTGATCCTGTCGTTCCAGGGCTCCTGGAACGAGCTCAGCCACTTCGTCATCTCCACCCAGTCCCCCGAACTCACCACCCTGACCAAGGGCGTCGCCTCGCTCGCGAGCGGCCAGCTCAGTCAGGGCAGCCAATTCCCCCTCAAGCTCGCGGCCGCCGCCATCATGACGATCCCCGTCGCCGTGGTGTTCTTCATCTTCCAGCGCCGCATCATGAACGCCAGCGAAGGAGCCGTCAAAGAATGACCGCCGCCCCCACCACCTCACCGGCCGGGACGACCACCGAGACCACTCCCCTGCAACCGCTGCTCGACGACGCGGTGATCGTGCTGCGAGCCCCCACCCAGGTGTGGTCCGACACCACGGGTGACATGGGTGCCGCCCCCGTGCACGGGGTCTACCACGGCGACGTGCGGCACGTCCGCTCGCTCTCGCTGACGTGCGACGACTCCCCCGTCGAATGGATCTCGGCCGCCCCCGACGGCGCCTCGCGTCTCGTCCTCGGCGGTCTGCTCCGCGGGCTCGACGACACGACCCCCGACCCCAAGGTGCGTCTGCTCCGCGACCGCCGCGTCGCCGACGGACGGCTGAGCGAGACCTGGACCCTGCATTCGCGCGTCGACCGGCCGATCTCGACGGCACTGCACCTCGCGCTCTCGCCCGAGTTCGCCCAGCTGCACGAGGTCAAGTCCGGGCACGCGCACGCCCGCACCGCGGTCGTCGACATCGACGGAGACCGCGCCACGATCGACGCCGGCGCGCAGGGCCTCGAGCTCGTCGCTCCGGGGGGCCGCGTGGCATCCGGTCCCGAGGGGGTCGAGGCGCGCTGGCACGTGGACCTTCCCGCGTTCGGCACCGCCGAGGTGGCGTGGACGATCACCCTCCGCGACGACACCCTCGTCGTGGGTGCGGCGACCGCGCCCGCCCGGTGGGACGCGGCGGCGGTCGCGGCGAGCTCGCCCGATCCTCGCCTCGGCCGCTGGGTGCGCACCGCCCTCGACGATCTCGACGCTCTCCGCCTCGTGCTGCCCGAGCACCCCGACGACGAGTTCTTCGCCGCCGGCGCCCCGTGGTTCTTCACCCTGTTCGGCCGCGATTCGATCTGGGCCGCGCGCCTCGCCCTCCCGCTCGACCGCGAGATCGCGGCATCCACTCTCCGCGTGCTCGCGCGCCTGCAGGGCACCGACGACGACGCGCAGACGGCGCAGGAGCCGGGCAAGATCCTGCACGAGCTGCGGGCGTCCGCGCTCGAGATGCCGGGCGAGGGCATCGTGCTGCCCCCGAAGTACTACGGGAGCGTCGACTCGACACCGCTGTGGATCTGTTTGCTGGGCGACGCGTGGCGTGCGGGCATGCCCGAGGCCGACGTGCGCGAACTGCTGCCGGCACTGCGCGCCGCACTCGGCTGGATCCGCGACCACGGCGACAGCGACGGCGACGGATTCCTCGACTACATCGATCGCCTCGGCACCGGCCTGTCGAACCAAGGGTGGAAAGACTCCGGCGACTCGATCCAGTGGCGCGACGGTCGCCTCGCCGAGGGACCCATCGCCCTGTGCGAGGTGCAGGCCTACGCGTACGAGGCCGCTCTCGCCGGCGCTGCGCTCCTCGAGGAGTTCGGGGAAGGACCGGATGCCGCCGACGCGGCGTTCTGGCGATCCTGGGCCGCTGACCTCAAGGCGCGCTTCGCCGAGGCGTACTGGGTCGAGACGCCCGAGGGGCGGTACCCGGCTGTCGCCCTCGACCGCGCGAAGCGTCCGGTGGACACGCTCACCAGCAACATCGGCCACCTGATCGGCACCGGCATCCTCGAGCCCCAAGAGGAGGAGCACGTCGCTGCGCTGCTGCTGGGCGAGAGCATGTCGACGGGGTACGGCATCCGGACCATGTCGACGGATGCCGCCGGCTACTGGCCGCTGTCGTACCACGGCGGCAGTGTGTGGGTGCACGACACCGCGATCGCCGCCCATGGGATGCTCCGGGCGGGACTCCGCGACGACGCCCGAACGGCGGTCGAGGGGCTGCTCAACGCCGCGGAGGGCTTCGCCTACCGCGTTCCCGAGCTGCACGCGGGCGACCCGCGCAGCCACTCGTCGGTGCCGACCCCCTACCCCGCAGCCTGCCGCCCCCAGGCCTGGTCGGCCGCCGCCGCGGTGGTCTGCCTGACCGCGCTCGCGCCCCACGCCTGACCCCGCGCCCGCCGCGGCCCGCCCCCTCCCCCTCTGGTCCGGCGCGCCGCTCGGTTCGGGGCGCGCGATTCCGTTCGGGGCGCGACATTCCACGCCCCAAACGGAAAAACGCGCCCCAAACCCGGGGCCGGGCTCAGTCGACCTTCGCGACCGTTCCGCCCGTCAATCGCACGAGCTCGTCGAACGTCAGCGGGAACACCGTGTGCGGAGTGCCGCCGGCCGCCCAGATCTCGGGGAAGGCGGCCAGCGCCTCGTCGACGATCGTGGTGAGCGGAGCGGGATGCCCCGTCGGGGCGACGCCGCCGATCGGCTGACCCGTCGCTGCGAGAACCTGTTCGGGCGTCGCTCGGCGGATCGCCCCGCGCCCCAGACGCTCGGCGAGGCCTTTCGTATCGACCCGGTGCGCTCCGCTGGTCATCACGAGGAGGGGCTCGTCGTCGCTCCAGAACACGAGGCTGTTCGCGATCGCGCCCGCTTCGACGTCGAGGGCCGCAGCGGCCAGGGCCGCCGTGGATGCGGCATCCGGAAGGACGATGATCTTGCCCGCGATGCCCGCGGACTCCAGCGAAGCGGCGACGAGACGGCTGCGAGTGGGGAGGGCGTCGGTCATGCCCGACAGCCTAGAGCCACGCGCGCCGCGGTCCGTCCGGCGGAGTTCTCCCCCGACACGCCCGCCGCGGCGCCTCCGAAACGGCGTGTCGCCCGCCATCTCCGCCTGACGGCACACCGACAGGCGCGCCGCCCTCGCGCCCGGAGCGCGCGCGCCGCGACCCGTCCGGCGGAGTTCTCCCCCGACACGCCCGCCGCGGCGCCTCCGAAACGGCGTGTCGCCCGTCATCTCCGCCTGACGGCACACCGACAGGCGCGCCGCCCTCGCGCCCGGAGCACGAGCGAGTCAGAATGGAGGACGGATGCCGCAAAGCCGCGGCACCCGGAAAGCGCCACCCACAAGGTGGCCGACGACAAGGATCGCGATGACCCACGCCCTGCCCCTGCCCGATTTCTCCCACGAGCGCGTGGAGGTGGTGACGGGGAGCCGGAGCGGCCTCTTCATCGCCGTCGCCCTGCACTCATCGGTGCTGGGCTCCGCTCTTGGCGGTGCCCGCCTGTGGACCTACCCCACCTGGAGCGACGCTCTCGGCGACGCCCTCCGCCTCTCGGCGGCGATGACGCTCAAGAACGCCTCCGCGGGCCTCGATGCCGGGGGCGGGAAGTCGGTGATCGGTCTGCCGCCGGGCACGGTGCTCGACCCCGACCGACGCCGCGCCGCGTTCCTCGATCTCGGTGACGCCGTCGAAAGCCTCGGCGGCCTGTACCGCACCGCCGAAGACGTCGGCTCGACCACCGACGACATGCTCGTGGTGAGCGAGCGGACCTCCCACGTCGTGGGCCTGCCCGAGGCGGGCGGCGGTTCCGGTGAGCCCGCCGGGCCGACGAGCCTCGGCGTGTACGCCTCGCTCATCGCCACCCTCGAGCGGAGTGTGGGCGTCCGCGACGTCGCCGGGCGCCGCATCACTGTGGCCGGACTCGGCCAGGTCGGCAGCCGACTCGCCGCCCGACTTGCCTCCGAGGGCGCCGTGCTCACGGTCACCGACGTGAATCCCGCCAAGCGCGCGCTCGCCGCTGAGCTCGGGGCAGCGTGGGTCGAGCCGCACGAGGCGCACCTGGTCGCCGCGGACGTCTTCGTCCCCGCCGGGATCGGCGGCGTGCTGACCGACGAGGTCATCGATGCGCTGGACGCCCGCGCGGTCTGCGGACCCGCCAACAACCCGCTCGCGGACCGATCCGGGGCCGACCGGCTGGCGCAGCGCGGCATCCTGTACGCGCCCGACTTCGTCGTGAACGCCGGCGGGGTCATCTACCTCGACCTCGAGGCCAAGCAGCGCGGAACCCGCGACGAGATCATGGCGCGCGTGGCGGGTATCGGCGACACGCTTCGCCGGATCTTCGATGAAGCCGAGTCGCGCGGGGTCACGCCGCTTGCGGCCGCCGAGGGCGTCGCCGCGGAGCGCCTGCGCGAAGGCGCCCGTTCGGACGCTCTGGTCTGAACACGAAGAATCCGGATGCCGCGCTCTCGCGGCATCCGGATTCTTTTCGGTCAGTGTGCGGCGTCGTACGCCGAGAGAACAGCGGAGGAAATGCGACCGCGCGGATTGATCGAGTGCCCGTTCTTCTCCGCCCAGGCACGCACATCCGCGAGGTCTCGAGAAGAAGGAACACGGCCGCGCGACGCGCGATGTGCGGCATGGTTCGATGAGCCGATCGAGCGCGCCGCCGTCGTGAACGGTTCGAATGCCTCGCGCAGCTTCGCGGCATTCTTTTCGGAGAGATCGATCTCGTAGGCGCGACCCTCGAGAGAAAATGTGATCGTCGATCCGCTTTCGAGGACGGAACCGTCGAGATCGTCGATCAACTGCGTGATGTGCTTCTTGGCCATGCCGCGATCATAAGACCGGCGATATGGCGTCGCGGGGCGAAAGAATGGTAATTCACCCCTCGACTAACCCGCCGATCGGAACACATCCCCTCACCCCTCGGAGCGAGAAGCACCGCCCTCAATCGCACCGATCCGGCGATCCTCATCGTGCGTGAGTTCGTTCGAGAGGAATTCGTCGTCGGTGGGCAGGTGTAGCGCGAATCGCGCGTACGCGGATACCCGCAGAACCGCCTCACGGACGGAGATCTCCAGAACGTGACCACCGAGCGCACGGTCCTCGCTGAGGAAATGCAGGTGAAGACCCGCGACGGTGATGCCCTGATAGAGGCCCGGCATCCAGAACCCCACGACCGTTCCGCGCACGTCGTGGGATACCGTCTCGATCTGCTCCGCGGTGACCTCGGCGAGACGTCGGAACGGCGGTTGTTCGCGCGGCGTGAGGCGCGTACGAACCCGCGCCACGACGCCGTCCAGGCGGATCGCGTGGAACAGGTTCCGACTGACGAGGACGCCGTCGATCTCCGCCGCCAGCGCCGGTCCGTCGAGGTCGCGGACGGTGCGGGAGAGCGGTTCCCCGAGAGAGCACATGTCGAGAAACGGCATGGTCTCGTCGTCGCTCATGCGACGAGGAGGCCCCTCCGTGGTGCACGCGAAGAATTCACCGTCGAGCACGATGACTTCGCCGCCGAATCGCTCACAGCATCCGATGCCGGTATCACCGAGGGCGCGCGCGTCACCCACGGTGATACCGGTGGAATACAACCCACCCAGAAGGGCGTCGAGAGCGGCGAATTGCGTGACGACACCCGGGTCGATCACTGCTGCGGGGCGAATGTCCCCCGCCACGATCAGGACTGAGCGGCCGAATACGCTTCGAGCACCGCGGCGGGAACGCGACCGCGATCGCTCACCGTGTGCCCGTTCGCCCGCGCCCACTCGCGCACCGCGCCGAGATCCAGGTCGTTGTCGCGGCGTGCGGCACGAGGGCGACGCGACGTGGTCGTCGTCCGCGACACCGAGCGCGCGGCATCGACGAAAGGAGCGATGGCGTTGTAGAACTTATCCGCATTGCGGTTCGACAAATCGATTTCGTAGGCACGGCCTTCGACGGAGAAGGTGATCTGCTTTCCTTCGCCCTCTTCGAGGACGGAGCCGTCGAGATCGTCAACAAGGTGAGTGATGTGCTTGATTGCCATGATGCATAAAACGCTACACCTTTTCCGCAATTGACAGCGACATTCGAGAATGTCATACACCCTCTCGCGCACGTTCAGGGGGCGATAGGCACGAGCGACGGGAAGCGCTATCCTCCCCCGTGGCGTTCGCACGGAGAGCGCCCGTTAGGAGAGTTGCGCGTGAGCCTATTCCGCACGAAGTCGGTCGAGCAGTCGATCGCCGACACCGACGAGCCGGAGTTCCGGCTGAAGAAGTCCCTCAGCGCCGTCGACCTGACCGTCTTCGGCGTCGGCGTGGTCATCGGCGCCGGTATCTTCACCCTCACCGGGCGCGCGGCCCACGATGTCGCCGGTCCCGCCGTCGTGATCAGCTTCGTCATCGCGGCGATCGCCTGCGGCCTCGCGGCGATGTGCTACGCCGAATTCGCGTCCACGGTGCCGGTCTCGGGCTCGGCCTACACGTTCTCGTACGCCTCGCTGGGCGAGCTCTTCGCTTGGATCATCGGGTGGGACCTCATCCTCGAGATGTTCCTCGGCGCGAGCGTCGTCGCGCAGGGGTGGAGCGCCTATCTCTCGGCTTTCCTGCAGCAGCTCGGCGTCGCCCTGCCCGCGGCCATCAGCTCGGGAGGCGTCGTCGACATCCCGGCCATTCTCCTGGTGCTCGTCTTGGGTGGCCTGATGACGATCGGCATCAAGGAATCGCTGCGGGTGAATCTCGTCCTCGTCGCGGTGAAGTTGTTCATCGTGCTGTTCGTCATCATCGCGGGCATCATGTTCATCGCCCCGGCGAACTACGACCCGTTCATTCCGGCATCCGTCCCCACCGAGTCGACCTCGGGCCTGACGCAGCCCCTGCTGCAGTTCCTCTCCGGCTTGCAGCCGGCGACGTTCGGCGTCGGCGGCATCCTCGCGGGTGCAGCGCTGGTCTTCTTCGCCTACATCGGCTTCGACGTCGTCGCGACGACCGCCGAAGAGACGAAGAAGCCTCAGCGCGACCTGCCGATCGGCATCATCGCCTCGCTCGTCATCTGCACGATCCTCTACTGCGCGGTCGCGATCGTCGTGACGGGAATGGTCCCCTACGACCAGCTGAACCCGAAGGCGGCGCTGGCCGAGGCCTTCGCCTTCCACGGCCAGACCTGGATGGCCACCGTCATCGCGGCGGGCGCCGTCGCGGGCCTCACCACCGTCGTGCTCACGCTGCTCATCGGAGCCACGCGCATCATCTTCGCCATGTCGCGCGACCGACTCCTGCCGGGCGCTCTGGCGAAGGTGCACCCCCGCTTCCGCACCCCGTGGGTCATCTCGATCATCGTCACCGCGGTGGTGGCGGTCGTGGCCGGCCTCACGCCGGTCGGCATCCTCGAAGAGATGGTCAACATCGGCACCCTCTCGGCCTTCGTGCTCGTCTCGATCGGCGTGGTGGTGCTGCGCCGGACGCGGCCCGACCTCAAGCGCGGATTCCGCGTCCCGCTGAGCCCGGTGCTTCCGATCCTGTCGGCGGCGATCTGCACCTACCTGATGCTCAACCTGTCGGTCGAGACGTGGTTGCGCTTCCTCATCTGGCTGGCGATCGGGTTCGCGATCTACTTCGCGTACTCGCGCCGGCACGCGCGCGTCGGCATGCAGGACGTGACGCCTCAGGTCATCGCTCGACCGAAGGACTGATCGATTCCGGATGCCAGGGCCCCGGCGGACATCGTTCCGCCGGGGCCCCGCTGCCCCGATGAAGCAGACGGCGAGACCACAGGCGATACGTGCGCGATATGCCCCTCCCCCTAGGGTGAGAAGCGTCCGTCGACGACGATCACCGCTCCGGGGGGTTTCATGGGGATCGCACGCACCTGGGTTTTCCCGATTCTGCGTCTGCTTCTGGTCGCGCTGGTCGCGGCCGCTCTGATCAAGCTGGCGTTCTTCCCGGATCGGCCGGCCGACGCGTCTCCCGCCGAGCCGACAGGCGCGATCGTCGAGCCGCGCATTCCGGCAGCGCTCGGGACGATCACGAACGACGTCGTCGTCACCGCCGCCGTGGCGGCTGACCCGGCGGTTCCGGTGAAGTCCACCGCCGGCGGGGTCGTCAACAGGATCTTCATCACGCAGGGATCTGCGGTCAATCAGGGCGACGTGATCTTCAACGTCAAGGTCCCGATCGAGCGCGATCCCGCCGACAGCGTGGACGAGGAGGGCAAGCCGAAGCCCGCGATCTTCCGCTACGAAGACGTGACGGCGCCCGCGGGTGGAACGCTCAGTTCGCTCGCCGTGCTCGAGGGTCAGGACGTCACGGTCGGCATGGCGGCGGGGAACGTCGCTCCCCCGACGTTCTCGGTGACGGGGACGCTCGAGGCCGCGCAGCAGTACCGCCTGCTCAACCGCCCCACCGAAGCCTCGGTCGCCATCACCGGCGGGCCCGCACCCTTCACGTGTACGAACCTCCGCCTGGTCACGCCTCTCGCGGGAAGCTCCGGCGATGGGGAGTCGACGAGCGGCGGCACCTCCTCCTCGGGCGGCGGCTCAGGGACGACCGTGACGTGCGCCGTCCCCGGCGACGTCACCGTGTTCGCCGGGCTCGCGGCCGAGATGACCATCGCCGGCGGCAAGGCCGAGAACGTGCTCGTCGTCCCGACCACCGCCGTCCGGGGCGCCGCCCAGAGCGGCACGGTCTGGGTGTCGACGGCCGACGGCGCGACCGAGGAGCGCCCCGTCGCCCTCGGCCTGACGGACGGGACCCAGGTCGAGATCACGCAGGGATTGACCGAGGGCGAAGAGGTGCTCGAGTTCGCCCCCGGGGCGATGGCGGGATCGGGTGCGGGAGACAACTGCACCACGTACCCCGACGGCACGATGTTCTGCGAGTCGGTACCGGCGTCGTGAGCCTCCTCCGACTCGAGGACGTCACCCGCACCGTGATCCCTCCGGATCAGCCCGCCCTGACGATCCTCTCCGGGGTGAACCTCACCATCGAACCGGGCGACCACGTGTCGATCGTCGGCCGCTCCGGCTCGGGGAAGTCCACTCTGCTGAACCTGCTCGGTCTGCTCGACCTTCCCACCAGCGGCGTGATCAGCTTCGACGATCGCCCGGTGAAGAGCTACTCGAGCGCCCGACGCGATCGACTGCGCGGCGCGTCGATCGGCTTCGTCTTCCAGCAGTTCAACCTCCTCGCGGGACGCACGGCACTCGAGAACGTCACGATGCCGTTGCTCTACTCGTCGGGACGGACGTTCTGGCGGCGCAAACGGATCGCGGCCGAGATGCTCGAGCTGGTCGGTCTCGGGCACCGGCTGAACAGCATGCCCGACCGCCTGTCCGGCGGAGAGCAGCAGCGCGTCGCGATCGCCCGTTCCCTCGTGCGCGGGCCGCGCCTGATCCTGGCCGACGAGCCCACGGGTGCCCTCGACCTCGACACCGGCCAGAGCGTCATGGAGCTCATCGACGACGTCGCCGAGCGCACCGGCGCGGCGCAGGTCGTCATCACGCACGACCCGATGATCGCGCGGCGCGCGCGCCGGCACTTCCGCCTGGATCGCGGCATCCTGACGCCCGTCGACGATCCCGCCTTCGAGCCGCTCACGCGCCGCGAGATCCGCGAGATGGCGCCGGTCGAGCCGAGCGGTGAGGCGGCTGAGGATGAAGCCGACGTGCTCGACCTGTTCGCCGATGATCGGAAGGACGCCTGATGCGCGGGCTCACCGGCTTCGTCGGCGCTCTGCTCGAGGCCTGGCAGGAGGTACGCGTGCACCGCACGCGCGTGCTCCTTTCGCTCATCGGCGTCGCCGTGGCCGTGTGCTCGCTGACCACGGTGGTCGCCCTCGGCGCGATCGTGCAGCAGGCGAACCAGGAGCTCAGCGAACGTCAGGGCGGCAGGCCAGCCACGCTTTACGTCTCCGCGTTCCGTCTGGATGGGGCGATCGACCCGGCGGACATGGATGCCGCGTGGAGCAAGGTCCTCGAGCGCTACGACATCTCCTACGCGTCGCGTGTGCAGAACACCGTCCAGATGGTCCCGTTCGCGACGGGCGCGGTCCAGGTCGGAACGCAGGCCGTTGACCAGCCTTTCGGAGAGATGCACCGCGTCCAACTCACCGAGGGCTCGTGGTTCTCGCCGACCGACGAGCAACAGCTCGCGCCGCGGATCATCGTGAACGAGGTCTTCTGGGACCGCATGGGCCGGCCACCGCTCGAAAGCCACCCCGTGGTGGCCCTCGGCGGCGACGGCGTCCCGGGCGCGGCATCCGGAATCCCCGCCGGCGGCACGCTCGCGGTGGTCGTCGGGGTGACTCCCGCCAGCACGTGGGAGACCGAGCCGACGATGATCATGCTCGCGCGGCACGCGGAGGCGATGCAGAAGGCCGCCACCGGTGAACGCGGGTCGGCCGCCGCGGCCGCGGACCCGTACGGCGGCGGAGGAGCACCGCAGAGCCAGTACGAGATGTGGGTACCGCCCGAACTCGCGGACGCCCTCACAGCGGCCGTCACGCGCGACCTGCAGGCGGCCCTCGGCGACGGCACCGAGGTGAACGTCTCGCGGCAGGACTGGGCGCAATACGGCAACGATCCGTTCCTGGTGACGAAGCTCGTCGTGATCGGCATCGCGGTGCTCGTCCTCCTGCTCGGCGCGCTGGGCCTGGTCAACATCGCCCTAGTCACGGTCAAGCAGCGAGTGCGCGAGATCGGGATCCGACGCAGCTTCGGAGCGACGGCGGGTCGGGTCTTCTTCGCCGTGATGATGGAGAGCGTGGTCGCCACGGTCGTCGCGGGCGCCCTCGGCGTGGTGGCGGCGATCCTGATCGTGCAGTCCCCGGCGATGCGCGACCTCGTCGGTCAGGGCATGGTCAGCGACTTCCCGCCCTTCCCCGTGGACGCCGCGATCGTCGGTCTCGTCGCGGCCACCGCGGTGGGGGCGTTGGCGGGCCTGCTGCCGGCCCTCGTCGCGGTGCGGGTCAAGGTGATCGACGCGATCCGCTACTGACGTCCGCGCCGGAGCCTCGCGGCGCGGCGGAGCGCCCGATAGGTTCGGAACGTGACCGACTCCTCGAGCGCCGTGCCGCCGCCCTCCGCCCTGCCCGACGGGGTCGCTCCCCCGACGCCCACCGATTCGCTCCCCGCGATGGACATCACGGGCCTCGTGAAGCGGTTCGGCGAGAAGGTCGCCGTCGCCGGTCTCGACCTCCGCGTCCCCGCGGGGTCGTTCTACGGCCTGGTCGGTCCGAACGGCGCCGGGAAGACGACGACGCTCTCGATGGCGACGGGACTGCTGCGCCCCGACGCCGGAACGGTTCACATCCACGGCGTCGACGTGTGGGCGCAGCCGGTCGAAGCCAAGAAGCTGATCGGCAACCTCGCCGACGGGGTGCGGCTCTTCGACCGCCTCACCGGCGAACAGCTCGTGACCTACACGGGCATGATGTTCGGCCTCACGCGCGACGAGGTCGCCACGCGCACGGCCGACCTCCTGCGCATCATGGACCTGACCGAGGCCGCCGGCACGCCCGTCGTCGACTACTCCGCGGGCATGACCAAGAAGGTCGCGCTCGCGTGCGCCCTCGTCCACGCGCCGCGTCTGCTGGTGCTCGACGAGCCCTTCGAGTCGGTCGACCCCGTGTCGGCGGCGAACATCGAGGACATCCTCCGCGGCTACACCGCGTCCGGGGGCACGGTCATCGTCTCGAGCCACTCGATGGACCTCGTGCAGCGCATGTGCGATCACGTTGCCGTCATCGCGCAGGGCCGGCTGCTGGCATCCGGAACCGTCGATGAGGTGCGCGCCGGGAAGACGCTTCAGGACCGGTTCGTCGAGCTCGTCGGCGGCCGCCACCACGCGGAGGGGCCGCAGTGGTTGCGACAGTCCTGAGGATCCGTTTCCGCGTCCTCGGCAATACCCTCGCGCGCAGCCCGATGCAGTTGGTCGGGTTCATCTTCGGCGTGATCGGCGCGCTCTGGATGCTGCTGTTCGCGGCGGTCGGGTTGTTCTTCGTCGGCACGCTCGACTTCGACACGGCCCGTGCCGCCGTCACGGGAGCCGGGGCCGTGCTGATCCTCGGGTGGGTCGTCGGTCCGATCTTCGCGACCGGCGTCGACACGACGCTGGATCCCGCGAAGCTCGCACCCTTCCCCATGACCACCACGCAGATGATGATCGCGATCACCGCGGGCGGGCTCACCGGCGTCGGTGGCCTCGCGACCGTCGTCGCGAGTCTGCTCACCTTCCTCGTGTGGGTGCATGAGCCGGTTGCCGCGATCGCCGCGATCGTGTGCGTCCCGATCGGCGTGCTGATCTGCGTCGTCGCCTCGCGCGCCGTGACGGCGCTGGCATCCGGAATCGGCGGCGGCCGGCGCACGAAGGAGCTGATCGGCCTCGTCGCTTTCGCGCTGGTGATCTTCGCGAGCCCGATCCTCATCGGCATCCTGAACGCGGTGCAGTCCGCCACCGAGCAGGGATTGCAGCTGCAGACGCTCGTCGGCGCCATCTCGTGGACGCCGATCGGCGCCGCCTGGGCCGTGCCGGGAGACCTCGCGACCGGCTCGTGGCTGACCGCGATCCTGAAGTTCGTGATCGCCGTCGCGACTCTCGCCGTGCTGTGGGTGCTGTGGTTCCGCAACCTGTCGGCGTCCGTCATCGCCCCGCCCGCGCGGTCGACGACGAAGCGCAAGACCGGCTCGCTCGGCTGGTTCGGCATCATGCCGTCGAACCCGGTCGGCGCGACCTGGGCCCGCTCGCTCACGTCGTGGACCCGCGACCTGCGTTACATCCGGCAGCTGCTGCTCATCCCCTTCGCCCCGATCATCGTTCTGCTCTATTCGCAGTGGGATGTGAGCACTCCGTTCTTCGCGCTGTCGGGCCTGTTGGTCGGCTTCTTCGCGGGCGTCCTCCCCTATTCCGACATCTCGTACGACGGCACGGCTTTCGCGACCGTCATGCAGACCGGTATCCGCGGCCGTGCGGATCGACTCGGGCGCACGCTGGGCACCGCAAGCGTCGCTGTTCCGCTCGTCGTCGCCGCCGACATCGTCACTCTCGCGATCTCGGGACGGTGGGATCTCCTGCCGCCGGTGCTCGGCGCCTCGCTCGGCTTGACGCTCATCGGCTTCGGCATCAGCGCGGTGAGCTCGGCGTTCCTCGTCGTCCCGACCCCGGCGCCCGGCGATTCGCCGTTCAAGCGCGTGCCGGGCTCGTCGTTCTCGATGTTCCTGACGTTCTTCCTGTGCTGGGCCCTCGTCGCGGTCATCGGACTGCCGACGGTGATCCCCGCCATGATCGCCACGTTCGCCGGGTCGAGTCTCGCGGGGTGGATCGCGTTCGTCGTCGGGCCGGTGCTCGGCGTCGCGGTGCTGGCGGCCGGCGTCGTGCTCGGCGGCAAACGCTTCGACGCCAACGCGCCGGGCCTGCTCGTTCAGTTGCGGTGGTTCCAGGGGGCGTAGAGGGGCGGATGCCGTTCGCCCGGCGCCGGGTCGGGGCCGGGCGATCTCAGTGCCGACGTCAGGCCGACGAGGGGCCGGCTCCGCGAAGGGCCTGATCGACGACGCGCTCGCAGTAGCTCTCGGCGGCGAGCGGGTCGTCGAACGGAGACGGCGCGAAGCCCATCAGGGTTCCCACCAGCGCCGAACCCGTGATCGCCTGCAGCAGCACGTCGGCGTCGCATCGATCCGACAGTTCGCCTCGCTCAATGGCCGCCTGCACCAGGCCGCGATTGCCGACGTGGATGACCGTACGCAGTCGTTCGAAGTACTGGTCGAAGACGGCGGGCTGCGAGGCGCGTTCAGCGCTCACGCGCAGGACGAAACTGCCCTGGTCGGAGAACATGAGTCGCAGCACCGAGAGAGCGATCTCGCGAAGGTGACCGCGGATGTCCGTCCCGTCCGTCTGGGCGGGCTCGAGCACGTGCGAACGCAGAGCTTCGTCCAGCAGCTCGTCCGCCGAGGACCATCGGCGGTAGATCGCGGGTTTACCGACGCCTGACTCGCGGGCGACGGCGTCGAACGTGAGACCCGCTCGACCCGATGCGGCATAGACGCGCTGCGCCGCCATCAACACCCTCGCGTTGATCTCGGGGTCACGAGGGCGGCCGGTTCGCTGTCGAGTCTCCGCCACGCGGTCCACGATACCGACGGCGATCCCGGGGACGGGCCGACCGTTGCATGGACGAGGGGATGGGTCTAACGTCACTTACGTACGATATCCGTACGTAAGTGACGAAGGAGTCCCAGATGACCACCACCCTCCCGCCGGCAGGCTCAGCGAACGCACCGTTCGTCCTCACCGAGGAGCTTCTGTGGGGCGACATCGCGAGATGGCGACGGTTCGGCGACGTCGTGCCGGCGGGCCACTCTCTCGCGCTCGACGGATCCGTGGACTATGGGCTGTTCGGCCCGGGGTCGGTCACGTGGAAGGTGGTTCTGCATCCCGCGATCATCGTGTTCGAGAGTCCCGCCCAAGCCGTCCTGCAGTTCCTCTACAAGCCCATCACCGCGGGGATCCGAGACGCCGACCCCATCTCCCGGCGCGCGCGCTCCGGCAAGTTCACCTGGTTCGACTTCTTCGAGCGGTTCCAGCGCAATTCGGGGATGCACGCACCGATGTGGCTGGGCGACACCGAGACCGCGACGCGGATGGCGACCCACCTGCACCGTATCCACGGCCACGTGCAGGGTCCGGTGATCGATCCCGACGACGCGTCGCTCGGCGGGTATGCCGCAGCCGAACCCCGCGACGCCATGTGGGCCGCGATCACGGAGATGCACGCGATGCTCCTTGCGTACGAAAGTCTCGCCTGGCACGGAGACGAACCGCCGCGCCCGCTCTCACCGGAAGAGCGTGACCAGTACGTCGCCGAGATGGCGCCGTACCTCCGGCTCGTGGGCGCCGAGGAGTCGGAGATCCCGCACAGCATGGCCGACCTCGACGCGCTCTACGAGAAGTACTCGCCCTACTTCGGCCACCGCGAGAGCGTTTTCCGTGATCTCGAAACGGGCGTCGACATGATGCTGCAGTACCGTCAGGTGGCGGAAACGAACTGGCATCCGAGCCACGCACTCGCCACGGACGTCCTCGCCGAGACCTACAACGACTGGCACGACGTCATGCCGGCCATCCTCCCCGAGAAACTGCAGCTGGCGGCCGGCCGGACGCGCGAGCAGGTCGACGCCTCCGGCGACGCGATCCGCGCGCGTGAAGGCGACATCCGCGCCATCCAGAGCCCGGACAGCGAGGCCCGCATCATGAAGCTGCTCTGGGGCCCGGACGGTGTGGATCTGATCACCAGCGCGCGTCGCCTGGAAGAGGAGTTCCGCGCGAAGGCGTGACCATCGTCGTGCGCACCGGCATCCGCGGCTGCGCCAGCTGACCGGACGGGGGCGGCGGACGTCACGACACGACGGCCGTCGCCCCGACGCCTGCTCAGGTCGCGCGAGTCACGCCCAGAGCGGGCAGGATGACGTCGTCGATGACCGAGATCACGTACTCCGGGGTGATCGGCGTGCGTTGCATGAGAGTGCGATAGCAGATCATCGCCGAGCCGACGGAGGCGATCATGTCGACGTCCCGGTCGGCCGGGACCTCGCCGCGCTCGATCGCGCGACGGATGAGCATCTTGTTGAGCTCCAGACGAGGAGCGACGAGCGCCGTCTGCGCCGCATCGGCGAGCTCGGGCGAGCGCGAGAGCATCGACACGATGCCCGCCATGACCTGGAGCTTCTTCTCCCCCTCCTCGATCGAGAGCGGCTTGACCATCGCGACGAGATCTCCGCGGAGCGTTCCCGTGTCGGGCACGTCGCGCGCACGGAGATCATCGCGCTTCATGCACGCCACGGCGTCGAGGACGAGCTCCTCCTTGGACGCCCAGCGACGATAGACGGTGGCCTTCCCCGCTCGCGCGCGGGCGGCGACCATGTCGATGGTCATTCCGTCGTACCCCGTCTCGGCGAGGACGTCGAGCGCGGCGTCGAGGATCTCGGCATCCCGTGATCGATCGCGCTTGCGCCCCGGTCCGGACTGCTCGTCGGCAGTGTCGACGGCTTCTGCGTCGATGAGCTCCAGCGGCGTCATCGCAGCCGACCCCCTTCTTCGTCTCTTCCGGCGATCCCGCCGAGCCCTCAGTCTAAGCGGACCGGATGAATTTCGGAACTGGCTGTTTCCGGAACTGCTCAGTTCCGTATATGGTGTCGCCCATGACCTCCTCCTCGACCTCGGTGCCGCCCTCGCGCCGCCGTTGGCTGACGCTCGTCATCGTCGGCCTCGCCCAGCTCATGGTCGTCCTCGACGCGACCATCGTGAACATCGCGCTGCCCGCCGCCCAAGCCGATCTCGAATTCTCGAACGGCGATCGGCAGTGGGTCATAACGGCCTACTCGCTCGCCTTCGGCAGCCTGCTGCTGCTCGGTGGCCGGCTCTCCGACCTGATCGGGCGCAAGCTCACCTTCGTCGTCGGCCTCATCGGTTTCGCGGTGGCGTCGGCGTGGGCCGGAGCGGCACCCGACTTCGCCACGCTGGTCGCCGCCCGGGCTCTCCAAGGCGCCTTCGGGGCACTGCTGGCCCCGACCGCGCTGGCTGTCCTCACGACGACATTCACCGTGCCGAAGGAGCGCGCCCGCGCGTTCGGCGTGTTCGGGGCGATCGCCGGCGCCGGCGGTGCCGTCGGTCTCCTGCTCGGCGGCGTGCTGACCGAGAAGCTCGACTGGCGCTGGAACCTCTACATCAACGTCGTCATCGCCGCCGTGGCGGTGATCGGCGTGCTGGTCTTCGTCCCGCGCATCGAGCGTCACGGGCCGCGACCGCGGCTCGACGTGCCCGGCACGCTGCTCGTCTCGGCCGGCCTGTTCGGGGTCGTGTTCGGCTTCGCGAACGCCGAGACCGACGGGTGGGAGTCTCCCCTGGCCTGGGGCACTCTGATCGCCGCCGCCGTCCTGCTCGCCGCCTTCGTGGCGTGGCAGAGCCGCGCCGCCCACCCCCTCCTTCCGTTGCAGGTGCTGCGCGATCGCAATCGCGCCGCCGCCTACATTTCGATCCTCGTGGCCGGTGCCGGCATGTTCGGCATCTTTCTCTTCGTGACCTACTTCCTGCAGGTCTCGCTGGCGTTCAGCCCGATCCAGACCGGTCTCGCATTCCTGCCCATGATCGTGATGCTCGTTCTCGCGGCCCAGCTGTCGACGAACGTCTTCCTGCCGCGCTTCGGGCCGAAGATCATGGTGACGATCGGGATGACGCTCGGGGTGCTCGGCATGCTCCTCCTCACGCGGCTCGACCTGGACAGCTCGTACGTCGCGAACGTGCTGCCGGCGCTCGTCGTCATGGGAAGCGCGATGGGCACGATCATGCCCGGCTCCATGCAGACCGCCACCCTCGGGGTCGACCGGCACTTCGCAGGCGTGGCGTCGGCGCTCGTGAACACGAGCCAGCAGGTCGGCGGCTCGATCGGCACGGCGATGTTGAACACGATCGCCGCCGCCGCCGCGACCGACTACATCACCGCCCACGCACCTGCCTCGCCCGAGGTCATCGCAAGTGCCGCGGTGGCCAGTTACTCCACCGTGTACTGGTGGGCCACCGGGATCTTCGCCGTCGGCGCCGTCGTGGCGGGACTGCTGTTCCGCACCCGCTCAGAGACGGCGGCGTTGCTCGCGGAGCGCCCGACCCCGACCGATGGAGCCGCCGAGCCCGTCGTGGCGCACTGACTCCCCGCGGGCACGCAACGCCCCACACGGCGGGCCCGCACCCTCTCGGGGGCGGGCCCGCCGCTCTCAGCTGACGAACTCTTCGACCCGTGCCACGAAGCGCTGCGGGTCCACGAGGTGCGGGTAGTGGGTGGGCGGCTGCCATACCTCGTGCACGGTGTGCGGGATCTCCTGCTGCAGCCACGCCGCGTACTCGGGACCCGCATCGAGCCCGGTGATCACGAGGTACGGGACGTCGGCAGGGATCCTGGTCAGGCTGGTCACGAGTTCCGACAGCTTCTCGGGAGAGTCCTCGAGCAGCGGCTGCCACATCCCGAGCACCACGTCCTGCTTCGGGGACCGGATGCCATCGACCCGCGCCATCTCGTCGGCATCCAGGCCGCCCGCCATCTGCGCGAACATCGCCTGGATGAACAGCGGGAAGCCGTCGCCGCGGAGCATCTCCTCGGCCTGCTGCACCTGCCCCTGCATCCCGGCCAGCTGCAGGGGCTGGTCGACGTTGACCACCGCGCGGGCGGGAAAGAGCGCTCCGTAGGCCGTCGCGACGATGCCACCCATCGAGTGGCCGACGACCACCGGCAGCTCTGCGGGGATGACGTCGTTCTCGGCGAGCTGCGCAAGCGTCTCGTGCACGTCGGCCGCGAGCGTCGGGATGTCGTACGGCTCCTCAGCCGCCGACGCACCGTGCCCCCGCATGTCGACCCGGACCACCGTGAAGCTCCGCGTCAGATCGACCGGATCCCAGCTGCGCCGATCCTCGGTGATGCCGTGCAGGAGGACCAGCAGCGGGCCGGAACCCGACACGTCGTGGGCGAGGATCATGGGCTTCTCCCTGAGGGGCGAGCGGGCTTTGCCCGAGCATATCGGGGTCTTCCGGCGGCGAACGCGGGAGGTCTATCGTGAGGGCGAATCCCCCACGCAGAAGGATGCCTCGATGTCGACCTCCCTCGTTGTCTACGTCTCGTTCGCCGGTGCCGCCCGCGAGGCGATGACCTTCTACCAATCGGTGTTCGGCGGCGAGCTGTCGATCAACACCTTCGCCGACTTCGGCATCCCGGACGCTCCCGCCGACGGAGTCATGCACTCCGAGCTCTCGGCCGACGGCTTCACGATCATGGGCGCCGACGGCTTCGAGGAACCCGCCGAGGGCTGGGGTAAGAGCCGCATGCACGCCGCTTTCATGAGCGACGAGACGGACCGTGTCCGGGGCTTCTACGACCGCTTCGTCGACCGCGGCGCCCAGGTCACCCAGCCTCTCGAGAAGCAGGTCTGGGGCGACCTCTACGGCGAGATCATCGACCCGTGGGGCGTGGCGTGGATGTTCAACATCGCGGCGCCGGGTGGGTGGGCGGAAGGCAATAGAGCCTGAGACACGAAGGCCGGCAGCCGCGTTCCTCGCAACGAGAAAGACCCCCGCCGGAGCGGGGTTCTTCTTGGCTATCTGGTGGACCTGAGGGGATTCGAACCCCTGACCTCCTCGATGCGAACGAGGCGCGCTACCAACTGCGCCACAGGCCCGGACAACTCCACAACACTATCACGCCGCGAGCCCGACGCCCGCGCGGAGCCGACCGCCCGGGCGCGTCATGCCGAGGGCGGCATGCGGCCTGTCACTGACCCGACGCGCGACGCTCGAGCAGTCGGCGAACGTGGTCCTCGATCTCGGTGTCGTCGACGTATCCCATCGCCGCGTACGGCGAGGGAGCAGCCGCCGGACGCGCGGTCTCGATCGGGGTCGGAGCCTGGGCAGCGGCGATCTCGCGGGCGGCCTCTTCGCGGGCGGCGGCACGCAGGGCCTCGCGGGCGAGCTGTTCGTCGACGACAGCCGCAGCGCGCGAGCCGGCCGAGGCGACGAGCGGCCGCGGGAGCTCGCGCGGCGTCCAGGTCTGACGCGGAGCAGGAGCCGCCGGAGCGAAGTCCTGCACCACCGCTGCCACGCGTTCCTCGGCGACGACCGCCGGGCGAGCGACGCCCCGAGAGGCCACGACCGCGAGACGACGGAGAAGGAGAACGGACGCCACGACCCCAGTCGAACCCGCGATGAGGAGAACAGGTCCCCCACCGGCGACGACCATCACGGTTCCGGCAACGGCCGCGATCAGGCCGGCGAGGGCGAATACCGACGTGGCGAGGCGAAAGCGGCGGCGCGCCTTGGCACGACGCGCTTCGGGGTGGGCGACCGCCGCGGCGCGCTCGGCGCGGGCACGCTCGATGGCCACCTCGCGTTCGGCACGGGCCTTCTCGAGAGCCGCGGCGCGCTCGGCACGAGCGACGTGCACGGCGGCGGCGCGTTCCGCCCGCGCGAGTTCGAGGGCGGCAGCGCGCTGCTCTTTCACGAGATCACGGTCGCGGGCGTTCTCGAGGCGGGCGACCTCGAGTCGGGCCTTCGCCTCGGCGAGCTCGATCTCGGCCTTCTTGGCCTGCACCTGACGCGCGATCTTCTGCTGCTGGTGCGCCGTCCGCGCGGTGAGTTCGAGGTGGACCTCACGGGGCGTCTCCGCCGTCTCGGCGAGTACGCGGAGCGCCTGGTTGAGGCGGACGGCGTTGCGCTCGGCCGAGGTGAACCGGTGTCGGCTCTGCCATGACGGCAGAAGATAGACGAGCCACAGCGCGACCGCCACGAAGACGATCACCCCGCCACCGAGAACCTGTCCACCCATGTGAACACGGTAGGTCACGGGACGGTCACAGCTCGGCATCCCCGCGCGTGTCGTCGCTGACCGCGCGATCTCCGCCGACCAGCCCAGACTGCATCCAGCTGACATCTCCATTGCAGCCTGCAGTGGGAATGTCAGCGCGATGCAGTCTCGCCACGCGGGCGCGGGCGCGAGTGGTCGGGAGCGACCGAAAGACTAGAGCCGGTCGGCGGGAGGGACGCGGGCGGCGTCCGGCGGCACCTGGCCGCGCTCGTAGCGGTCGAGCACACCGTGCGGGACCTCCTCGCGCACGAGCGCGAAGGCGTAGTGGTCGCGCCAATCACCGTCGATGTGGATGTATCGACGGCGCAGCCCCTCGTACCGGAACCCGAGCTTCTCGACGACCCGCAGGCTCGCGTGGTTCTCGGGACGGATGCAGATCTCGACCCGGTGCAGGTTCAGCGAGGTGAAGCAGATGTCGGTGGCCAGCGCGACGCTGATCGTGGTGATGTTGCGTCCGGCGTACGGCTCCGCCACCCAATACCCGATCGTCGCGGACGCGAGCGAGCCGCGCGAGACACCCCACACGTTCAGCTGACCGGCGACCTCGTCGTTCCACTCCATGACGAAGGGAACGCCGACGCCGTCGCGGTATTGCTGCATGAGCCGCCGAATGCCGAGGCGCATGTCGAACGACACCGGACCATCGGGGCTCGTGGCCTCCCACGGCCGCAACCACGAGCGGTTGTCGATCAGCTGCTGCTGAAGGACGCGCGCATCGCGGTTGCGGATGAGACGGATCGACACCTCGCCGTGCCGTCGTGGGACGGAGAGATCCATGGGGTCAGAGACCCGCCGCGAACTCCTTGAACCACGGACGCAGCGCCGGGCCCAGGTCGTCGCGGTCCGCGGCGAGCTGGACGATCGCCTTGATGTAGTCGACGCGGTCGCCGGTGTCGTAGCGACGGCCGCGGAACACCACGCCGTACACGCCCCCACCGTCGCCGCCGCCGTTGGCGAGCTCTTCGAGCGCGTCGGTCAGCTGGATCTCGCCACCCTTGCCGGGTTCGGTGTGCTCCAGGATGTCGAACACGTCGGGTCCGAGCACGTAGCGGCCGATGATGGCCAGGTTGGAGGGAGCGTCCTCGGCCTTCGGCTTCTCGACGAGCTGGGTGACCTTGACCACACCGTCCTCTTCGGTGGGCTCGACCGCGGCGACGCCGTAGAGGTGGATGTGCTCGGGGTCGACCTCCATCAGAGCGATGACGGTCGCGTTGCGCTTGTCGTATTGCTCCATCATCGTCGTGAGCAGCGGGTCGCGCTCGTCGATGAGGTCGTCGCCGAGAAGGACCGCGAAGGGGTGGTCGCCCACGTGGCTGCGCGCGCGAAGAACGGCGTGACCGAGGCCCTTGGGCTCGCCCTGGCGCACCATGTGCACATCGGCGAGGTCGGAGGAGTGCTCGACCTTGGCGAGCTTGTCGCTGTCGCCCTTTTCGCGGAGCTTCGCCTCGAGCTCGGGCATCGAGTCGAAGTGATTGGCGATGTTGTTCTTGTTGCGGCCGATGATGATCAGGACATCGTCGATACCGGCGCCGGTGGCCTCTTCGACGACGTACTGAATGGCCGGCTTGTCGACGACCGGCAGCATCTCCTTCGGCATGGCCTTGGTGGCCGGAAGGAAGCGCGTACCGAGTCCTGCGGCCGGAATGACGGCCTTGAAGGGCTTATGAGGCATGGGCATACCCTACTGGTCTCCTGTGACGGCGGCGTGACGGGACGCGCACTTACACTTACTGCATGCCCGACAGCATCGAGCAGGCCAAGCGCGCATTACGCGCCGATCTTCGCGAACGACGCCAGATCATTTCTGCGCACGCGCGCGAAATCGCCGAGGACGGCGTCAAAGAACAGCTCGACGCCCTGGTCGAAAGGCTCGGCGCACGCAGCATTTCGTGTTTTCTGTCCACGACCACCGAACCCGGCACGCATGCCTTCGTCGCCGGTGCGGTGGCGCGCGGCATCCGGGTCCTTCTTCCGATCACGCGCGAAGACGGGCTGCTCGATTGGGCGGTCGCCACGCCCGACGCCGACATCGCCGAGGGACTGTTCGGCCTCCCCGAGCCCGTCGGCGACGTGCTCGGACCGATCGCCGTGAACGACGTCGATCTTCTCGTCATCCCCGCGGCGGCGGTCGACCGGCGCGGCATGCGCCTCGGCTGGGGCCGGGGCTACTTCGACAAGACCCTCGGCTCGATGGAGAAGTGCCCTCCCGTCTACGCCGTCATCTTCGACTCCGAATTCGTCGACGACGTTCCGCGCGACGTGCACGACCAGCCCGTCTCGGGCATCGTGACCCCGACGCGCACGGTGCGTATCGCCGCCTCCCCCGCCTGACACCCGAAAGAAGCACCATGCCCACCTACTCGTATGCCTGCAAGCAGTGCGGACACCGTTTCGACGCCGTCCAGTCGTTCTCCGACGCGGCCCTCACCGAATGCCCCGAGTGCGGCGGAGACCTCCGCAAGCAATACGGGTCGATCGGCGTGACGTTCAACGGGTCGGGCTTCTACCGCACCGACTCCCGGAGCTCGTCGAGCAGCTCGTCCAGCAGCGGGTCGTCGAGCGGCTCGTCGAGCTCGACCGGCGCAAGCGGTGGCGGATCGTCGTCGACCTCGTCATCATCGACTTCGACGGCTTCGTCGTCGTCCTGACGCGTCGCCCCTCGCCAGCAGACCCTCGACCCCCCAGGAGACCAAACGTGATCAAGGGATTCAAAGAGTTCATCCTCCGCGGCAACGTGATCGATCTCGCGGTCGCCGTCGTCATCGGTGCAGCCTTCACCGCGATCGTCAACGCAATCGTCCAGGGCTTCATCAATCCGCTCATCGGATTCGTGTTCCAGATCGGCGATCTGACGAACCTCAACCTCTCGGTTCCGACGATCTTCGGCGGCATCGCGACGTTCGAGTTCGGATCGATCCTCGTCGCCGTCATCAACTTCCTCGCGGTCGCCGCGATCGTGTACTTCGTGTTCGTCTTCCCGATGAACCGCTGGAAGGAGCGCGCCGCCGCCCGCGCCGGCGTCACCGACGCGGCATCCGAAGAGCCCAAGCTCCCCACCGAGCAGGAGCTCCTCGTGCAGATCCGCGACCTCCTGGAGCGCCAGAACAAGGCCTGACCGCCTCGACGAACGGGCTCGCGCCGGCATCGGCGCGGGCCCGTTCGTCAGTAGTGCGGGGGAACGTCGCGCAGCATGCGGTCGTCATTCGGACCTGATGCCACCGGCCCCGGCCCTCCACCCCGGTGCGGGTCGTCCGCGGGGGCGGGTTCCGCCGTCGTGCCCGGTGCCGGCAGCAGCCGCGCACGGCGCGCGCCGGGGATCCGGATCACCGGCTGACGTTCCTCGTGCGATGCAGCGTTGTCGCGCGGGAGCTCCGGGTCCGGATCGCCCGCGGTACCCGTGGCATCCGGGGTCGTGCTCATCACGTTCAACCGGGCAGGTCGAGGGGCTCGGTGGTGGTCCCGGAGTCGGCGGGGTCGTCGGGTGCGACGCCGAGCAGTTCGGCGATCCGGGATGCCACTCCCGCGGGGTCGCTGTACAGATCGAACGCGTGCACGCGCACGTAGTGCCAACCGAGACGACGCAGGATCTGCGGACGCAGCCGGAGCGTCTCGCGCAGGGACTCGCCGATGGTCTCGGGGTCGCTCTCGGCGACGACGGCCTTTCCGCCGTGGCGGGCCACGAGCGGGAGGAGTCCCCGGTAGTCGAGGTCGACCTCGACGCCGAGCGCGCGCAACTCCCGTGCCAAAGCGCGAGTGAGCGGATCGGCGAGGTCTTCGAGGCGGCTCTCGCGGCCGCGCGACGCAACCGACCCGAGGATGCCCATCAGCGTCGCGGCCCCGTGCTCAAGGCGCCCGTCGTCGAAGGCCGAGGGGCGGATCGACGACACGATGACCATCGAGCGCCGCGCGCGGGTCATGCCGACCGTCAGGAGGCGTTCGCCGTCGGGGGTCGACAGGTCACCGAAGTCGCTCAGAACGCGACCGTGACGGGTGAGACCGAAACCGAGCGAGAACACCACGCGGTCGCGGCTCTCGGCCACGGACTCCTCGAGAGTGAGCACGGCGAAGGGTTCGGCGGCATCCCGAGACACGAAGGCTGCGACGTCGGAACGGCCCGCGAGC
This sequence comes from Microbacterium sp. NPDC086615, assembly GCF_040686055.1. NCBI lineage: Bacteria > Bacillati > Actinomycetota > Actinomycetes > Micrococcales > Microbacteriaceae > Microbacterium > Microbacterium sp. NPDC086615. The sequence continues at coordinate 365,148 of NZ_JBFBJJ010000001.1, forward strand.
GCCGCCTCGACGGAGGCGCGCACGCGCTCCGCGTGGGTGCGGCTCGCGGTGACGACCATGAGCGATTCGGACGCGCGGTTGACCGCGTGCTCGATGACGATGCTGACGACGCGGGCGACCTCGGCATCCGGACTCTCGACGGCGCCGCTCACCGGGTGAGGGGCTCCCACGCCGTTCTCGACGTAGTCGACGCTGAGGCTGCCGCGGCCGAGGTACGAGCCGGCCCACGGGAGGGAGACGATCTCACCGCCGTAGAACGCATCGTTGACGAGCTGCGCCAGATCTTCGCCGCCCGCGCGGTAGCTGCGGGTGAGCGTCTCGACGGGGAGGAGCTCGGCGATGCGCTCGAAGACCGAGACCTCGTCGAAAGGCACGTCGTCCGCCTCGTCGGGCGCCGGCGTGATCGACGCGCTCACGCGGAAGGGGGTGGGCTTCTGCACCACCGGGTCGCCGAAGAGCACGACCTGGCGGGCACGACGCAGGGCAGGGGCGGCCTCGGCGAGGCATAGGGCCGCGGCGTCCGCGATGATAACGACGTCGAAGGCGAGGTCGGTCGGCACGTCCGGAACCTCGTACGGCGAAGCGAGCCACACGGGCGCGAGGGTACGCAGCAGGGTCGGCGCGGCATCCGAGATCTCGGTCGCGGTGTGCAACCCGTCCTTCAGAGAACGCTTGAGCGCCGCGGCCTCGTCGGGGTGATCGACGATGCCGATGCGCCACTGCTTCGCCAGCTCGGCAGCCAGCAGCGGACCCGCGGCGGCAGCGTGCGCCTCGTCGACGAGACGGAAGTCGCGCTCGAGACGATCGACCACGGCGGTGTTCGCGCCGAGCAGCGCGCGGTCGGTGCGCAAGAGGTGCTCCAGCGCCGACTGCCACCACGCGAACTCGAGTTCGTTGCCCACGCGCTCTTCGGGAACGTGGCGGACCGACAGCTCGACCAGCAGCGGCTCGAGCCCGAGGCGGGCGAGCTCGGAGCGCAGCTGCGCACGTTCGACGAGATTGTCGAAGAACGTCGACTCGGCGGCGAGACCCGCGAGCGTGCGCACGAGCTCGTGCACCGGCAGGGTCGCGAGGCGCTCCGACCCCTGACGGCCGAGGATCTGATCGAGTTCGCCGAGCAGGGCGTCGACGCGCTGCCAGGCGACGTGCACATCAGCGAGGCCCAGGGGCACTTCGGGCGTGACGCCGGCCTCGACGACGCGCTGCCACTCGGTGCGTTGCTGCTGGATCCGCACGAGCGCTTCGTACATGTCGGTGACGTGGACGCCGGGGCGCACGTACTCCTTCGACAGGCGCTTGAGGCGACGGCGGTTCGGGCCGCTCATCGGCGACGCGTCGCGACGCGGTGAGTGGGCGTCGATGAGTTCGCCGAGCGGGCGCTCGAAGACGCTCGGGCTGAAGCGGTCGAGCGACTCGCGGATGCCCTGAAGGAGCTTCAGGTACGCGCCGAGCTCGGACACCGTCTGGAACGGACGCATGCGCGTCTGCGCGATGAGCTCGTATCCGCGCTCGAGGAGGCGCGGTACGTCGTTCGTGTGGAGCTTGCCGGCGAGGTCGTGCGCCGCTCTCGCGTCTTCCGTGCGCGTGAAGCTCACGCCGTACCACGGGGAGTCGTCGGGTCCGAAACGGAACTCGCCCAGACGCGCGGCCATCGCCAGCGCCCGCGCGGCCGCATCGCGGCGCCCGGCGAGTCGTTCCATGGTCGCCAGATCGAAGCGGGCGGCGGTCGACGGCGGCGGGGAGGTGGATGCCAGAGCCGTGAGCGCACGCAGAACGTCGAGGGCCGAGACCCCCAGCGCCAGGTGCGGCTCCGTCACGGCCGAGCGGTAGTCGCGAAGGACGGTGCGCAGGCGGAGCAGCGCGTCGTCGATCTCGGCGACCTTGGGCTGTTCGGCCTTCTCGTTGCGGCCGATCGCGCGGATCAGGTCGCGGCGCACGTGGTTCGGCGAGACCGCGAGCCCCGTGAGACCGACCCCGGCGAGGCGGTGACGGATGCCGTCGAGCGTGGAGCGGCGGGCGCTGACGACGAGGACGCGCTTTCCGGCGTGCACCAGCTGTCCCACCGCGTTGATCACGGTCTGGGTACCACCGGTGCCGGGGAGCGTGTGGACGGCGAGCGAGTGGCCTGCGGCGATTCGGGCGAGGACGCGTTCCTGCTCAGCGTCCGCGTCGAGCAGGAGGGTGTCGGACGCCGGCGGGCGCTCGTCGGGGCTGACGATGACGGGGTCCTCGCGGCGCACGGTGATCCGCGCACGGTCGTCCGGGTGCCCGGCGAGGGCGTTCAGGAGCGTGTCGTCGAGATGCTGCGTGTCGCGGGCCATGCCCGAGCCCACGTCGGCGAACGACGAGATGACCAAGCGCGGGTGCACCACGAACGTCGGGACGTGCGTGGTCAGGCGACGGATGTGATCGATCACCGGCTGCGGCTTGAACACGCCCTGGTCGTAGGCGAGGCCGGCGAGAGCGGCACTGTCGATGTGGATACCGAGGTGGCTGCGGAATGCGCGGGCCAGCTCGGGGTTCATCACGAAAGCACCGTGCAGCTTCAGCTCGAAATCGCCGTTGTGGCGACGGATCGCGAGGGGCCGGAGCAGAACGGGCGAGGACCACTCCACTCCCCCGATCTTCCACGCGGCGAGACCCACGGCGAGATGGACGGGCTCGAGGCCGCGCGCGGTGCGCAGCTCGACGTTCTTCGCCGTGATGCGCTCGGCCGCCAGTCGCGCGGTGCGCAGCGCCACCTCGTCGCGGAAGAGGTTGGAGAGCAGCGTCGCCCGACCGGTGATGAACTGGGGCAGCGACCCGGGGTGAGCCTTCGTGATATCGATGCCGGCGTCGAGCGCGTCGTCGAACCGCAGCAGCGTGGATCGGCCACCCAGGGCGGCCGCCTCGGCGCGGATGCGATCGCGCTCGGGGTCGGCGACGTGGCGGACCACGATGCCGGGCTCCGACAGTCGCAGCTCGCCCGGATCGACGGTCGACGAGGGAACGTCTCCGTCGGCACCGCTCACGGTGTCCTCCTCAGCTCGCCACACACCTGCCAGACTAAGCCGGGCATTCCCGGATGGGGCGTAGCCGGGGCGGGTTTTGCGGGAATCCGCGACACGCCGTCGGATCGGCTCTTCCTCCCCAGGATGCCGAATCGCCGGGCTGTCCCCCTTTCGCGACGCCGCCCCGACGGACGGTCCGCCCGGTCACGAGGATGAGCACATGAACACAGTCACCAGCACGGAATACGACAGCCCTGTCGGCCCGATCCTGCTCACTTTCGTCGATGAGGCCCTGGTGCGGCTCGACGTCGCGCACGACGGGATGGACCTCGCTCGGGCGCAGATCGCGCAGCGGCTCGGGGTTCTCCCCGAACCCGAACCCGAGGGCGCCGTCGACCTGCGGACGCAGCTCGACGAGTACTTCGACGGGGCGCGACGACACTTCGACGTCGCGCTCGACTGGCGACTGGTGCAGGGATTCACGCGGACGGCGCTCCAGGCCACCGTCAAGATCCCCTACGGCGAGATGGCGTCGTACGGCGAGGTCGCAATCCTGGCGGGTGCGCCCGGAGCAGCGCGGGCCGTAGGGACGGCGTGCGCGAAGAGCCCCTTCTCGATCGTCGTCCCCGTTCACCGCGTGGTGCGCGCCGACGGATCGATCGGCGAGTACGGCGGACACCCCGAGGTCAAGGAGTACCTGCTGTCGCTGGAGAATGACGTCGTGCTCCGTGAGGGACTGCGCGGGGGTGGGTGACGTCCTCTCGTGCGGCCCGGTGCACCGGCGCGGCGACGAGGGAGGCCACGCACGACGGACCCGGGCGCTGCCGCCGAAACGGGAAGCGCCCGGCCCGACGGCTGGTGCCGACGAGACCGGGCGCTCCCGATCCGAACGGGATCGTCAGTGGCTGGACGCCTTCTCGGCGCCGAAGCCGGTGAGCGAGCGGACGTCCATCTCGGCGGCCTTGCGCGCGTCCTCGGCGCGACGCGAGGTGATCGACCCGAGCCATCCGAGGAGGAACCCCAGCGGGATCGACACGATGCCCGGGTTGTTCAGCGGCCAGATCGCCACGCCGGTGTTGACGAACACGCTGGTGGGCGTGCCCCAGAACACCGGAGACAGGACGATCAGCACGAGAGCCGAGCCGAGCCCGCCGTACATGCTCCAGACTGCGCCGCGCGTGGTGAAACGGCGCCAGAAGAGCGAGTAGAGGATGGTCGGGAGGTTCGCGGACGCCGCGACGGCGAAGGCCAGGGCGACCAGGAAGGCGACGTTCTGCCCCTGCACCCCGATGCCTCCGACAATCGCGAGGACGCCGATGACGATGACGGTGCGCCGCGCGACCTTCACCTCTCCGTCGGGCGGAACGTCCCCCTTCTTCACGACGCTCGCGTAGATGTCGTGAGCGAAAGAGGCAGCCGCGGTGATGGTCAGACCGGCGACCACCGCGAGGATCGTCGCGAAGGCCACGGCCGAGATGAACCCGAGCAGGATCGGTCCGCCGAGGGCGAGGGCGAGCAGTGGAGCAGCCGCGTTGACGCCTCCCGGTGCCGCGAGGATGGCATCCGGTCCGACGAGGGCGCCCGCACCGTAACCGAGCACGAGGGTGAGGATGTAGAACAGCCCAATGAGCCAGATGGCCCAGACCACCGAGCGGCGTGCCTCTTTGGCCGTGGGCACCGTGTAGAAGCGCATCAAGACGTGCGGCAGACCCGCAGTGCCGAGCACGAGCGCCAGCGCGAGGGAGATGAAGTCCCACGGGTTCTTGCCGTACTGCAGACCTGGAGCGAGCACCGCCTCACCCTTCGGCGATGCGGCGACGGCGGCCTCGAGGAGCGTGTTGAGGTTGAACCCGTTGATCGCGAGCACCCAGATCGTCATGACGACGGCGCCGCCGATCAGCAGGAACGCCTTGACGATCTGCACCCACGTGGTCCCCTTCATCCCGCCGATGAGCACGTAGACGATCATGAGCAGGCCCACGACCGCGACGACGATGGACTGCCCGAGACGCTCGGTGATGCCGAGGAGCAGCGAGACGAGTCCGCCGGCGCCCGCCATCTGCGCCAGCAGGTAGAAGAAACACACCGCGAGGGTCGTGATGGCCGCGGCCATCCGCACCGGGCGCTCCCGCAGCCGGAAGGAGAGGACGTCGGCCATCGTGAACTTGCCGGTGTTGCGCATGAGCTCGGCCACCAGCAGCAACGCCACCAACCACGCGACGAGGAAGCCGATCGAGTAGAGGAATCCGTCGTACCCGTTGATCGCGATCGCGCCGACGATCCCCAGGAAGGAGGCCGCCGACAGGTAGTCGCCCGCGATGGCGAAGCCGTTCTGCGGCCCCGTGAACGAACGCCCGGCGGCGTAGTAGTCCGCCGCCGTCTTGCTGTTGCGGCTGGCACGGATGACGATGAACAGCGTCACCGCGACGAAGGCTCCGAAGATCGAGATGTTCAGAACCGGGTTGTTCTCGACCGTCTGAACGGCGGCGTGGACGGTGCCGAAGACCTCGTTCACTTCGACCCCCGCTCCGTGCGCTCGAGCTCGTCACGCAGCTCTTCGGCGATGGGATCGAGCCGACGGTTCGCGTAGGCGACGTATCCCATCGTGATCGCGAAGGTCGTGACGAACTGCCCGAGGCCGAACAGCAGTCCGACCGTCACCGCACCGAACACGGGCTGCGCCATGAACGCCGGGGCGAACGACGACAGCAGCACGTAGACGAAGTACCAGACGAGGAACGCGACCGCGAGCGGGAAGATGAAGCTGCGTTGGCGCTTCTTCAACTCGCGGAAGCGGGGCGATTCCTCAACCGTGATGTAGTCGACGCCGCCCCCGCGAGCGGGGTCGATCCTTCTGTCCGTCATGTGGCCTCCTTGCCTCATGGGACCGGTGCAACCTCGCACCGATGGGGGGATGGTGACCCGGGATCGTGGTAGCGCTCCCGGTGGTAGGGTCGACGCTACGAAAGGCGGCGACGCAGCCGTCACCCCCGGAAGTAGGTAGTTCTCGTGGGAGCACCGACTCTTCTTCGCGACGACGCGACGCTGGTGTCGCACGCTGTCACCGAGCTCGCGCGCCGCACCCACTTCCCCTTGGCGTTCGGCGGCTTGGAGCACGACGGCGCCGTCCACGTCTCGACGATCGTCGGTGCGCGCACGCGCAGTATCGAGGGCCTGGTCGTCCGCGCTGAGCGCGGCCTCGGCGGACGGGCCCTCGTCGAACGACGACCGCGCATGACGCTCGACTACCGCACCGCGCGGTCCATTACCCACGACTACGACCGGGCCATTCTGGGCGAGGGAATCGCGACCCTCTTCGCCGTCCCCGTGCTCGTCCGCGGTCACGCGCGAGGCGTCCTGTACTGCGGGTCGTGGGCACAGGCCCCGGTCGGCGAGCTCGAGGCGCGACCGGCTTTCGACGTCGCCGGAGAACTCGGCACCGAACTGCGTGTCCGCGAAGAAGTGGATCGGCGCCTCTCGAGCATGCCGGTGGGCGACACCGGGCTGAGCGTCGGCGTGCGTGAGGAGATCCGCGAGAGCTACGCGCAGTTGCGCAGCATCGCCGCGACGGTCGGTGACGACGACGTGCGCCGGCGACTCGAGGAGCTCGAGGCACGGTTGGCCGCGCTCACCGGCGACGCTCCCCGCTCCGGCGAGGACGCCGACATCCACCTGTCGCGCCGCGAGATCGACGTCTTGGCGTGCGCGGCCGTCGGTTCGACGAACGGCGAGATCGCGGCATCCCTTCACCTCCGCGAGACCACCGTGAAGTCGTATCTCGCGTCGGCGATGGCCAAGCTCGACGCCTCGACGCGGCACGCCGCCGTCGCACGGGCGAGGCGCGCGGGTCTGCTGCCCTGATCGCCGCACGGGCCCTTCGTGTGACCTCTGAGCGCTCGGTGGGAATCCCCTGGAAATGGATGCCAGAGGTTGAGAGCCGCGCGGATTCTCGGCATCGTGGCTGGCTCCTGTCGTCGACAAAGAAGGAGAGCCACGAATGCTGACGCTCACCGAAGAGGCCACGACCGCCGTCAAGACCATCACCGCGCAGTACCCCGACGCCGCTCAGGGCGGGGTGCGCATCGAGGGCGCGGGTTCGCCCGAGTCGCAGTTCACGCTGTCGGTCGTCGACGGTCCGCAGCCCCAGGACGCCGTCGTCGAGAACGCCGGCGCGCGCGTGTTCCTCGACACCGATGCCGCCGCCGTGCTCGATGACCGCGTCCTCGACGCGCAGATCGACCCCCAGGGCTCGGTGCAGTTCGCGGTGACCACCGCGGCCTGACGACCGCCCCGTTCGACGATGCCCCGGCCGCGTGCCGGGGCATCGTCGTTTCCGACATCAGCCGCGGAAGACGACGATCTCGTTGTTCGCCGCATCGTAGACGAACTGCAGGGCGGTCCCCGCGGGGAAGTCGGTCTGCGCGCGCTCGGGGGTTTCTTCTCGGAGCAGCATCGTCATGCTCGCCGGGAAGGAACCGGCACCGCAGGTGGTCAGGAAGAACTTGCCGTCGTACGAGAACCCGCCACCACCCGCCCTGTCGAGCAGTTCCGGCTGCCACACCGTCATGCAGCGGGCAGCGCCCTCCGCGTCGAAGTACGACGGCTGGGAGATCACGCGGAAGCCCTCGAACTCCTCGAAGGCCGTGACGTTGCCCGTGATCCCCACGGTGAGCGAGCTCGGCGCCTCGAAGGTCGGGTCCGGAGCCAGGCGCGCGATCTGCGTCGCTCCGGCCTGGAGGGGGTCGGTCTGCACGCGCTGCACGACGACGAGCAGCGTGGCGAGGGTCGCCACCACGAGCGCAGCCGCTCCCAGCATGATCACCGTCGACCGGCGCAGACGCGGCAGCGTGAACCGCGACCGCTCGGGGATGGCATCCGGAATCTCGTCCTCGGGAGCGGCGACGGGCTCGTCTGGCGCCGCCGGGGCCGGCTCGGGCACCCGCTCGTCCGCGGCCGCCCGGGCCTCGAGCTCGACCAGGCGACGCACGGCGTCGGGATCCGACGCGATGTCGGCGGAGGGCGAGTACGCCCGGTGACGCAGCTGCGCGAGTTCGGCTTCTTCGTCTGTCGACATGAGCCGATTCAATCACCGGCCGGCTGCGCGAGCGGCGCACGCGGACGGACGGGCCGGTCGCGGCGCAATGTCATACTGCGACCATGGAAGCGCGGCCCCTCTTCGGCACCGCGGCCTCGCGCGTCGCGAAGACGGTGGCACCCATTCTGCTCGTCGCGCTGTGCGGGTCGTGCGCTGCCTCGCCCCCTCCTCTCCAGACGAGCGACGATCTGATCGGCGAATGGACAGCGCCGAAGAACGAGCATTCCGCCATCCTCCGTTTCGATGAAGACGGCACCGTGCGACTCGAGCATGTTCCCCGCGCGGCGGTGACAAGTGATCCCTCGCAACCGGAGCCCGTCGAGCTCGACAGGAACGACACGGTCGACCTGGACGGTGAGTGGCTCTTCTTCGACCCGACCGGCACGCGCGACAGCGGCTCCGTGTCCGTGATTCCTCACGTCCACGATCCGCGAGACGATTTCTCGGTGAACCTCCGAGCTTCCGGCCCGGGGCTGTGCCTCGAGTACGGCAACGTCGACGACGGGCAGTGCCTCCCGTTCGTGCGCGCGAGCGACGCGGACGTCAGCGCCCCGTGAACACCGGCGCGCGCTTCGCCTGGAACGCGGCGAAGCCCTCGCGGTAGTCCTCCGTCCGGGAGAGGGCGGCCTGCGCGCGGTTCTCGAGCGCCATCGCCTCCCACAGGCCCAGCCGCTCGTCGCGGATCGCCGTGACGATGCGCTTGCTGGCGCGGAACGCCTCGGTCGGTCCGGCCGCGGCCCGGCGGGCGGCGAGCTCGGTGGCATCCTGGACCTCGGATGCCGGAACCACCCGTGAGAAGAGCCCGGCGCGCACGGCCTCGTCGCCCGTCAGCATCCGGCCCGTGTAGATGAGGTCGAGAGTGGCGTGGGTGCCGAGGCGCTCGACGAACAGGGCGTGACCGCCGGAGTCGAGGGTCGCGCCGAGGGCGGCGAAGGGCGAGCCGATTCTCGCGTCGTCGGCGACGAAGACGACGTCGGTGGCGATGAGCAGACCGAGGCCCACGCCGAGGCACGCGCCCTGAGCGGCGGCAAATGTCGGCGCGGGAAAAGCCGCCATGCGACGCAGGAGCGGCGCGAGCGTGGCGTCGAGGTATCCGGCGACGTCGTCGGTCGCCGGGTCCACGCCGGAGATGTCGCGTCCCGCGCAGAACGACGGCCCTTCGCCGCGGAGCAGGACGGCGCGGGCGCCGTCAGCCTCGGCGCGGTCGTACGCCTCGGCGAGCGCAGTCAGCGCCTCGAGACCGAGCGCGTTGCGCCGCGCGGGCGCGTTCAGCGTGATGATTGCGAGGTCGTCGGCGAAGGAGTAGTCGATCACGGCATCCCTATCCGTCGTAGTCGACGCGCACGGCGTCGGAGGTCGGGTGCGACTGGCAGGTCAGCACGTATCCGCGCTCGATCTCGTCGGGCTCGAGCGCGTAGTTGTCGGTCATCGACACCGATCCCTCGATGACCCGCGCGCGGCACGTGCCGCACACCCCTCCCGCGCATGCGAACGGCACGTCGGGACGCACACGGAGGGCGGCGGCGAGGATCGTCTCATTCGCGGCGACCGGGCTGTCGACGTGCGCCGACTGTCCGTCGAGGGTGACCTCGATGGAGCGGACGGGCTCGTCGGCGCGGACGCGCACGGGGCGCGCTCCCCCGGTCTGTGCGGGGGCGTCGCCGTCACCGGCCGTGAACAGCTCGAAGCGCACGCGCTCGCGCGGAACGCCCACCTCGGCGAGCGCCTCGCGGCACACGTCGACCAGGGCGAAGGGACCGCAGAGGAACCACTCATCGACGGATGCCGGATCGATGAGTCGCGACAGGATCAGGCGCAGGCGCTCCTCGTCGAGTCGGCCCGAGAACACCGGGGCGGCGCGCTGCTCGCGCGAGAGCACGTGGTGGAGCGTGAGGCGGGACGGGTAGCGGTCCTTGAGGTCGGCGAGCTCGTCGACGAACATGACGTCGGTCGACGAGCGATTGGCGTAGACGATCGTCATGCGGCTGTCGGCGGAGCGCTCGAGGACGCCCGCGGCGAGCGCCATGATCGGGGTGATGCCCGAGCCGGCCGCGATGGCGACGACGTGCCCTGTCGAGGTCGAGGCCTTCGAGACGAAGGTGCCCTGCGGGCTCATGACCTCGATCTCGTCGCCCGGACGCAGGCCCTCGTGCGCCCACGACGAGAAGCGTCCGTCGGGGTCGCGCTTGATGCCGACACTGATCGCGCCACGAGCGGGCGGGCGGCACAGCGAATACGAGCGGCGGAGTTCCTCCCCATCGACCGTGGCGCGCAGGGCGACGTACTGACCGGGCGCGTAGTCGAAGGCGTCGGCGATCTCGTCGGGAACCGCGAACGTCACCTCGATCGCGGTCGGGGTGAGGGGCCGCACGTCCGCGACGCGCAGGGTGTGGAAGCGCGCGCGGGCGCGCGGGGCGGGTGTGGTCGAAACGCGCGAGGGCGTGGCATCCGTCATCGTCATCAGAGGGCCTTGAAGTGGTCGAAGGGCTCGAGGCAGGCGCGGCATTCCCACAGCGACTTGCACGAGGTGGAGCCGAAGCGCGAGACCTCGCGCGTGTCGAGCGAGCCGCAGCGGGGGCACGCGACGCTGAGCTTCAGTCGGATGGGGCCGGCCGGAGCACGCCCGGTCGGCGGGGCGATGCCGTACTCGGCGAGCTTGCGGCGGCCTTCGTCGCTCATCCACTCCGTGGTCCAGGCCGGGGTGAGGGTGGTCTGCACGACCGCACGGTCGAAACCGGCCGAGGTGAGGGCGAGCACGATGTCGTCACGGATCGCCTCGACCGCGGGGCATCCCGAGTACGTGGGGGTGATCGTGACGGTCACGGTGCCGCCGTCGACTCGCACATCGCGGAGCACGCCGAGGTCGTCGATCGTGAGCACCGGGACTTCGGGGTCGACCACGGCGGCGGCGACCTTGCGCGCGTACTCGGCGGTCGCGGTCACCATGTCGCCCCCGGGTGTCGGCGGGCCAGCACCTGCATCTCGGCGATCAGGGGTCCGAACGACGGGTGATGGATGCCACGGCGACCTCCGGCGGACGAGAACGGGATGCCGGGAACCTCGACGTCCTCTTCGGCGAACACCGTCGCGACGACCTCGTCGACCCGCGTGCGCAGCGTCGAGGGACGCACCGCGACCCCGTCGAGTCGGTCGTGGAGCGGTTCGTCGCGGAACAGCTCGTCGAGGTACGGCCAGGTGTCGTCGAGGGCGACGAGGAAGCGGCGCCGCGACTCGTCGGTTCCGCCGGCGAGGCGGAGTGTCCACTGCACGGCGTGGTCGCGGTGGTAGTCGACCTCCTTCTCGGCCTTCGCGGCGACGGCGGAGAGCACCGGATCGGTGGATGCTGTGAGGTCGCGGTACAGCTCGACGAGGTACGCGGATGCCAGGAGCTGGCGGACGATCGTGTGGGCGAAGTCGCCGTTCGGGAGTTCGAAGAGCCAGGCGCTGCGGAACTCCTTCTCGTCGCGCCAGTAGGCGAGGTCGTCTTCGGTCCGACCGTCGTAGCTGCCCGCGTAACGCAACAGGGAGCGGGCGTGGCCGAGCAGGTCGAGGGCGATGTTGCCGAGGGCGACGTCCTCCTCGATCTCGGGGGCGCGGGCGATCCAGCCGCAGAGGTTCTGGGCGAGGATCAGCGCGTCGTCGCCGAGGCGCAGCGCGTAGGCGGCGACATCGGGGTCGGTGGCGCGGTCCTCTCCCCCGGCGAGCTCGGCGGCGAGCTCGCGGGCGTCGAGAGAGACGTCGCCGTGCGGGTCGGTGGCTTCGACAGGCTCAGCCACCTGGGCCGTGTCAGGTCCCTGAGCCTGTCGAAGGGACCGGCCCCCCGCGTCGGGGGCTTCGACAGGCTCAGCCACCTGGGCCGCGTCAGGTCCCT